>JAFWZH010000250.1 GCA_017522515.1 Clostridia bacterium
TATTTTCAAGGATTTCTCATAATACTCTTTTGCCATTGCAAGGTTGCCTTCCGCTTGATAGATTTCTCCAAGTTTAACATAGCTTACAGACAAATTTCTGCGAGCTTCCACTGTATTTGTCTCTTTGGCAAGAGATTCAGCTATTTTCAAGGATTTCTCATAATACTCTTTTGCCATTGCAAGGTTGCCTTCCGCTTGATAGATTTCTCCAAGTTTAACATAGCTTACAGACAAATCTCTGCGAGCTTCCACTGTATTTGTCTCTTTTGCAAGTATCTCCCTTATTTTCAAGGATTTCTCGTAATACTCCTTTGCCTTTGTAAGGTTACCTTCTTCTCTGAAGATATATCCAAGATTATTGTAGCTTACAGACAAATCTCTGCGAGCTTCCACTGTATTTGTCTCTTTTGCAAGTATCTCCCTTATTTTCAAGGATTTCTCATAATACTCTTTTGCCTTTGTAAGGTTACCTTCCGCTTTACAGATAGCTCCAAGATTATTATAGCTTACAGACAAATCTCTTTTTAACACACGTGACTCAGGGTATTTCTTTAGTGCACTTACACTAAACTCATGCATTTTTGCATATACGCTTTTAGCTTTTTCAATGTTTCTTAATTCATAAATGAACCCACCTAAACTGTTCATCGCCCAAAAATATGTATCCGCACTATCTTCGCTTGGAGATTTCTCATATTCTTGCTTGAACATAGTTACTAATTTTCTTTGCCACTCTATAGCCATCTCATAATCACGAGCTACACCTTCACCGGTTCTGTACATGGACACAAGTTTTTTAATTGCTTCTTTTACTCCGTCTTCTGCAGAAGACGTGATAAGCGAAAGTGCCTTAGCATGATCTACTTCTACGTCTACGCCGCCCAAATATGCAAGACCTATAAAGAAGTTGTGCTCCGGCGTGTCATTTTCGCGGATCGCTAAATTTTTTACAGCTTCCATCAATGCTTTTGACAATTCGCTGTCATCGTGTGCATCGGTTACCGATGGTATTTCAGGATACTTTTCTTCTAACTCAGCTTTATCGGTTGGTGTCATCTCTGCAGGCAAAATGGGCTTATTTGATTTTTTTGCCATAGGGTACTCTGTGGTCATTACGTAATTTTTCTCGTTTATCAGGTTTGGCGTTACTGTGAGTACAAACAGCTTGCTCTTTTCAAGTGCTGCTTTTATTGAATCATTGAAGTTCTCGCCGGGAGTGAGGAATTCATCGTACCATATTGCGATGTCTCTGCAAAAATCATTTTTATGAATTAAGCGCATAAGTTCCTGCGCATATTTGCGGTCTTTTTTTCTATAACTTAAAAATACATATGCATCAAATGCTTCGCGTATTTTCTGCGCAAGCTCGTCCCCGATTAGGACAGCCGATAAGTATTTTGTCAATTTTTCATCATAGCTTATCGCTGTATCATCTTTGTTGTTTTTGTCCAAATATTGCAGGTCGCCACACTTTTCGTTAAACAGTTTAACCAAGCCACTTTCTTGCATCAGCGGCAATACGGGAATATGATTTTCGACAGCAAATTTAAATTCTATATCTATTGCCCTGTTTTTTGTTGCAAGCAATCTCGTTGTTACCGGCATCACAAAAAGCTGCATTTCCTTCAGGTCTGCCAGAAATGCTTCGCTGTCGTACTCTGCAGTTGGTTCGGTGTCATACCACACCGCGCAGTTTTCTCTTATTAATATTTCGTCAGAAATTGTCTCAAAGTATCCCTGAAAGTCGTCGGGATGACAGCAGAAAAACACTTTTTGTTTTCCTTGCGGTGTCGTGTTGCCTCGTGTTTTATATGATAATTTTGCCATTATTGTGCCTCCGTTTGTTATGTTTTACAGTGTATATAACAGATGTTTTTGCAAATTTTCGCAAGCACATCCTAAATATTAAAATAGTTTCAACAGGAACATAAACAATGTCAATATAATCAAAAACGCAAAATTAAAGAGTGAGAACATACCAATATAATACTTTGTTTTACCTTGATTATGTTTTGTGTATTCTCTAAAAGTAATCAAACTAGCCAATGATGAAATCAAGGTTCCGACTCCTCCTATATTAACTCCAACTAATAGATCTTGATAATTCATCGTGAATTGGGAAAGTAAAATCGCTGAAGGCACATTACTTATGCATTGACAAGACAATACGCTGAAAAGCAATGTATTCTTGCCCAAAAGCATCGAAAACAAATCACGAACAGCTTCAATACGTGCCATATTTCCTGCAAAAACGAAGAAAAATACAAACGTAAACAGCAGACCGTAGTCTACCATTTTCAACGCTTTTCTATCAACGAATAAAAGCACTGTGGGTATCACAATCAACCCAATCCAGTATGGTAATCCTCTAAATACTATAACAATTGATAATGCAAATAACAAAAGATATAAGACTGTTTTCTTTGGTTCAAAAACTATTTTTTCATTTTTGAGGCTCAATGGCTCCGGTTTAACAAATACTATGCAGCATAAAGTAATCAGCATAACAGATATTATAAACGGCGGAGCCATAATACCCATAAACTCCAGATTATCTATTTCAAATTTGGAATATAAATACAGATTTTGAGGATTACCAAACGGCGTCAGCATCCCACCTAAATTAGCTGCAATATTTTGCATTATAAATGTAAATGCCATGTATTTTTCCTTGCCTGTTGATGTAAGAACCAAGAAACCAAGAGGCAAAAAAGTCAACAACGCCATATCATTTGCAATAAGCATAGAGCCTATAAAAGTTATGTATACCAACACCAAAATACTCATGCGAGCTGTTTTAAAGAGTTCAACAACTTTGCGTGCAATCATATAAAAGAAATTAATATTCTTTAATGCGCACACGACAGCCAACACACAAAAGAGGCAAGTCAGTGTCTTATAATCAAAATAACCTATATATTCTTTATCCACAGGTATTATGAAACTCGTGACAACTGCCGCTACAAAAGCAATACACATAACAGCATTCTTTTTTATAAATGCCAAACACTTAGATGCAAATGAGTTTTTAACAGTCTCTGTCTCCATTAATCATTTTCCTTTTCAGATATTCTAGCTTCTTTGATACCATTTCTGCGACAATAATCTTGAACAATAGATCCCTCATCACAATATACGGTTACAGTGTTTTCACATCCATCAAAAAGTCCCCATCCCAATTCTGTTATACTGCTTGGAATAACAACCTTTTCAAGATTTGTACATCCTCTGAATGCACAATCGTCAATAACTGTAACGCTATCTGGGATTTCTACCTCATCCAGAAGAGCGCAGTTACAAAAAGCGCCTTCACCTATCTCGTGAACACTGTCCGGGATAGTAATACGATTAAGTTTCTTACATTCACAGAATGCCCAATCACTTATAACCGTAACGCTATCCGGGATATCGTATTGTACCTCTCGACTGCTTGCAGGATAAGCAATGATAACAGATTTATTCTTGTTGAACAAGACGTGATCGCTACCCTCGCGTTTATTTGGTTCAGACTTATAGTGCTTATTTTTGCTTTCAACCTTAATTGATTTCAATGATTCACATCCACGGAAAGGCGCGTTACTGATACTTGTGACTGTCGAAGGTAAATTAATTTTCGTAAGAGAACGGCAGTTTTTGAATGCACTCTTACCAATTTTCTTAAGACCCTCACGAAGTTCGATTTTACCCATATTAATACATCCGTTAAAAGCAAGGTCATCGATTTTTGTTACTGTTTCCGGGATATCAATTTCCTCAAGAACAATACAATCTGAAAAAGCACTTTCGCCAAGAATCGTGAGTTTTTGAGGCAACTCTATGTGTTTCAAGCTTTTACAGCTGTTAAATACACCACCATATATTTCTGTTAAGCCCTGTGGCAACGCAACATCAACAAGATCTGCACAGTTTTCAAAAGCTCTTTCACCTATTTTAATACAGTTGTTTTTGATTATAAGCATCTTCATGGCAGTACAGTCACGAAAAGCACTTTCACCTATTCTAATAGTATTTTCCGGAATTTCCATTTCTTTAAGATTATTACATCCTCTAAAGCTTTCTAAACCAATAGCTTCCAAAGAATCGGGGAGCTTTATATGGTGAAGCGCTCTGCGTCCTTTAAATGCCTCTGCACTAATTTCCTTAATTCCATCATCAACTTCAATTGTTTTACCATTATCTTCGCATTTCATAAGTACATTACCCTCAGTAGTCAATCTATCCATAGCTACTGCAGGCAGATCCCTTATCATTGATTTGATAAGCTTGTCCATATTATCCGAAGTGCTGTGATGCGTATTTGCAAGAAGAATTTGAAACGCAGGAGGAATGGTCGTGTTATCGAGATATATCGGATAAAGCCTCTTGTCATTTTCGCGAGCAACGATTATCTCCATTCCACAGAACGGCGAACTCATTGAGGACTCCGAAACAAAAAGTAATACTGCTTCCGAACCTTCTATTCTTTGACGAAGCTCATTTCTGAAATCATTTCCCGTTTCACATGATTCGTCATACCACAATCTATACTTGCGATCATACAAAGCATCTAAAATTGGATATACTTTTTCTACATCTCTATGAGAGTAACTAACGAAAATATACGGTTCATTGCCTGTATATGCCTCAAATTTCGTCTGAATATTGATAAACTCTTCCTTTTTCTCATTTGGAATTTCTTTTGTTTTGCTGTTTGCCATAATATTTTTCCTCCTTGTTAATCATCATCTTTTTCTTGTTCATTTAGTGGCAAATCATAGAATGGCACTAAACAATGATGCATTTTTGCCAAATCATTTCTTGTTTTTTTCTCTATTGATCCCGAATAAATGTACCCTTCTGAACGCATATATGCATTCCAGCGGCTGTGTTCCAATATTCGAATAGCTACAAGTTCTTCCTTTGTGCGTTCCTCCGGTTTTTTCTCGATTCCAGGTATTCCACATAAAATTTTCATTTTACGATGAATAACAGAAGCCATTGATGATTTATAATTATAATCATATTGCCAAAAATCGCGTTCGTCTCCCCACATAAGATGTCGGGCTAATGCGAGATCCTCAACTTCAGATCCAAGAATAACTTCCTCAGAATAGGCTTTTTTTCGGTCGCCAATGAAATCTATTTTATATGCTTCCTTCTTAAAGTTTACAATGTTAGCTAAATTATCTTTTTTATCTACATCATACACAACAGCCTGAATGACAGGAAACATACCGGCTTGTGCAAACAACGTACGCAATTTTATCGCTGTAGCAATGTTATCTTCGTCATTACCTAAAGCCACAAACACATATGTTGTCTTGGGTAGACTCAAAAGATAATCCTCAAAACTTCTTGTACAAATATCTACTTTCGGGTGAATCGATATCTTATAATGAGCTTCTCCTACAGTCTCAAAATCACCATTACGCTCATGATCCATCAATTCAGGACAAAGTGCAGCAAATCTGTCTGCAATATGCTTTTCTTTGTCAAATGAATTGATGCGAACCTCATAACCATCCATTTGGCAGAACCAAGAAAGCGCCTTTGTCATTTCTGTACCATATCTGCCCATACCAATAACAACCGCATTAATCTCTTTTATTTTTTTCTCATTCTCATAGGCAGTAGAAAAAATTTTTTCAAATCCTGTTTCATAAAGATTTCTGCTTATAAGCGATTGAATATCATTAATTCTTCGCACCTTTATTTGGGGTTCAAGTTTCTTTTCGTCTACAACATCTTCGTTAAATGCATTTGCCAATAACAGCTCCGCCTCAGTGCGAGAAGAGAAAACATACAATCTTGTATTATCTCTATATTTTAGTGCTTTAACTATTTTTAAGGACTGATTGATGTTTTCAGATTCATCCTCTCCCATTACAAAAAAGTACAAACTACTCTTCTTACTGTGAATAGCAAAATTGTTGGTGACTATATCTTTCTTAAAACAAATAGCTCCCAATTCTTTAGCCTGCTCAATCAACTCAAAAACTCCTTCTTCCTGCTTTTCAAAAACATCTGTAAAAACAATCATTCTAGTTTTATGATCATTATCATACAAGCTTTTTGCCAGTGCAAGCGATTTTTCATTGAGCTCCGAGAAAATGTATGCATCAGTTTTAAAATGTGTAATATATCTTTTATATGCAGATATATTCTTAAAAAAGGACAATACAAAACCAAATGTTAATATAGGTGCGAGAACAAATAACACAGAAAATAAACACGAATATCCTTTAAAAAGTGCCGGGGGTAGACCTGCAATATTTGAGGCGACAAAATTAAATTCACCATCAACAATAAACAATCTTATCATATTGTGCATTGAAATTAAAATTGTTTCAAAAATACCACACTCGGTATTTCCAAGTTCCTTAATATACAATGGAATAAATAACAATACTGCAGAAAACACAACTCCTACAAACATTATTTTTGCAGGGTCCAACAATCTTCCGCTTTTATATCGAGATTTGGCACGGATAAAAGCAAACACGATTGACGAAAGCAAACTAACAAAAGCAATAATAAAGAATATCGTCCATTTCATAAATCTCTTCTCCTATCTTATAATTGATATTCATCAGTTAAAACACCTTATTTATTGTTTTTTCACAACATTTGTAATATTATTATTCTTCATCAAAATAGAAATATAATACAGGTACATTTTGTGGAGCAGATACGGCAACAGTGCCTTCTAAGAGTTTCCTATGTCTGTTTTTAGAAAGCTTTTGCGTTGCCATTTCTACCACATTGTGAATTGCCTTATGCGTACAGAGCTTATCTTTAACATGTTCACGCAGTGGCAAATTACTAAAGCGCAATCCCACACTGAATCTACCCATTTCTCGCTTATCATAATTCTCTGCAGCACGCACAAAAGCATCTACGATAAGATTTATGTCATAACTAGTGAAGTATGCCTTATTATAACGAAAATACTCATGGTTCGTATATGCTATCTGCTTAATGCTATCAGGGAAAATATCATGTCTCGGCATATGAAAACAAACATCACTCTGCGGAGCCATAACAAATTCATTATAAGGCACACAACAGTAATTATATTGTACCAAATCAGAATTTTCACTTCCCGTGTTAGTGTTAGAAGAATCTCCCCATGTGGGGTCAACATAATAAACACCCTTTCCGATCTTTATCATATTGAATGCATGACATGAAGTTCCGCAGGCATCATCCTCGCTTATTACGTGTCCGCATACTAAACCAATAGACTGGGCAAGATACTGCATAGCCACAGCATATCCGGCACAAACAACTTTATGCTCAACCAAAGCACTGTAAAGAGACCTCAAGTTGTCATCTTTAGTCAAATCCTTACCATTGCCCATAGCCAAACCTCTACCATCATAATCTAAAGTCAATATCAACCTTCTGTAAATTTTCAAAAAGGCCTCATATGGGTCTGTTTTCTTTGATATGCCCTTAATAAAAGGTTTTGCGGCTTTACGAAGCTCTTTGCGTTTCTTTTCGATTTGTTTAATATCAATTTTACCGTATGCATCTTTACAACGATAATTAACATAAAGCGACGTTGCAGAATACTTGTATCCCTCAACCCAAAACAACTCAGGAAAATCGCAAATAACAAAATAGTAAATTCTTTGAACCGCAGCACTGGACAATCCCCCTATTGAGATAGGCTCTTCGCTATAATCAAAACACGCTCTAGTAAGCTCATTATAGAATCTAATTTCAGGGTTTATTTTTTCTTCCTCCTCGTACGGAACAATTTCCTCGCCCGAAGGTTTCTTCCAGAACATCCACGATTTTTTCTTCTTCTTTGTTTCTGAATTCTTCGATTCTTTCGAGTTTTTCGCTTCTTTTGCGTCTTTCGCGTCATTTGAATTACTAGAATCATTCATGTCGCCACTTTCTGCAGGTTGCTCATCAGTAGAATCCGTATTTTTCTCTTCAGTATCAACAGTATTCTCCGATTCGTCGACAACTACCTTAGATTTGTCAGTATCGTCGTTCTTAACTTTTTCCTCTGCATTTTCCTCAATATCTTCTTCTGTTTCAGCCTTAGAAACGTCTTCCTCCTCCTCGTTATCTATACGCTGTTTTTTAAGATATCTCTTCCAGAATCTCGGAAGCATATCGGGATGATACAGTTTATCATCGATATCCTCGCCAAAATCATCATCATATTCATTGCTTTCCGGTTCTTCTGTGCTGGCAACAAGAAAAGAGAATGAGGTCTTTTTTACTGTACTGTTTGCTGCAGACTTATCATTTGACTCATCATCTTCTCCGGCATTCGGCGAAATATTGCTTTCTGCACCTTCAGTATCCGAATTACCAGTATCATCAGCCGAGCCATTTTCAATAGCTTCATCTGATATTTCATCTTCAACATAATCATTTTTCATGGTAGTAGTTCCATTTATGTATATGTCAATCTCATCGATTATATCTCTTATACTATTCGGCAACGCATTGTAAATCCACTTTGCACTTTCGTGCTTTTCAAGACTACGCAAATACAAAAGTTCCTCATAGTATACCTGAGCCTTTGACTGCGGTACTGACAATTTATTGTCTGTTTGCCAAAGTTCAATAATACCGCGCAAAATCGAAACTTCAACATTAGTTTCAGGATTATCTCTTTCAACAGATATAATTCGATTGAGTTCATTAAGCTTATAATAATATTCGCTCAACACCTGATTTTCCTCTAGGCTGTACAGTGAATCAATTTCGACACTCGCTTCTCCGAACTTGATTTCAGAATAGTTCTTTTCAAGATACTCCCTTACTTTCTTATACAGTTTAACAAGAAGCTTCTTGTCGCTTACTGTGTTAAAGCACTCGACACAGATATATCGATGGTTGTCAAAGCGCTCATATCTGCCACTTTCAACAACTTTATGACAAAAAGCGCAGCGTTTTTCTTCTTCTTCAACATCAACATCATTAGCTGTTTCAAAGTCCTTCTGACCATCATCACTAAGACGCCAATTGAAACCTTTGAACAACTCACAAAGATTCACAAGATCATAACACTCAGGCAACGACTCTCCGCCAAAGTATATATACTGCTGTTTGTCTTCATGTTTCTGTAACCAATGTAAGTATGAATACACATTTGCCAAAAATTCCTGCATATAAAATGCAGAAAGGTCATAGAACCAATCGGTAACACCAACATCTTCTGAACAGTCATTAATAAACAGGAAACGCATTTTCTTGCTGTCCGTATCAGTAAATGCTTCAGATGCTGACTTTATGTATGGATACAGTGTTCTTATACGGTCAATTTCAGATTTTGCCTCATTTTCGTCGTCAAACGGCAATTTTTCCGCAAGAATTGGAACAATGGCAATACAGTGGTATGCATGAGGGAATATTGTCTTTATAAATTCATTGAAAACTGCACTGAGGAGCATACGCATTCCGTCGTTACACTCCATACGGCAAATGATTTCAACATGAAGCGCCTTTCCTTCTTTTATATTACGGACGTTGCGTTCTTTAACGTGAGGATTACCTTCTGCACCACGATAAAAATCTATAGTCTGTCTGTCTGTCGTAATCGAATAGAAACCATACGTCTCGCCAATATACTCTATACGGCTTCTCGTTACCCTAATCTCTTCCAACAGAGTTTTTGTACTGTGCAGTACGCCCGTTTTTCCTTTGAATTCTATATTTTTAATATCATATCTGCGCAAATGAACAGTATCAAGGCAATTCCTGATCTTTGAATTTTCACGACGCAGGAATATATATGCCCCGTCATCTGATATGTGTTCTATCTCGTATTCAGTATTATCATAAATAATACTTTGGCCTGCAATATATTCCAAATGTGTTCTTGTCGGGAACGTATCAATAGTGCCCAATATAGTATCATTAAGACAAATCACAACTTTTTGATTGCATTCAAATAGTCTCTCGAATACCTCTTTAACTCTGCTGAAAACAATGTGTTTTTCATTCACAACGTTAAAACCATTGTTCTTATATGGTTCAATAATAAGATAGAAATCCTTTACGCCTTGAGCCGCACTGAGTTCTACAGAACAATTTTCCCTATCAAAGAGTCCTGCAATCAAATAACCTGCCAACTCTTTGTATGTTAAAAGTTCTATATTCCATTCACTTATAATCTTGCGACAATATGCAGATGAAATAACATCGTCTCTTTCAACAGCGTTATGTATAGCTGCTCTTACATTGTTTTCAAAGACAGAAACAGGGATTCCCTTAGCATCTGTGGCATCGCAAAAAATTCGCAGCAAGCTGATTTTATGACGTTCGGCATGCTCTGTAACCCTTGGCTTTATGAAGGAAGAACGATTAATATACCTTTCAGAAACAGCCTTTGACATGAAATATTCTCTAAGCATATATGGTTTACATAGAATATTTACTACAGAGCGTTTCTTGCCTCTAAATCTTGTACAAGCATAGATTGCCGCCGGCAAATTGCATCTATCATCAGAATATATCATATAATTGAAGTCAGATACAGGGCGATACATATTGTTAATCTCAACACCATGAAGTGCCAGCATTTTCTTGTCAGCATGACTAATCGGAGCCTGTGTCATTACTCTAACTCCATCAACATCATATTCACATGCTAGCTCTGCAATGATACTCTCAAGCCCTGTAAGCACCTGTCCGTTCTTATCGTATATACGATGATTTTTACTTTCTTTATTCCAAAGTGAATATTCTACTTCTTCATTTTCACTTGCACTGCTAAAGCTAAGCACTTTATCAACGCAGAAGAACTTTGGCAACGTTGCAGACGCAAATCCCTTGAGCATATCAAGACTTAAGAATGTAAATATTATTCTGTTTGCTGTAGCCTTTAATAATCTGCTTGCCATAACAAGACACAGATAACTGTCAAAAACGACCATTTTATCCGCATCGATAAACACTGCATTACACACTTCATCAAAAAATCCCGGATATTTCTCAATCATATCATCATCGGCAAAATCAGCCGGTGTGGCAATTAATATATCTGCCTGATCAAGTCTTTCATCCGATGTACATATACGCCATGTGCAATTTTGAGAACTTCCTGTAAGCGCCATAAGTCTTTCGCCTATGTGTGTCTTCAATGTGTTCTTTTCGGAAACATCAGACGTAACGAAAATCATTCTTGCGCCCGACAGCAGTCGTATATACGTATACGCTGCCATATATTCACCAAATTCAGAGTAATATGATGCTGCAAAATACACATGATTATCATTGAACATGGCATCCAAGCATTCCAAATAACTCTTTACAACTCTACCCGAAGATGCCTTCATGTTCCTTCTGATATACTCCAACGCACTTCCGTACGCCACATTTGTAAATTTATACTCAACTTCTTTTCCGGATGTCAATGCAGGATAATATCTAAGATAGTGGTCAGCATCAAATCGCTTACTAAGTTCTGCACGAAGTTCAGAAAGTCTTGCTTCCTTATCCTCAAGTATTGTCTCATCGTCGTTTTTATTGCGTTCAAATGTTTCCATTGGAAATGGAGGCGCATCGGCAAAGTTACAAAATTCTTGAAAAACAATCATAGCTAGGAACGGATAAATATACCAATACTGAACATGTAATACATTAATCAAGAAAGTGTACAAAACTTTCGGCATAGTATAAACCAACGAGAATAACAACACAAAGAAAAGGACAAGGTATGTTACGCCTAAAATATATACAAAACCTTGTAAAATCTTACGCACACGAATAAGCCATGAACGCGCATATTGGAATTTATCCCCCTCAAAGAAAAGACCAAGCACAAATTCCTTAATCAACGTACCCAAAGGAATCTTTTCTTCATTTTTCTTCTGTTTATTATGTTCTTCTTCTTTGTCTTCAGTTTCTTTATCTGTTTCAGATTCATCCTTAGAATGTTCAAAATATGCCACCCTATAATTCTTTGAATCATCATCGCTTTCCAGTTCGTCCTCTGTCTTTTCTACCGGATTATTTTTACTGTCGTCAGCTTCATCTTTCTTTTTGAAAAATCCAAAAATACCTTTTTTCTTTTTAGCTTCCTTAGCTTTTCTTTTTTTCTCAGCCTTTTCTTTTTTCTTTTTCTCTTTAGCAACTTTTTTCTCTGGATCAACTTCGGGAATAAGCCTCTTAAGAAGAGCTTTTATTAGCAAAAATACATAGATACTCAAAATATTGAGTAGTATTGAAACAACAACAAAAGCAATAAAATTCACTTGTGGACCAAGAAACTTTAATGTTTTTGACAACAACTTGTTCATGAATTCGAATTGATATATCCATTCGATAAATGTATGATATATATCACTCAAAGACACAAGTACAGAAATATATACTATAGAAAGCAAAACAAACCAAATATTTCTTTTATTTTCAGGAAATGGATAACGCAATTTATATAACGTAGAAAATCTGCGAAACTTAAATGGCAAAGGCAAAAACGGATATGCCATAATAAATAAAACAATTAAAATAAACAAGAATTTCAAAATTGTGATAAGCATTAGTCTTCACCCCTTCTTTTTGGAAAAAGTCTCTCAATTGTTTCTATAGAAAAGACCTGATATACTCGGTTATCTTTTGAATATACCGATTTTTCGATATTAAACTCATTAAAAATACTTTGATCTGAATCATAAACCGGTTGAACACCAAGATTATTTAACATACTTCCAACTTTGTCTTGTATCTTTTCCAACATCATTCTGTGATAAGCAACTCGTTGTTCTTTTGCAAGATTTAACTCAAACAAATGCGTAATCTGACGAATCTCATATCTTGCTTCTTCTATTCTGATCAATTCATATTGATAACGTCTTCTTAGCTCAGAGAAAGAATACCTTTGCTTCGCAAGACAAGTAATATAACAATCTTTTATCTTATTTTTTTCTGCTTTCATTCTAAACACCATCATTATCAAATTAATAAGAAACGCTAGTACAAAAACACCTGATACTGCAGCTATTGTTATCCACAACAATATACCCTTGCCGATGGTGAGATCAAACATTCCGTCAACCTGTAAAACTTTATACGGATAAACTGTAAAGAAAACAGAAATAATCAAAAACAATAAATCTGCCAATACACTTTTGTTCACACAAGCACGCCATTTACTGTACTCGTAATATGCTTCTTCGGCTTTTTCTCGTTCTTCGTTATATTCCATTGAAAGATACTCTGCACTTAACGCACGTTTAAACAATTCTGAGATGTCCTTTTGTCTTGACTTAACAGCATAATTATATTGTTCTCGCGAAGGACATTGATCGGTTGTAACAAGTGCCCCCATCTGTCTTAGATTATCAAAATCCTGTTCTACATTTTTCTCGTTTGTTGAATCTCGTTTTTCTAAATACTTTGAAAAAATACTATCAAACTCCGCTCTGTTTTCTTCATTTACCGCATTACTGTCTTTTTCATCGCATTCTTTTATATATCTGTACATTGTGTCTACAGATTTCTTAAGCTTGTTTGACTTTAAGAGTACTTCTGTTCTTTGTTTTTCCAAAGAATCTTCAATGCTATTTTTTTCTTGTTCTTTTATTGTATTCTTAATTTCATTGATATTTTGGTTAAGTGAATAATACTTAGAATCATGTACAGCCGCATATTCTTTTGCAACGGCAAGCTTAACCCACGATGTTTCAAGCACATCTTTCAAAACATCTCCGTCTATATGAGGAACCTCCATATCTCCTTCGTCAAGAAAAGACTCTTCTCTCTCATAAATATTAATAAGATATAGGGATAATGATAATGTATCATATGCCGAACGAACTGCACCGCTACCATATGAAGTCACATAATAATGTGGGCGTATTACCTTATTGTTTCCAGCCCTTTGATTAGCTGCTAAATAAAATTCAGAAAAAGATAATGGTCTTACAGCATCGCAATACGGATAGTCAGATAACTTAAAATTTAAAGAAACCGTCGATGTACAATAGAGAGAATACTCGCTGAAGAGCGCCTCTTTTTCATCACTTACCTCTTTACTTTCAACCTCAACATTCTCATCTGTCTTCTGCCAAAGATCGTAAGATTCCGGTTCGCCTGCTCCTGACAAAATATATCTCAACTGCTCCTCTGCGTTGTCCAAACATTCGTATCTTTCAAATTTTGAACTCTGCACATAGAACACTTCATAGTCAGCAGCAACCATTTCTTGTCTTTCCAACGTAGCAATCAAATTATCCGCTAAAAACATCTCTATATATGGCATATAAAGACTAAGGTCAACACCTTTTTCTTCCCCATAACCTTCTTTACCATACGGAGTTCTAATTCTGTCAAAGCCATAAAAATCAACAATAACCGCTACACGAAATTGCTCTGCCGCCAATATGTTTTGCTTCTCATAAATTTCCAAAGCACACCTTTTTATTTCATCTAGGCGACACTTCATCCAACGTATTTTATTATATCCGGCGACATCAAAAAGAGTATCGCTTTCAAATGTTCTGTTTTCAGAGGTGTTTATTACGTAAGTAATCATCTTACACTTCTCTCCTTTTCGAAATTATACCAATAGTAATTTCTCAAATACTACTAACAAACATAACCCAACATTTCAAGGGCATTATTTACGGATTTTTTCTCAGATTCGTAGATTACAAAAAACTCATCACTGTCATCTTCAAATCGTGCATTGCAATAATCAAATATTGTATTTTTGCAAACTTCCACAAACATTTCTGAATACTCTCCTGCCCTTACTGCCACCATAAGCATGCTTTTTTTTATTTCTTGTAAAAAAGAACAAGTATTTATAGCTTTTTTTATGTTTTCCAAAGCATGCAAACCATAACGCAAAGTAGGCAAATTCATCAGCTCTTTCTGTACGCATTTATCATACATGTCGCTCCATTTCTCAATCAACTTAACATCAGCTTGTAATACCATGAATAAATTATGATAATCTTCCTTTTCTATATTTTCACCATTAAAAAATAATGGATTTTTTCCTTCTTTTTCAAAGAGACAATATGTCTTTGGAATTCCAGTATCATTTTCGTTAAATAGCAACAGTCCAGAAACAATTGCATAAGTCAATGCTTTTACACTCTTTTTAATCCATTTTTTTTGTGCAACAGCACTAATATATGGTAGCTTTCCTCCTTCATGCATATCACAGTACACATGTGGATTCCACAAAGGAGAATATTGTTTTTGCATCATTGCTATAGCCTTATTGTAATCCTTGAAGCCTGAATCAACATTTTCTTCATTTGCAAAAATAATATCAGATAAGGCAATATTTGAAATTTCACGATAGAAAAACAGTTCATTCTCATGAACCTCTGTACTAATCTCGACCGCGTCAACAAAAACATCTATGTCCAAGAGATAATGATATAATATTTCTTTAATATTCTCATTATTATCCCCTTTGGATACTAATACCGCTGAGTATGCTCTTGTCATGCAATTTTCAAAATCGTCTTCATTATCAGTTTTAATAAATGTGTTTGCAAAATGGTATGCCTTTTGCAAACATCTTTCTGTCTTTGTTGTTTCAACAGTTCCAAATAACTTATCAAATATGTTTTCATTGATAGTTTCATCTTCAAACATCTCTGTAATTCTTTTACCCGTTTGCTTGACTATATCAGAAAAAACATCCATAACCGACACTGAACTGTCCTTTTTAAATAAGATGTATTCTGCAAATTCCTTGTAACAAATATCAAACAAGCTTTCGGGATATATTGATCCATCAATTTTCTTTTGACAATTTTGATAAAACAGATCTTTGTCATCAAGAGAGGCACAAATGTACTGTATATTTCCGTTAAATTCATTATTTCTAAAATATGATAACGATAAGTCAACTTCTGCATCTTTTTTGTTCAAGCATAATAAATCAAAGAATTTTATATACTTGCCAATTAGTCCATCAACTGATTTTTTCAACTCCTTTAAATACGAGCAAACAAGCAAATTTGAAAGGTGCTTGAGTATTTCGTCTAAATCATTAGAAAAAGCAAATAAATCTTCGTCCTTATTTCCCAAAACTCTCTTATCAAAATTCATCAAAGACAATAGCCTTTCTTCAGATGCTGTAGCATATTTGCCTTTTAAAACGGCTTTTGATTTGCAAATAACAAAGAAATCATCAGGCAATAACTGAAGATTACCCAAATCATCAAAATGACTGTATTTGGAATCCCTACAAATATTTTTTATTTTACTTGACAAAGTACACAGCCGTTCAAATGCACAAATAGGACTATCAAATACACCATTTTCCTTTATCACTCCGTCTATCAGCGAAATGTTGTTTCTTACACCATCTACATTTGCAAGAAAGGCATCTTTTCCTGCCACAAAGCCATCTCTTTCTTCAACAAAAATAGTATTGAATTTTTCTCTGCACTTTTCAACTGTTTCAAATATTTTTTTCTTATTTTTCTTTAATGATTTGAAAATTTCACCTTTTACAGCAATACTTTTTTCTATATTGCCAATAAATTCCCAACCGGAGCTGACTTTTAAATTGTCTATGTAAGCGAAAATTGATTTTAAATATTCGTCAACACTTGCGGTCAAGTCAATGTTTTCGTATTTTTTAGATTTTTCTGTTATCTGAGCATAAGCAAGTAGTATTTCATCAAAAGCCTTTGATGTCAAAAAGCGTCTTGCCGTATAGTCAACAATACTGTCAAACGGATATACTACTTTTGATAATGCTGCAGTAGCAAAACCGAAATCATTAATGCAACCATCTTCACGAGATTTAAGATCATCATTACCTATGATAATCTTAACAACCTCTGCAATATACGTTGCATATGATGTTAAATTTGTTATAGATGGATGCCTTTCGAACATATATATCTTCGAAAATGTTGCACTACCTTCGTTTTGCATAAAAGCATTCAGCTCACGAAGTGTAGCGTAAGCATTTGCATTGATTCTCACAAATTGTTCTGCCGAGACAATAGATTCAAAAATATCAGAACCCAATAGAAATCCCTTAATTTTTATATCTTTGCTTGTCGCAGTTTTGATATATTGCTTGATGTATGACGAAACCGGCACAAACAATGACGAACCGGTGCCTCCCCCGAGAGATGAAATAATATAAATTTCGATCTCGCTGTGATTTGCGCTTTTTAAAAGGTCGTCAATGGTATCAAATAAAGCTCTTCTTCTATCATCGTCTGAAATAAAATCTTCCCACAAAAGAAGTCCTTTTGCTCTCCAACAACCGGCACCATTGCTACAGCTTAAAGAGTTTATAAAGCCGTTTTCTGCCTTATTGTCTTTGCACGGAAATAAATTGCTTACAGATTCCTCTCCGAGACGTGACACCACATCTCCGATGCAATCTTGTGTTGCAAGAGATACCTTGCAGACAGAATCAAGCTTATCAAGATTTCTTTGATCCGTATCCATAACGCTACAAGTCACTTCAATATTTAATTGTTGTGTCTTTCGAGCAACTGTATTTACAATTTTACTCGCAGTTGAGCCGATACCCAACAAAAAAATGTGCCTTTCCATACCATAACTTGCCTTTCAGAATAACGATAACATCACAACTGAGAAAAGCTATCTCAGTTGTGATGGATCTTACAAATATATTAGTTATTAAACATCATCAGAATCATCTTCGGAAGATGCTGCTTCCTCAACTTTAGTGCCGGCAATTTTATCAAGAATATTCGTAATCTTCTGGTTGCTGGCTATGTTATATCTTGCATTGATATTAATTATTGCAACTTCATTATCATCAGCGTCATTTGATATCGCATCAAACGCATGTGACTGATGCAGCCATGCCAAAAAAGCAGAATACTGATCTCTACAATCTCTCTTTGCATCAATTATAAATCTAGCTGATGCCAACGCTTCATATATTTTATCCAATTGCTGGTTATATACTAAAATGAAGCGATCCGGATTGTTTTTCATATCAGCATGGGCACCGCAGATTAATTTGAAGATAGAATCCGCAACAATTACGATTCTTTCGGCATCATCACAGTCGCAACCCAATTCCTCGCTACATTTAACTTGATTTGCAAACTCAAAAATTGTCGGACCTTTCTTATCACCAAATGCCGGATCTTCATACAATGCATTACTAGTGAGATACTGGATAAATGAACTTTTTGTTATTGAAGTCTCCAATTGACCAATCTGTGTTCCTGTATCACTTGTAACAACATGAAGTTTTTTGCACTCTTCAGCAATAACATCATCAAACTCCTTACTCCATACCAATACCTTATCATCTTCATCTCTAAGCCAAACAATAAGTTGCGCTAGATTCTTCCAATTGATGTAGCCACCATTCTTTGTTCTGATTCTATTGTTCTCAAACTCAAAGTAATATTTGTCATTTTCACGTACAGATCTGCTATAAGTAATCAAGTTCTGAGACAAAGCATATAACAATGCTTTTACAACCTGAACATCACAATCTTTCTCTTTAAGCTCGTTCATATAGGGTAAGAAGCCACGCTTATGGAAGCCATTACCCAAGTGAGGATTCCACATATCACTGTCATACTTCTTGAGGTTGTACAACGCAGTAGCATAATGTCTATAGTAAATGTTATCCTCGCCCATCTCATCGAATTTTGAAATTCTCAGAGGAGATACATCCATTATTTCACCTGTACAGTAAATAACCTGATCGGGAATTGAGTTTACAATTGCAATTCTAGCACCTGAATTACCCGAATATCTTTGTATAAATTCCTCCGTACAAGCACTTATTACGTTCTTCTCGTTTGTCTGGTCTGCCGGCAGGTGAAGATTAAAATCATCTGCATGTTTCTTTATATATCTTGCAGTTTCATATGACAACATGTATACGATAATAGTTGAAGGTCTTACAAGATCTGTCAAATCTCCATTTTCATTTACCATCAAAGAAGGAGTTGCAAGCTTTTGTGCCATAGCAAAGTCCTCTGTAAATTTAGCCTCAATATTATCCTTGTTATAAGATTCGAACATAAGTTCAACTACATTCTTACTTGCAATCTTTAGGAACTCCTCGCTCTTGCCTATAAATTTCTTATAAACATTTACCATATTATCAAACAATGATTTATAGGCACCAGAGTCATTATCATTCCAATTCTTAGTATTCGAGTACGCTGCAATAGCTGATTTATATGCACTTTCAAATACACCAACACCGATAATGTTATCTACTGTTCTAACTTCTGCCTCTGTACTTGGACCACCGTCAGACATAACCTGTGCAAGAATCTCTCTCTTTTCTTCAACAGAAGAATAAACATTTATAACACTGTCAACAATTCCTACATCAATTCTCTCAGAAGATTTTGTACTCTCTCTAAGCTCTTCTTTTTCCTTATCGAAACGAATAAAGAAAGAACGATATTTACTGATAAGAATATCCAATTGTTCAGCAACTAACAACAATACTTTTGCAACCAACTGGTTTTGCGCTGCCCAATTAATCTTCTTTAAAATTGATAAAGCATCACCCTTGAGTACCATGATATCAGCAACAACATTCGTCTTTGATTTTATATATGCATTTCTTGTTTCAGACGAAGCAAACGAATTAAAGCGTGATTCTCCGAGCCTGTCATAATAACTCTTACTACGATTATACTTTATGTCACTCTTCTTTCCGTTAGTATCGTCGTTATCTACATTGTCAGTAGAAATATTACAAAGCGCCGGCTGTATTCTTTCTACAAATCGTTCAGTGATTTCCGGCCATGCAGTATAGCCTCCCATTTCTTGTATTTTATTATTAATCAAAACTCTTAAACGACATAACTGCACAAAAGCAGCAACAGGATGTAAATATCCGCCATTTTCACCCGGTTTGCTAAGAATATTCTTAACTATAGACCAATCACTTTCTGCGTAGTCCTGCTTCTTGGCATCTAATGTTAAAATAGAGTCTGCTAAGCTCGTGGCAGAACCCTTTATGTCCTGAATGCACTTTATAAAATATGCTAGAAGCTGCTCATATGCTGTATTATATTTGCCTGTCATTGCATTCGGTTGACATTTTGCGCCTTTTTTCAAGTTAAAGGTTGAAACAAGTTCATCTTCGGTCCCTTGTAAGTCAGTGATTTTTTTTGAAATGTTTTCCACAATTTTCTCAAAATATTTGTCAACAGCAGTCTCTGTATATATAGGTTTGCCTGTTTCAGGATCATGCTCTGTTGCACAACGATCAATAATTTCAAGAAATTCGTTGTTTCCGCCTTTGTCTTCAAGTGAAGCAAGCTCTTCCAATGCAATCTGTGCATATTCTCCTTCTTTCAATCTAAGGCGACATCTCTGTTCCTTCGCAGCCTTTTCTTTTTCTTTAATCTTATTTTCAATAGCCTTATGAAGTATAAGCCATTCTCCATCACATGCATCAAGAGTTTTCTTATGCGCTATATAATTAAGTACAGAATCTACCGGGAAACGAATTTGTGATGTTGATATGCCCGCATAAATAGCATTACTACCATTGTTCTGCGAACGAAGCAACTCATGATTTGAAAATTCACTATCAAAAGCCTCGCCTATATCTGTACATAAAATCGCATACAGTGAATTGGCTAACACAATATCATGAGCTTCAATACTCTCTATGCAAGGTATTTTATCAAGAAGGAATACTTGTGAAAAAGGAGCAGCCTCAGGTGTCCAGAAGCTTTCATCCGAAGCATCAAAAAGCACACCTACGTTAGTATCATCAGGATGACCAATGCGAAGCTTAATAGGTGCTTTTTTCTGTGCTGTACGTCCGGCATTATAATTTCTCGCAACAAGATTAATAGCATTAAGCTCTCTTAGGATAGCATATGCATTTGCAAAAATTTTGATTTTATTTTCCGGTGTTTGCTTGTTTTCGTAAATCTCCGGTAATGCAATCATTGCGTTAACAATAGGATCTTTTCTCAATTTTTTTCTCAAATAACGTTTAGCAAACAGTGCAATCGGTATAAACGAACCCGAACCTGTTCCACCAGCTACGGAAGATATAACATATATCTCACAACCTGCTCCCGGGTTTGCAACCATACGCTCAAGTGCACCTAAAAATTTTGCCTTTGTCAAAGGCTTATTCATTAAGTTAAGAAAAGCAAGATACGATTTTTTACGCCACTGCGACGCACCACGAAGCAATTCCTGAGCACGAACAGCCTTGTCATCACATGGGAACCACTCACGCAGGCGGGCTCTCCCCAATCTATCACAAACCGTACCAACACTTGCAGTGTCAGTCATTACAACAGGTGTTGCTTCTTTAATCTCATTAATATCACCTGCATCAGTATCAAAAACAAGTGCGGTAATGTGATTATCATTTTGTTTGCCAAGCTCACGATATTTCTTAAAGAAAATATCAACAGCTCTACTTCCAGTACCGCCAACACCGATTAAAAGAATGTTTTTCATTTTAATTACTCCTTCTCATATGAATTAATTTTTAAATTTTTCCACAAAGTGTACTATTTTGCCGTCAAACTTGTTACCTGATTTTGTCTTTCCACAACAAGTGCAGAAAGGAATCGACTCATCACCTGATGTTTTGAAATTTCCGTTACCACGATAAAAAGCTGATACATTCTTAGACATAATACGAGGCTTATTTATCTCATCGCCCTCATATTCAGCATCTCTAAAATTGCGTATGTAACTCCTATAATCATCAGCAGCTTGTCCACCTATGCCATCAGCAACATATTCCATATATTGAAAACTGCTTGTTGCATCAAATACAAAACGTCTTCTTTCTTTGTCGTATCTAAACTCGCCAGTCAGCCATCCACTTGAGCTAAATACTTGATGGTCCAAAAGCGAAGGTAATCTTTCATTGCCTGAAGGAATGGGTAGACGTAAAAATCTCTTAATATGCCAAACAACTATTTCTTTATTTGTAATATTAACCGTTTCTGGAATAACCGAAAAATTAGTAGCATTTAAGCTTATATAAAGAAATGTTCCGCTTGGGAGTAGCTTGCATGTAAAAAAGCCTATAATATAACAAGTAATATGTACTATGACATATACAATTGCAATAAACAAAGCTATTCTCCAAAGATATTCCCACCAAGGACTACTATTAAAAATAAAACTATCAGTTCCACTGCATGAATTGAATTCAAGTGTCACGCCAACATTTTCGTCAATCTGCGCAACAAACATTGACGTAAAGAATGCTGGTATCCACGGTTGATCATTTACAACAGAAACGGTTAATACTCCATATCCGTCTTTTTCTTCAACAATACACTTTTTATTGCAAGGCAAAAACCATTCAACAAAACCACTAAAAGTACCTGTATCTCTTATAACTAGTTTATCTTCATCATAAAGAGCCTTCATTTCTGCCATACTAAGTGGTGTTCCATCTCTTAAAATTTTGAAATGTAACTTAGCATTATTTTCTTCTAGTTTAAATCTATCAATCTTTTTATTTTCTGAAGGAACAGGTTCTACAGTGTAGACAGACGGAGTCAATGTAAAACTACCGCTTGCAGTGCTTGTTAATTCAGGCACATCAGGAAAATTAACTGTTAATGATATTGTCTTTTCTCCTACATCAAGAATTCCTTTACCTGTATCAGAAAGCTTTGGCTTATATACAAGAGTGTTACCGTCTATATTAGCAAATGACGAAATATTAACACCATCAAAATCAAGTGCGACATTCAACATACTATTTTCAAAAGAAAAAGGTTTACCATCAGCAAAAAGTTCAAACTTCAATTCATCACTTTTTCCATCCGCAAGCTCAGATTCACTTATACTGAATCCCCCACCAGAAACAAGCTGCACTGCAATATTTTTCGGATAATATGCTACTGTATGCTCGTGTGTCCTCGAAAGCTTTGCAGAAGATTCTATCATAAATGACTCGGTATACTCACCAAACTTGTCCGGTTCCAAGGATGCTGTTGTCTGTATTTTACCATCGCTTCCCAAAGTACTCTTAATAGGCACTTCATTACCATCAGGGTCTTTCAACGACACTGCCCATGTATAGTCCTCAAGCTGGTTTGAAGTTAATGGTTTATTTGCTACATATATCGTATAAATCGACTTTGTAGTTTTTGTCATTGAGTCTACCTTATCTGTGAACTCAACCTCAATACGATAATGGTTTGGATCCTCCTCAACACAACAAGTAAATGAGTCATACATAGCATATTTGCCCTTCATAAGGCTTACTTTTACGCTAATTTCATTTGTTCCAAGTACAAGAGGGAAATCCTCGCCACATTTAAAACTTTCACCGGCATATGTAACCTTCGTTTCAACATCGCCAAATATTGATTTAACATCAACAGGTGAACCATTAGCATTGTCAAACACTCTATATCCAACTCTAATTTTATCTCCTGCAGAGAGCTTGCTGTTTATATATTGAGCATCAATCTCCCTGTATGTGCCATTATCACAATGTTCAAGATATGCATCTATTGAAATAGCCGGTTTAGCAAGTAACGAAATATTCTTTACTTCAGAGGTAAACTCAATTTCGAGGTTGCCCTTTGATAAACAAGGCTTACCGCTAATAACACCTGTAAAACCTTTTTGTATAGGTAGTTTTGTTGTTGGAGAAATAATGCATGGATTTGTAATATCTAGGTTGTTTCCGTCAAGAGTCACTTTGCTTATTTGGGCATCACAATCCTGTGCAATAACGGAAAGGCTACTCATTGAATACCCATATTTAGAAAGATCAATTGTCACTTTATTACCTACTACAGCAAACTCGTTATTGGGAATTGTATACCTACCTGACAATGAGTTTGCTACTTCCTGCATTGTTTGAATTATTCCCGGGACATCCGAAGCTACATATGACGAAAGAAGCATTTCGTTTAAAAGTGGTGATGTTGCCAAGTCAACAGCGCCACCAAATCCAAGATAAAGGGTATGTAATGAAGGATAATCCTTTAGATATGCCCTTATTCTATCCTCAAGATAAGAAACCTCCACCCTGTCTTCAAAAGCACCATCGGTCAGAATTACAAGATAATAGTTCGAATTACTCTCCTCTAGCAACAACTTCTCCCTTGTCTGCAATCCTTTTTTCTCTAAGACTTGACGTGCCTTACCTATGGATTCACTTGGAGTATTACCAGTAGGAGTTTTAGCAAGAAATGAGCCTTCCAAGACACGTCTAACCTCTGCGTTTCGATCAGCTTTAGAAAGATCTACCTCTGCGTAATTCCCACTATTCATTGGCACTATAGTAAGAGAATCTTCCGTGTCAAGCAAAGACATAAGCATCTGAATAGAATACAACGCATAATCTCTTCTATCGTTATGCGTCATACTTCCCGAATCATCATACAAAACCACAACGTGTTTTTGTATGAAATTCGCCTCGGTATCAAATGTCGATTCTGCTAAAACACCAAAAGAAAATATAGAAACTACAATAATTACAACAAAAATAGCTACAACCGACCTTTTAAAAAACATAATAAGCCCTCATCCCCTCACAAAAATACAATACCATTCTCACAATTTTCGTCATTGTATACCATTTTTTGACATTTGTCAACCAAACAGCAACTTGATATTCACATGCAAAAACAGTCTAATTCGCCTTTTTTTCGCACAGTATGTAATTACTTTGCCGTAAATAATATTCTTTCTGCATACTCTTCAAGGCTTACCGACTCCATCGTTATTGTCCTTTTCGAAACAGAACCCAAACGATCATATGCATCTCTCTAAAAAACGCAAAAAAGTATAAAGTATTTTAGTGAAGTTTTTTATGTTATAATTGTAACTGTTATTTGAAAGGAGAATAAGTAAGGATATGTTTAGAGATTTAACGCGAAAGAATAAACAGCTTTCATCGGAGGAATGTGTAGAGATTCTAACTAATGAAACTCGCGGCGTGCTTAGTGTAAACGGAGATGGCGGTTACCCTTACGGCATGCCTATGAATCATTTTTATGACGATAAAAGCGGGAAAATATATTTTCATTGCGGCAGAAGCGGTCACAGAAATGATTCGCTTGTTAAAGATAGTAAAGTTTCCTTCTGCGTATACGACAAGGGGTATTGCAAAGAGGGCGAATGGGCTCTTAATGTAAAAAGTGTAATTGTTTTCGGTACGATAAAAATAATTAATGATATTGATGTGATAAAAGATATTGCCCATAAGCTCAGTCATAAGTTTACGCAGGACGAAGATTATATTAATAAAGAAATCAAAGCTTTTGCCCCTGTGACATTACTTTTGGAGCTGACGCCTGAACATATTTGCGGAAAGTTGGTTAACGAATCATAGATGTAAACATTTTAAAAAAAGTGGTTGACAAGTGTTTCTTTATGTTGTATTATAGCGGAGCTTGAGGCTCATTGGTCAAGAGGCTAAGACGCCGCCCTCTCACGGCGGAAACAGGGGTTCGATTCCCCTATGAGTCACCAAAACCGAACTAATCAGATTAGTTCGGTTTTTTTATTACTTTTATTTGCCTTTGTTATCGTCAGAAAGTTGCTTGTATATCTGATTAGAGTAAACACTCGCCGCCGCAACCAAAACGCCTTGTGTAACCGACATAAATATCGCAATCAAAACTTCTTTAAAACCGGATATGTCAAAAGAATCAATTTATAAAAAGAGCCATTCCAAGCGAAGATTTACTGGGATCATCGGGCAATTTTAAATAACCTTCTTCAACCAGATCATGAATGGCCATCATACGCATTGCATATAATTCCATACCAATATAAAATTCCATATTTTTATGCAATACCTGATGAGTGTATTTTTTTAATATAGTCTCCACCTTTTTATACAGATCCGTCACATTTTGAGCAAGCCACTGTAGGTCATCCGGTAAAATAGACGGAGGTTCTCCCTCCTTTCCGCGTACTACGACAATATCAGGAATTAAATATCCGTCTTCGGACAAATGAGCATACCTGCCATTTATCGATTCCCAAACTCTTTTTTCATTATCGCTTAATGAAGATATTTTTTTGTTTTCTTTTATACAGCTGCACATTAATTCGACTTCTTGGCTGTTTGGCTCTCCGCATTGCTCCCACATAGAATAATCTCCGCATTTATATACATTAAAAGCACCACTATCAGTGATATAACCATTACATCCCATTATGGTTATTTCCGGAAGTTCCACCGTTTCATAACCAACAAATCCCCAAGATTCTCCATTAGCCCTTTTAGGCAACTTACCGCCAAAGCCTCCGTATAATCCATTAGGATTCTGTTCTTGTTGCACCATTTCTTTCAACACATCAATAGCGAACGGAACCAAAAACCAACGAATAGTGTTATCTTCTATATGAGGATATTCACAAAAAGCCGAACGATCTTCATTCAATCTGTTTTCTATAAGTTCACGTATCAAGCGGCTTCTTTCTTTTGATTCTTGACGCAGAGCGTTATAGATTTCCATACGACATTCTTTATCCAATATGAAGAAATTAGTTATATATTTATCTCCTTGCTTTTCAAGAAGCGTAGCTTGATGGAGTAGGTTCACTTCTTCCTCCATATACGGAAGTGCCACACCAAGTTCAATGGATAATTCTTCAAGTGTAGAAGGGTTATTGTTTGCTTGTAATAAAATATTATTTGGTATTTTTCTATTTACCGCTTTCCAAGGCAGACCTGTAGGTTGAGCTCCGTCTGCCGCATATGTTATATTTTCAGGGTTATAACTGCGTTTTCCAAATGTTCTTGCCATTTCCATACCTTCTTTCAAAATGTTTCTTGCGCGAAAAAGTCTCTGTTTTACCGCGCTTTCCGTAAGTGAAAGTGCTGATGCAATGTCACGAATACTTTTATTTTCTATATAATAAGTAACGACAATATTTCGGTAATCGCTCTTGATGAATGCCAACTCACGCCTGAGCAAAGCCATCTGCTCTGAATGTATTAATTCATCAGAAATGCTTTCGTTAGCGTCCTCAATTTCATAATCATATACATCTGTATCGGTTACTGATTCATTTCGATTATGTTTTTCTTTTGCCCATACAGAATAACGATTACGCGCGATTTGCCATATCCATGCAGAAAAATTATTCGGTATTGTACCTTTGTTTAATGCCATAATAATTTGAAACGCAATATCCTGTGTCAAATCATCTGCGTCATTTGGGTTACCCGTCTTTTTCAAACAAAAGTAAAATATCTTTTCTGCATAGTTTTCGCTAAATTCGTTGATAAGCTTATCTTTTATCTCGTTCGATTCTTGCATCTTTGCTCTCCTTTCATAATAATAGTGTGGCATTTTTCAATTTGGTTACATTGATTTATAAAAATATACTAAATTTTCAAAAAAGTCTATAAAAATATTGCCGAGAGTTACCATGACAGTTACCCTCGGCGTCATTATTAATTTTGAACAATAAGTGTTGTAAGTGATTTTTTCTGTTCTTCGGTAGGAGGTTTTAGCTTGCCGTTGTTAAGAAGTGTTGCAATACAGTGTAGTACGAACAATCCATCAGAATGAAATACATACTGCAATTCAAATGCTTGAACTTTTCTGAGGTGTGCAGGTACAGAGTTTAGCACAGCTTCAACAAAAGGAGTTTTCAGTGTATTGAAATCATTCAAGTACTTTGCCTTTATGCGTTCACCGATAGCAAGTAGTTTATCTTGAATCTCTTTGTTTGCTAAAATTACAATCTGCCACACGGACGCGAACTGTTCATCATATTTTCCGTTAGTTTTAACGTATCCGCGTTCTGCCAGCCACGCATATTCATCTTTTGAAAGGCGCTCCCCAAGCAATTCTCTGTCGTACAGCGAAAGAATGCGTTTTACTTCGTCTGTATATATAAGCTTATTGCTATTTTTGTGGTCAGACCACTCACTGTCTATCTGCCAAAACATATGCTTATTATCACTATTCCACATTGGACCGCACCAATTTTTCATGTGAACGTAGTCGTCGGGAAGTATAATTTCCGTAGGCGCTACGGATGTATGGTAAATATTATGTGCGCCGTCCGGACGAATTGTAGCAACTTCTTCAAACGAAATACTCTCGTCAATAAGACTCTCGCCGGAGCAAGCAGCGATATAAGGAATCAGCGACCAAAGTACAAAATTACGGTCTGTATGTCCGCACAAAATATCAGTATCATCAAGAATACCTGATGATGTTAATTCATCATAAAGTTCGTTTGCAAATAAATCAGTAACACGCTTATACATATTATTCTGTATAGTAAACAGTTCTACTGTTGGCTCACTAATTATGAAGTTTACAATGTATTTATCATTTTGTGCCTGTAAAAAGCCGTATTCTTCAAGAACTTCTACTTCTGATTCAATGTACACGGGCGAAACGCCAAGGTCATCGGCAATCTCATTAATACCCTTTGCTTCGTTACGCACACAATAGCATATGTTTTGAGCCAATATAGAACGTAAGAATTCGTCCGGAGATTTTGTTCCGACAGAACCTGAAATGCTGTAGGAGCTGAATTTAATAGGGTTAAATTTAAGTTCACTTGTTTTTCTCATAGTTTTCATACCTCGTTTCAATTCTTTTTTTGATTCAAACAAGTGC
Source organism: Clostridia bacterium (assembly GCA_017522515.1). The sequence continues at coordinate 28,506 of JAFWZH010000250.1, forward strand.
CACTTTACAGTGCCAATGGGAATATTTAATTCTTTTGCAATATCGGATTGCTTACGGTTTTCAAAATAATAAGCAATTACAATTCTGCGTTGAAGTTTTGAAAGATAAGCTATTTCGCTTTGCAAACGAATAATAGAATCAGCATCGTCTTCTTCATACGGAAAAGTGTCGGGAGCAACCGCAATTTCCGCCACATCATCAATTGGCACACCGATAACAGCTTTGGAAGTGTCACGGTAATAATTGCTGAGGGCATTGTGGGCAATTGTCCAAATAAATTTACTTATATCCACAATATCATCTTTTACCAGCAACGCTCGATAAGCCTTTAACACAATTTCTTGTGAAAGATCCTCTGCATCTTCTGCATTTTTGCACCTTTTAAGAGCAAATCCAAATATAGGTTTTAAATATTCTGTTATAAATTTTTCAGCATCTTGTCTGTTCACTTGTTTGTACCTCATTGAAAGCTTTCACCTATATAGACACAGCTTTTGAAAAAGGTTGGAAAAATTTTTATAGTGAAACAATCTTTAAACTTCCAATCACTCACAGGGCAAATCAAAAAGTGTTTGGATATAATTACGTCTGCCGTAGAGCACACGTATAATATGTGCTTCGTCACCGTCCAACTTGTAAAAAGCAATATATTTACCAGGGCTTTTCACTGCATAAATCATCTGTTATATATGATTTTATTTCTTTTAAGTCATTTATTGCTGTAGGCGAAAAGTTAATTTTTGCCATCGTCTACCCCCAAAAGTCTCTCAACTTCAGAAATACCAACATAACCCTCTTCTTTAGCAGAAGACTCGCCTTTAACCAGTTCACTCAACAACCTAAGTGTCGCCTGTGTTCTCTCAAAATCATCTATATCAACAATAGCATACCTGCCGCGACCATTTTTGGTAAGAAAAACCGGCTCACCTACTGCGATATCTCGTAAAACTTCATTATAATTTCTTAAATCTGATACAGGTTTAATGTTCGGCATACATCTTCCCCCTTGTTATTTCGCTGTAATTATTATATGTTAATTCTTCGTAAAATTCAACAGCAAAAAATACCATCAAAAAATCATTCAAATCTTCTCAGTATCAAACACAGCATTTTCTTCCATTGCTGTTATAAATTCTCCATTCATATCCTCTACCCATTTGCGGACTTCCAAAGTCTGCCAAGGTCCCGTGCCCGGTTTCCAACCGCCCGGAGTGTTTGTCCACAGCCAATCAGGAGTAGGCCAAAATGTATATTTTGCACCTATAGCCTCATATACGGAACGCTCTACGCCGCCTTGCCCATGGTGCGCCATTTGGACTGCATCTGCTTTAAGAACAGAAGGCTCATCTTTATAAAACTCTAAAAGTTCTCTGCCCCCGTTAATGTGTAAGTCACCAAGAACAATAAAGCGAAACTCCGTGCCATCGTCTTTTTTCTCTGTAATGCTATATACTACAGATAAATCATTTATATTAAGACTCTTTGTTTCGGGATTTGCAACGCGAAGAACATCTATCGTTACATTATCAACTTGAAATCTGTCGCCCTTATTAACTGTAATTGTATTATAAAAAGGATTTGCTACGAGATTATCAAACGGAACTACTTCGCTGAGTGCAACAGCATCCTCTATCGTTTTGAAAAATGCCGGTGTGGGATTGTAACATACCTTGCCAACTTTGATAGAAGTATCTTTTCTTTGACTCAGTTCTATTAATGTCTCGTAGTGGTCACGGTGAGGGTGAGTGATAAGCCAAAGGTCGATTTCGCCACCATTTTCCGTAACGAGACGTTTAAATTCATCGGCATCTCCGCATTTGCCGCCGTCAATAGCGATTACTCTGCCGTTTTTTGTAACAATTATTATACCCATCATCTGAATCGGGGTATTATTATGCATAAGTATTATTTTCATTTTCAAGACTCCTGTCCCATCTTTTTTTATATGTTTAGTATAAAAGTAACACACGAAAGTGTCAATAATAAAGAGCCTGCATAAAAAGTTTTGTTTACAATAAAGAGCTTTGAGGATATAATATAATTTAGGTAAAATTACATAAAAATAACCACAATTATAAATAAATCAGAGAGGATGATTTCAATGAACAAAATACTTGAATTGTTAGAAAAAAACAGCACACTTACAGTTGCTGACATAGCGGTTATGCTTGATAAAAGTGAGGAGGAGATTTCCGCCGCCATAGAGCAATTCAAAAAAGACGGTATCATTCTCGGCAGCAAAATGCTCGTCAATTGGCAAAAAACCACAAGAGAATACGTTACTGCTTTCATAGAGCTTAAAGTAACACCACAGTTCGGCAAAGGTTTTGACCAAATTGCAGAAAGATTTTATCAATATGAGCAAGTAAAAACAGTTTATCTTATGTCAGGTGCTTATGACATTGCATTAATTATTGAGGGAAAAACGTTAAACGAAGTTGCCCTTTTTGTTGCAGAACAGTTATCTCCCATGGACACTGTAATCAGCACTGCCACACATTTTGTTTTAAAAAAGTACAAGCAGGACGGCGTGCTTTTTGAGCAGCCTCAAGAGGACGAAAGATTGGTGATGATGGTTTGAATTTTAGCAACTTACTCAATAACACGTTAACTGATTTGCCGCCTTCCGGCATTCGTAAGCTTTTTGATATTGCTGCAACAATGGAGGACGTTATTTCTTTGGGTATAGGAGAGCCTGACTTCCCTACTCCATGGCACGTGCGCAACATTGCCATCAACACATTAGAAAAAAGCAGAACAAAATACACTGCAAACGCAGGCATGATTGAATTGAGGCAAGAAATATCTCGCTATCTGCAAAGAAGATTTAACTTATCTTATAAGGCGGATAAGCAAATTCTTGTAACCGTCGGCGGCAGTGAAGCAATAGACTTAACAATGCGTGCTTTTATCAAGCCTGGTGATGAAGTAATTGTTCCACTTCCCAGCTTTGTTTGTTACGGTCCCCTCGCTGCCATGTGCGGCGCAAAAGTAGTTAATATAAATATGCGCGCTGAGGATAATTTTAAATTAACCCCTGAGCTTTTAAAGAATGCTATTACAGATAAAACGAAGCTTTTAGTTCTGCCATTTCCTAACAATCCGACAGGTTCTATTATGGAAAAGAGCGACTTAGAGGCTATTGCGGAAGTTTTACGCGGCACAGATATTCTTGTTCTGTCAGACGAAATATACAGCGAGCTTAATTATACAAGCACTCGCCATATTTCTATTGCAGAAATACCCGATATGAAGGAACGCACAATTTTAGTTAATGGTTTTTCAAAAACATATTCCATGACAGGCTGGCGTCTCGGCTACGTTTGTGCAGAGCCGGAGGTTATTACTCAATTAACAAAATTACACCAATATGCCATTATGTGTGCTCCTACCACAAGCCAATTTGCAGCAATTGAGGCAATCAAAAACGGCGACGAAGATGTAAGATTAATGCGCGAAGAATATAATTACAGAAGAAAGTTTATTGTAAATGGTTTCAACAAATTGGGTCTGACTTGTTTTGAACCATTAGGCGCTTTTTATTGTTTCCCTTGTATTAAGAGTACCGGCATGACTTCTGAGGAGTTTTGCAACAAATTACTTACACAAGAAAAAGTAGCCATTGTCCCCGGCGGTGCTTTTGGCGAAAGCGGAGAGGGTTACGTAAGAGTTTCGTATGCATATTCAATAGATCACATAAAAAAAGCATTGGATGCCATCGCGCGTTTTCTTAATAATTAATTATCGAAAGGAAGAGTGACGGATTTTATGCAGCTTTCTCAAGGAAGTAAGTGGATTTGGGCAAAAAACTGTCCTTACGAAGTAAATTGTTATTGCGAATTTGCTGACAAATTTAATGTAGAAAGACCTGATTCAACCGTACAAGTCAGAATCAGTGCAGACAGTCAATATGCTTTATGGATAAACGGGCGATTTGCAGACTTTGGTCAATATGCCGATTTTCCCGAATACAAAATTTTTGACACAATCGATATTTCCCACCTCGTCAATGTAGGGGATAACGAAATCCGCATTCTTGCATACTATCAAGGTACTTCCTCCTCTACATACTTACATGCGGCAGCCGGGCTGCTTTATGATGTAATATGTGACGACCGTGCCTTAGCCGTAAGCAACTCGTACACTCTTTCAAGAGTGGCTTCTGAATACAAAAACGGCCCCATAGAGTTCGTTACATGGCAGCTTGGTTATACGTTTGCATACGATGCCACCAAAAGAGGCAAAAACAAGTGGCAGAGTTCCGTAGCAGTAAGCAATAATGTAAAAGTTTTTCCAAGACCTATTGCTAAACCGGAAGTCAAAAACCGCGTGCCTGCCACGATAATTGCACAGGGCTTTTTTATGCATCACCCTGCATACAAGGACAACACTCCGGCTCTTGCAATGCAGAAAGCCTTTTTATCTTCAGGCAGAATTTGGGATTTAAACAAAAAAAGCGGCTGCGAGCCATTCAAACTCAGCGCTCGCAATCCTCTTGTTTGCAAGGTTGATCCAACATCCCCTGCCCATTTAGGCGAAAACGGTGTTTACTTAATAATAGATTTAGGTCAAGAAGAGGCAGGTTGCTTCGAGCTTGATATTGAGGCAACAGAAGGTACTCGTATTTTGATTGGCTATGGAGAGCATCTTGACGACTTGCGCATACGTACTGCATTAGGCGGACGCTCTTTTGCGGCGGAATACATTTGCGCTCCCGGCAGAAATCGATATGTCCACTACAACAAAAGGTTTGGCTGTCGTTATTTGTCTCTTTATATAGAAACTTTTGACTTTACTTTATACTACGCGGGCCTTCGTCCTTACCAATATCCCTTTAAAGAGCGAGGAAAGTTTATTTGTTCTGATAATTTGCATAATAAGATATACGAAACTTGCCTGCGCACGTTAAAGCTAAGCGCGCATGAGCATTACGAGGATTGTCCGTGGCGCGAACAAGCTTTGTACTCTATGGATTCAAGAAATCAGATTTTATGCGGATACTACGCATTTGGCGAATATGACATGCCAAGAGAAAGCATAAGACTGCTTTCTCTTGGTTTACGTGATGACGGACTATTGGAGTTGTGTGCTCCTGCAAAGGTAAACGTTACCATTCCGTCTTTTTCGCTTATTTGGATTTTAGAACTGTATGAGTACGTTATGTACTCCGGCGACTTAGCTTTTGGCGAAGAAATGTGGCCTTGTGCCGAGACAATAATACGCACATTTTGGCGAAACGCAAAAGGCCGCGATTTGCAAAGTCCCATGTATGATGATGGTTGTTGGAATTTCTATGAATGGTCTTATGGTTTGTCTGATGGTTTCCCAAAGAATCTTCGTGATATAAACGACTACAGAAATTATGACGGTCCTTTAAGCGTTTTTTATATTATTGCTTTGGATTCAATGATAAAGCTCTCAAAGCTTTTGTATTCTTATAACAAATCATCAGGTGCAGAAAATTCCGGTACACACGAAATTGATTTTGTAGAGAAAATTTCTTGGTGCGAAATGCTTTTAAATGGTGCTAAGGCTGCTTTGCACGATGCTTTTTGGGATTCCTCTGTAGGAGCATACTGTACATACGTTGTAAACGGAGAAAAGTTGCATTTCTCTGAGCTTATGAATTCTCTTGTTTTATATGCCGGTCTTGTTCCTGAATCACATGCTAAACGCATAGCAGATATACTTTCACACAATTCGCAGTGTTCTCCTGCCCTTATTCCTGTGACTCTAAGCCACACAATTTTTAAATATGAGGCTCTTTTAAATGCAGGTGATTTGTATGCTGACTATGTTATTAATGATATTGCCGATAAATGGGGACATATGCTGTATAACGGTGCCACATCTTTTTGGGAAACCATTGATGGTTCTTGGGCTTTTGATACAGCCGGCAGTCTTTGTCACGGTTGGTCTGCAATACCTGTTTTATTCTATTATAAATATTTATTAGGCGTGTCCCCTCGCACAATTGGCTTTAGAGATTATAATTTTAAACCTTTAAAATTAAAGACGCCCCTAAAAGCCTCGGGAAAAATCCCTCGCATTGACAGAGCGTCTTTAGATATCGAAATTAATGAAAATGGTTTTAAGCTGACTTAAACTGTCAGCTTTTTTATTTATTAAAGTGAAACAGTTTCTTCCCACTTAAGTTGACAATCTTCTTTGCCAAAATGTCCGTAGTTTGTTGTTTTGGCATAAATTGGTGTGCGCAAATTAAGATATTTAATTATTGCCGCAGGACGAAGGTCAAATTTAGAAAGGATACGTTGTTCAATTTCTGTTTCAGGTATTGTGTTTGTGCCAAATGTATCAACACGTACTGAGACAGGCTGTGCAACTCCTATCGCATAAGCGAGCTGTATTTCACATCTTTCTGCAAGATTTGAAGCAACTACACTCTTTGCTATATGACGTGCCATATATGCCGCGCTTCTGTCTACCTTTGTGGGATCTTTTCCGCTGAACGCTCCGCCTCCGTGACGTCCCATGCCACCGTAAGTATCGACAATTATTTTTCTTCCTGTCAATCCTGAGTCTCCGCAAGGTCCTCCCACAACAAATCTACCTGTTGGGTTAACGTAAAATTTAGTATCGGCGTCAATATATTGCTCTGGTATAACTGCACATATAACGTGTTCTTTTATATCTTTGCGAAGTGTTTCTATGTCAATGTCTGCACTATGCTGGGAAGATACAACAACTGCGTCTACTCTTATAGGTTTATTATTATTGTCATATTCTACTGTTACCTGACTTTTGCCATCCGGTCTTAAATAACTGAGAAGACCCGTTTTTCTTACCTCTGTAAGTCTCATTGTAAGCTTGTGCGCAAGACTTATTGGCAATGGCATAAGTTCTTTTGTTTCTTTGCAAGCATAACCGAACATCATACCTTGATCTCCGGCACCGTTTTCGTTGTCTGAATCCTCATCGGCTCCTTGTTTTGCTTCTAACGACTTGTCTACACCAAGCGCAATATCCGGAGATTGCTCATGCACACAACTCATTACAGCACAAGTATTACCATCAAAACCCATATCAGAACTGTTATATCCTATGTCAAGCACTGTTTTTCTTGCTATTGCCGCAAAGTCTACGTATGTGTTTGTTGTTATTTCACCCATTATGAAAATTTGCCCCGTTGCAGCAGTTACCTCACAAGCAACTCTTGCCTTAGGGTCTTCTGCTATAATTGCGTCCAATATCCTGTCTGCAACTTGGTCGCAGATCTTATCGGGATGTCCCTCTGTAACGGACTCTGATGTAAAAAGATTTCTTGCCATTTATTAAACTCCCCTTTCGGTTGTTGTTTTATTGTATGTTTTTATTGTTAATATTGCATTAAAAGAGTCAAATGCAACGCTCCTTGAAGTATATCATATTTTTCAACCTATATAAACATTTTTTGCAAAAAAACTATGCACCGTTTTTTATATGCAGAACATTATAAACTTTAATACATCCATATAATCGTGGCTCTCGTATGATACTTTTTTAACGTCTGTTCTCTTAGCTCCCGGATAATTGGAATATTTATTTGCCTCTTGCCATTCTTTATATTCCACCTCGGCAACAAAATACTCCGGCAATTCCGGAACACATGTCTTATCAATGTCTTTTAATTTCAAAGCCTTTTCTATTCCTGTTTCTATTTCTTTACGTACTTTCTCCGGATGCTTCGCAAGTGTTGCTCCTCCTATAACACTTTTTGATGATACAGTTTCTATGCAAGGTATCATTTCTTTTGCAATTTTGCAAAGAGCCTCATCTCCCGACAAAAATACTATCGGCTTTTTAAAATATGCTGCTATATATGCATTAATAATAAATTCAGAAGCGGCAATACCATTTATTGTAAAACGGTTTACTTTGCGCACCATTGTATGAGAGAGCGTATTTCCGTCTGACCACGCATCTGAATGATAGCCTGTAAAAGCCACTGCGTCGTACTCATCCTTATCTAATCCACCCATCATTTCCAACATATCTCCTGTCCAGCCACGAATAAGAGTTACATTTTCAGGTATATTTTCGGGATTAATATTTCTGCCGTTACAATGTGCATCCTTTACGGTTACTTCCCAACCTGCATTTTCTGCTCCTCTGCATGCAGCGGCAACTTCTTTTGTCATGATTTCAGCAAAATACGGATATTTCGTACCGCCGGGCAGAGCCTCGTCCCAATCCATTATTGCTGCACTGCCTTCTATATCTGCACTAATATATAATTTCATTAAAAAGCCTTCTTTCACTGTTAATTTCTTTATTATACGATGCCACTTCAAAAAAATAAAGACGAAATTCACTTAATTGAATATAAGGTTTTTTTGTGGGCAATATATACTTGAAAGGATGATGAACATGATGTCTAAAAGCGGAAATGAATTGCCCATCAATTTTGCCTTAGAGCTGGCCACTGATTTAGATGCAATGGATGCTTTTGCCGAAATGAGCGAAAATGAGCAACAAAACTGCATTGATGAATCAAGAAGAATGAATACAAAACAGGAAATGCATGAATATGTTGCATCAATAAAAAAATCAACCTCCAATAGAAAGCTTCACACCTAATTCATTACAAATCTTGCGGTATTTGTTAAGAATCGCATCATTTTTACCTGATGTTCTTATAGCTTTTATCATAAGATTTTTCGGCGTATCTATAGGCGAAATATATTCTAACATTGATACATCATATCCGTGACCTTCTAAATACATGGCGCGGAGCCCATCTGTCAGACTATCTGCAATACGAGCTTTAAGAATACCATATTTTAGAATATCTTCAAAACCTTCCATGTGGTATTGAGAATTCATTTCTTTATGGCAACAAGGAACGCAAACAATAGATGCAACCTTGTGATCAAGAGCAAATCTAAGAGCTTTATCTGTTGCTGTATCACATGCATGCAATGTCAGCAGCATGTCATATTGACAATCAGGTTCGTATGCGCCTATATCTGTTTCTATAAATTGCATATTATTATAATGAAGTTGCTTTGCAATTCTTGCAGACTCGGCAATAACAGCACCGTTATAATCAAGGCCTGTGAAATAACAATTCTTACCCAAAACTTCCTTAATATAGTAGTTAAGCGCAAAAGAAAGATAAGACTTTCCGCAGCCGCAATCAACAATACGAATTTGTTTTTTGTTTGAACATAATTTGCGCAGCATAGGATCAACAAGCTCAACGAAATGATCGATTTGATTATATTTACGAATTTTATCATTGCGAATTTTGCCATTTTTTGCCAATATGCCTATTGCCTCCAATAATTCTGCCGCTCTGTCAGGTTTAATGAAATATTCTCTGTCGCTCATTACTGCTGAGGTAGAAGCGTTGGCTGCTTTTTCCTCATTTACCTGTAAATCCTTTGTTTGAGAGCTTACATCTTTATTGTCTGCTTTAACGGTAATTTGCTTGCCGCGTTCTGAATATACAAAAAGCATAGAATCAAACTCAGGTATTGTCTTTTTGACGAAATCACGCACATCTAAGAAACTGCCCTTATAACTGTTCCCCATAAAATTATAAGAAAGCAATCCCCCCTCTGTTTGTTCTATATGTGCAGAATACTTCTTGTTTCCCGAAACAAAATCAACATCTATATATAGGAAGAAATCCTTGCCATCCTCATGTCTTCCCTGCATTCCCATAAGGAATAAATCTACCTTGTCTGCTGTTTGTCTATTCATTGTAACCGTTCTCCTTTATCTGTGATAATACTGTCTTTTTCTTGCTGTGTCATTTCTCTGTATTGGCCTTTCTCCAGCGATTTATCAAGCCATACATCTCCGATTTTTATACGTTTTAAATATAAGACTTTATTATCTCTTGCCAAAAACATTCTTTTAACTTGATGAAATTTACCCTCATGAATTGTAACAAGCGCTCCGTAGCCTTGCTCTTCTGTTATTTCAGCTTCTTCTAATTTAGCTGTTCTGCACACTGTACCGTCTGCAAGTATAATGCCTTTACTGAAGGCCTCTATATCCGTTGCGGAAATCGCCTTCTCAAGCAGACAAAAATATACCTTATCTACATGTTTATTAGGAGAAATAACCTTATGAATATATTCTCCGTCATTAGTCAAAATCAAGAAACCTTCGCTATCCTTATCGAGTCTACCAGCCGGAGAAACGCCATAATGACCATACTCCTCTGCTACTAAATCAGCGGCTGTCACAGCTCCTCTTGCATCCTCAGAAGCAGAAAGAACACCGGCCGGTTTATTCATCATTATATATACATACGGTTTATATTCCACTACCTCATTAAATACAACGACGGAATCCTCTTCTTCGTTTATTTGCATGCCTGAATCACCGGCAATTTTACCATTAACCGTAACAGCGCCTGCTGACACAAACTTTTTAACTTCTTTGCGTGTACCTACGCCCATATTTGCCAAAAAGCGATCAAGACGAATCATATAAGACGCCTCCATCCTTTAGGATACATATTTTTTAACATTCCGCCATTTATTACACCCGTTCCCAAAACATATCCTTTTTCTGTTTTTCCTTTAACACCTACACAAACAGCATGCCATCCATCACCAAAATCACTTGATACGGTTATAGTCTCCCCTCTCAAATATCTTTTAACGTCCTCGCTGTCGTAAGCAAAAGTAATTTTTCTTGCAAACATATCTCCGTAAGCCATGGCAAACTGTTGTGAGGGTTTAAATTTACAATGATTTAACTCTCCCATGTTCAAACCGATTTTGGGCACCTTGAGCCCGTCAATATCAGGTGGTACACAAGGCAAAAAATACAGTCCCTCACCTGCAACGTAATAATATCCCGACGGAATATCACCTTGCATGTTCTTTTTCCAATACGTTTTAAACTCATCGGGAGCATCTTTTAACACTTTATAGCTTTTATTATTGTTTGATTTTTTCTCATAATCGGATTTTTTACTATTTTCTTCTTTTGCTTGCTTTTTCTTTTCAAGCATTGCAGTAAAATGCCCCTCGCCTTTCAGCTTGTGTGGCCACAAACGGGCAGCCTCAGACATTCCGTAAAGGCCATCAGCAATTCCGCCGCGCTTTTCAAGAGGTAAAAGCGCGTACTCCGGGAACTTTTCCATAAATTCTTTAATCATATATTCGTCCTCGCTTGGATCGAATGTACACGTAGAATACAAAATATGTCCGCCCGGCTTTAACATAACGTGTGCATATTCAAGAATTTCACGTTGCATTCCGGCACATACTTCTGTCTTAAATTTACCCCAACTTTTTACTGCTTCGTTATCTTTACGGAACATTCCCTCTCCGGAACACGGTGCATCTACTAAAATTTTGTCAAAATATCCATTAAATTTTTTTGCCAATCTCTCCGGAGACTCATTTGCGACAATAACATTCCTTACACCGGCCAGCTCTAAATTATAAATAAGAGCTTTAACTCTCTCCTGACTTATATCATTTGCCACAAGCAAACCCTCTCCGGATAGTTTTACACCAAGTTTTGTACTTTTGCCTCCCGGAGCTGCACATAAGTCAAGTACTTTATCCCCCGGCTTTACATCAAGCTGCTGTGCAGGATACATTGCACTCGGTTCTTGTATGTAGTAAAGCCCTGCATGATAAAAAGGTAATTTACCCGGAAGCTCCGTGTTCTCTTTCTCAAAGGGTGCATAATAGTATCCGTCATTAGTCCACGGAATTATTTTTTTTACATTAATGATTTCTCCTAAATCCTCCAAAAAATCCTCATTTGAAATCTTTAATGTATTAACTCTCACACCGAAGGATCTCTCTTCTTCTAAAGATGCCAGGTAAAGAGGAAACTCCTCTTCACCTAGCAAATCTGTCATTTTGTCAATATATTCCTGTGGCAGTTCCAAATTAAATACTCCTTAATTTTATTTGTTTTGCATCAATACACTCGAAGCTCCGGATTTGAGCTTGTCTTATCAACATCAACCGTGATTTTAGAATTAATCTCAATATCAGTTGACAGAATCTTTCTTGCTATCATAGTCTCTACATAACTTTGCATATATCTTTTTAAAGGTCTTGCACCATATATCGGATCGAAACCATGCTCTATAATATAATCCTTAGCATCATCAGTAATATGAAGCTTTAGAGATTTATCAGCAAGACGATTACTGAGCTTCTCAACGAGTATGTCAATAATTTTTCTCATATCGTCTTTACCTAAAGGCTTATAAAAAACAATCTCATCAAGTCTGTTTAAAAATTCAGGTCTGAAGGTTTGTTTTAAAAGCGCTGTTACACTTTCTTTGGCCTCATCAGAAATATAACCTTTAGGAGTAAATCCGTCAAGCAAAAATTGTGAGCCAAGATTACTCGTCAAAATAATAACAGTATTTTTAAAATCTACAGTACGTCCTTGAGAATCTGTAATACGTCCATCATCCAGAACTTGAAGCAATATGTTAAACACATCAGGATGAGCCTTTTCTACTTCATCAAAAAGTATTACGGAATAAGGCTTTCTCCTTACGGCCTCAGTAAGCTGTCCTCCCTCATCATATCCCACATATCCGGGAGGTGCTCCTATAAGTCTCGAAACAGAAAACTTCTCCATATACTCCGTCATGTCTATTCTGACCATATTATGTTCATCATCAAAAAGACTTTCAGCCAATGCCTTAGCCAGCTCTGTTTTACCTACACCGGTTGGACCTAAAAATAAGAAAGAACCTATAGGTCTGTTAGGATCACTTATTCCGGCTCTTGAACGTATAATTGCCTCTGTAACTTTTGTTACCGCCTCATCTTGTCCAATAACTCTTTTGTGAAGAATCTCGTCCAAATGAAGAATCTTTTCTCGTTCGCCCTCCATAAGTTTTGCTACAGGTATACCTGTCCATCTTGCTACAATTGCAGCAATTTCTTCCTCTGTAACGGTATCTCTGACAAATCCGGCAGCAGTTTTATCTCCGGAAGCCCTGTTTTCACTTTTCTTCTGAGCATCCTCTAATTTCTTTTCAAGCTCCGGCAGTGTTGAATACCTCAATTTAGCTGCCTTTTCATATTCATAATTTCTCTGTGCAGCCTCAATTTCCACATTAACGCTGTCGATCTCTTCCTTAATATTTTTAACTAAGTCAATCTCTTGTTTTTCTTTTTCCCAAGAAGATTTCATGGCGTTAAATTTATCTCTGTTCTCGGCAAGCTCTTCACTTATTTTCTCGCTTCGTTCTTTAGATAATGTATCTTTTTCTTTCTTCAAGGCCATTTCCTCTATTTCAAGTTGCATAATTTTGCGACGTACATCGTCAATTTCTGCAGGCATAGAATCAATTTCAGTCCTTATCTGAGCGCAAGCCTCGTCTACCAAATCTATTGCCTTATCCGGCAAAAATCTGTCGGTTATATATCTGTCAGAAAGAGTTGCTGCAGCAATAAGTGCTCCATCATGGATTTGTACTCCGTGAAAAATTTCATATTTTTCTTTTAATCCTCTTAATATCGAAACAGTATCCTCAACATTAGGCTCGTCTATCTGCACCGGCTGAAACCGTCTCTCCAAAGCCGCATCCTTTTCTATATACTGTCTGTATTCATCCAATGTGGTGGCTCCTATACAATGAAGCTCGCCTCTTGCAAGCATAGGCTTTAATAAATTACCGGCATCCATTGCTCCGTCAGTCTTACCGGCTCCTACAATAGTATGAAGTTCATCAATGAAAAGAATTATACTGCCCTCACTGCTTTTTACTTCGTTAAGAACAGCTTTAAGCCTCTCTTCAAATTCACCACGGAATTTTGCTCCGGCAATTAAAGCCCCCATATCAAGAGAAAAGATAGTCTTATCTTTTAATCCCTCCGGCACATCGCCTCTTACAATTCTCTGTGCCAGGCCCTCCGCAACAGCCGTCTTACCTACACCAGGCTCACCTATTAAAACAGGATTATTCTTTGTCTTTCTTGAAAGAATTCTAATAACATTTCTAATTTCACTGTCTCTGCCTATAACAGGGTCAAGTTTACCCTGTTTTGCTCTCTCTACAAGATCAAAGCCGTATTTATTTAAGGCATCGTAAGTTTCCTCCGGATTGTCACCAGTCACACGATTAGTTTTTACTTTGTTGAGCTCTTGCTCAAAAGATTCTTTTGTTAAACCGTATTGGCGAAAAACATCCTTCAACTTTGCTGTAGGATTTGAGATACAAGCCATCATTATGTGTTCTACAGAAACATACTCATCCTTGTTTTTCTTTGCCAACTTCTCCGCATCATTTAAAATCTTATCGGTTTCTTTTGAAATATATACCTTGTCCGGCTCCCGTCCGCTGCCACTAACCTTAGGAAGTTCGGAAATAACCTTATCCACCGATGCTAAAAAACGATCTGCATCAATGCCGAGCTTACCGAGCAAACTTGCTATCAGTCCTCCGTCCTGATCCGCAAGTGCATATACAATATGCTCCGGCATAATTTGCATATTATCATTTTCTATTGCCATACCTTGGGCATTTCTCAATGCCTCCAGTGTCTTCTGCGTAAGCTTATCTGTCATATTAAACCAACTCCTTTATTGTAATATTCAAGATATATCATTTCGACATCACGGGAATTGTAACTGCCGCTGACATATCCCTTAACCAATTTGTCAAAAATCTGAATATATGAAGAAATGTTATCACCAACCTCTTCATTGGTATAATTCCTGTCCGGGCATATACTTATGCTTCTTGTAAATCTGCCGTCATAGAGTGCATAGTTTATTTCCACATCATGTCTGTAGGCAGACTCAATCCCGGTCCATAACCTAAAAAAATCTGTCATTGCTCTGATAAGCTCCTCGGATTGTGTCCTAAAAACAACATTAAGCTCACCAATCGTACCTTGTTGTGGTGTCCTATACATGGATACCTCATACTTAATTGTTGGTCTGTATTTATACTCAAGGCTGCTTTTAAGCGACATCGTCATCTGATTCGGCGAAACATACGGCACAATATTCATACCGCATTGATTGATTAAATCCTCAATGCTTTTAAAAATATTGCTCACTCTCTTCTCGGGAGTCATCATGGATACATATTCTGCTAAAATTTGATTTACTAAATTGGACCTATTTGTATTTTGCTGTAAGGCTAATCTGTCAATCGCTCTTACCACATCGTCCATCAACATAAGACTGTATAAACTTTTCTGCATACTAAGGTGCCTCCTTTACAGCCCTTAGTATACCCTTGTATAAAACTTTTGTCAAATAATTTATATAACTTTTATTACGAGTTTTGTATATTTAAATCCCAGTTCGGTGTAAGCTTCATGTGAAGAACTCCCAGAATATCTCTAACCCAATATTCCCCAAAAAGCGGCCAAAATATATCCGAACTTATATTTTTAGCTGCATAACCGTTCTTTTCGGCAAACAAGAAGCCTCTGAACGAGTGAAAAGTATCTGTTACAATATACATGGTTTTCGGCAAACCTTTTTCTTTAATAATTTCTCCTGAAAACTTTATATTTTCATCTGTATTTACAGACTTTTCCTCCATAAAAATCCTTGTTTCTTCGATTCCTTTTTCCACAAGATAACTTTTCATAACAGATGCTTCTGAAACTTCTTCATCCCAACCTTTTCCCCCGGAAACTACCGCTACGGAATTCGGGTGCTCGTTTAAATATTTATACGCAGCATCCAATCTGCCTGCCAAGGTAAGCGATGGCGTGGTTCCGTTTATTTTACACCCCAAAACAACGACCGTACCGCTATCTCCCGATTTATCTGTAGGTTCATTGAAAAAAGCATACTTTATCATAAAAGCACTCACAAATGCGCCTGTAATGAAACAAACCGCAAGTAAGCCTATTAATATCTTTTTAGAAATATCAAAAAATTTTCTCAATCTTTTTCTTCTAATGCTGTAAGGTTTTACCAACAGCAAAAAGAGCAGTAACATTCCGTATATTATAAGCGAAATATTGCCGGGGTTGACATGTCCGAAAAACACAAGAGGTACTATGCCGCACACAAGACAAAGCACAGCAAAAAAATAGCAAAGTATTTTAAAAATTTTAATCAGAGAAAAAGCCACGTTGCCTCCTGGTGGAAATGCTTAAAAGTACGCCGATTGCCATATAGTTTGTAATCATGGAACTTCCTCCCTTGCTAACAAAAGGCAATGGCAATCCTGTTATTGGCATAATTCCTATATTCATGCCAATGTTTTCTATTATATTAAATGCAAACATTGCAAAAATGCCTGCCGCAACACACTTACCGAAAGTTTCTCTAGCTTTATATGAAATAAAAATCATTCTGCCCAGCATGACGGTCATTAAAATTACCACAATCAAACAACCTATAAAACCAGCTTCTTCTCCTATCACAGCAAAAATAGAGTCTGACATTTTTACAGGTATTTTTTTACCCATATTCATCGTTCCTTCTCCAATTCCCTCTCCCGTCAAACGTCCTGAGCCTATTGCCATTATTGTTCTTCTGAGCTGATAAGAATAATCAAGATATTTATCAGGATCTATAAATGATAAAAGTCTGCCGCGTCTTGCATCATTCATAGCAAATTTCCAAACAAAGGGTACTGCCAACATTCCCGTACCGAGAATTGTAAAAATGTATTTCTTGCTTATACCGCCAACAAAAATTGTAACTAAAAATACAAATATAAATACCATGGATTGACCTATGTCTTTTTGCAAGAAAACCAATCCTAACGGTAACAAAAAAGAGCCCAGTATGATTGCTCCGCGTTTGAAAGTCATACCGCCTTCCTTTTCTATATATTCTATTTGTTGTGCTATAACAAGTACCATCGCAAGCTTCATAAGCTCTGATGGCTGGTACGTTGTTATTCCTATGTTAATCCACGCACGACTGCCGTACTGTTCTATTCCCAATGGTGTAAAGACGCTTAACATCATTACAACATTAAACGCATAAAACGGCCAACTGAAAACTCTAAACAAATAATAGTCCGCAAATGAAAAGGCAATTGCAATAACAACACCTGCCGCCAATCCCACAATCTGTACCAGCATTGCACTTTTGCCGCCATCAAGATACATATTCTCCATGGCACTTTCAAGAAAAACAAGACCTATCAAGGAAATCATTAATACTGTTCCCATGAGAAAATAATCAAATTTCGTTATATAGTCGAGTTTGCCTTTTTCCTCGATTTGCATCATGTACGGACGTTTCGTGTAAAGGCCACCTGTCCGCAAATTGTTATTGATTTTCATTTTCTGCGGAATTGTCCCCTTCTGCCGCTTCGTCCAGCTGCAATTTTTCTACCACACCTTCAAGGCCCCCGGTAGATTCTTCACCAAGCTCGTACGACGCTTTCTTCTGTCTTCTTTTAATGTCTGCGAACAAGGCTACACCTACAATGACCAGTACTGCAGAAAGCAATTGCGATACTCTTACACTTGTGTTTCCAATGTAAAGGCTGTCCGTTCTCAAACCTTCTACCAAAGTTCTTTCTATACCGTATAAAATCATATATAAACAAAGACTCTCGCCCTCGTGCTTTTCCCATTTTTTGCGATATATCATCATAAATGCAAACGCTGCAAAACACCACAAGGACTCATATAAAAAGGTAGGATGCACCAAGGTGCCTACGGAATACCCTTCTACGCCTTTTGCTACTTGTGTATATACCCAGTTTTCTATTTCGTTTCCCGTCATTCCCCACGGAAGTGTGGTGTATCTTCCAAAAGCCTCTTGATTAAAGAAGTTACCCCATCTGCCTATTGCCTGACCTAAAATTATGTAAGGCATTGCAAAACCGGCAACTCTTATAAATGATTGCTTTTTATATTTTGCCACACATAAAAGTGCAATCAAAGCTGCTATAACTCCGCCGTATACTGCCAATCCGCCTTCCCATACATACAGGGCTGTAATTGGTTCTTCAGCATAATTTTCCCATTGGAATATTACATAATAAAGTCTCGCTCCTACCATTGCAGAAGGAATTGCAAATAAAATATAATCAAGAACATCGTCTTGTGTCATGCCATGATTTTTACATGCCTTTAATCCGAGCACAATACACAGAACTACTGCAAGGCAAATAATCAAACCATACCATTTTACTTCAAAGCTACCAAGGTTAAACACGGTATCATTTATTGGGATTCTGAGTCCCTTATCGCCAAATAATTTAGGGAATTCTACCCAACCCTTTGCCATCAAACATATATTGTCTAAGATACTGCTCATAAAGCTTACCTGCCTTTCGGTTCGACTATTGTTACTACCATTTCTTTACATAATAAATCTCTTATAAAGTCATTTACATCTGCTTCAGTTATTTTACCATAGGCATCAAAATAGTCAAATAAGTTATAACCATCCTGATAACTGTATACCAACCCTCTTGCAATACTTGACAAAGAATCAAATACTCTTATATTGTAGCTGTAATATGCCCTTTTCAGACTCTCAAACATTTTACTGTCTATACCCATTTCAGCTATTTTTGCAATATAATCACCTATGGCTTTTTCTACTTTCTCAGGCTTTTCGGAAGCGCCCATTATTTCGTAAAAGCTATAATTTTTATTAATGTTATAACATGCGTATATAGTATAAATATCTCCGGAACGGTACATTGTATCAACTAACTCAGACACGTAATCAAAAATCAAATCCGATGCAAAATTACCTGCTATTTTTCTTTTCAGAAACTCCGTGGAATTATATTTTGAGGAAGTATCCTTAAAACCAAAAGCAAATAAAGGGCAACTCGTATCCTTTTGGCATACGCTTCTAATGCCTGCCGGTTTTTCAGGCTCTGCAGGTTGAATTCTCTCAATTTGATTATCTGTATATTTAGGCAAGCCTGCTCTGTCTAATGCTTTTTCTATTGTTTCAACATTTACATCTCCAACTACAACAAGACACATATTATCCGGTCTGTAAAATACTTTATGACAATTATACAGTATTTCCGGAGTAATACTTCTTACTGTTTCTTCTGTACCGACTATATTAATTTTTACAGGATTGTTTTTATATAAAAGTTTAAGGAATTCTTGATATCGGACATCATAGGGATCATCACGATACATATTAATTTCCTGTATGATAATTCCTTTTTCTTTTTCTACATTTTCCGGTGTAAAATATGGCACAAAAACTTGTTCAAACAAAATATTAAGATTTTCTTCAAAATTATCAACACAGTCGAAATAGTACGAAGTCACCAAATGGCTTGTAAAGGCATTTGCATTCGCTCCTGTTTTAGAATATTTATCAAAAATATCTCCATCCTTTTTCTCAAACATCTTATGCTCAAGAAAATGGGCAGTACCGTGAGGAACTTTTATTTTTTTACCTTCACACAAATATTCCGAATCAGCCGAACCAAATCTTGTTGTAAGATAAGCATATTTTCTACGAAAGCCTTTCTTAGGAAGAATCTGCACATATAAGCCGGAATTATGTCTAAATTCGTATATTTTCTCGTTATACATAGAAAAACAGTGCATATTAATCATCTTCCCCTTTCAAAAAATATATTGTATCAAGCTGTATCTTTTTCGCCGCCGCAACAATATCTTCTGCCTTTACAGCTTTAATTTTTTCTATATATTCCAAAATATCTGTAATTTGACCCATGATGTATTGATTAAAATAATATGACATCATTTGTTCTTGATGATCATTATGCGAATGCAAATCATCACAAAGCATTTTTACTGTATCATCAATTTCTTCCTTTGAAATTTCTCCGTTTTTTATTGCCTCGAGCTGTTTGTTTATAATATCAATTACAATATCTTTATTTACTGCATCTATGCCGCAAATTACATTCATTGAGCCCTTTACACGGCTATTAAAAGCTTCTACGCCATACGCGAGACTGTTCTTTTCTCTCACATTAACAAAAAGCTTTGAGTTCTGAGATTGTCCCAAAATTGCGGTACAAACAAGAGTTGCATAATAATCTTCGGAAAGCGGGTGCGTATTTGTCCTGTAACCCATAACAAGAATTCCTTGAGTAACATCTTGCTTTTCCTCTGCTGATTTTACTTCTTCCGGTTTTATTGACAAACGTTCAACGTATGCTTCATTAAGCTTAATTTTAGACGTTTCAGCAAAATATTTCGTTGTATATTCTGTAAGTTTCTCCGGATATTCACTGCCGCTAAAAATAATTTTAACAGGAAGATTTTTTAAAAATACATTTTTATAATAATCAAACAGCATTACCGGCGTAAGATTATCTCCGTCCTCGACTTTTCCTGCGCATCCTACGGAAAGAGGCTCATTTTCATACATTATCTGGTTTATACGCATCATTGCATATCTGTTTTTATTATTAATTATAGATTTTATGTTTATATTTTGATTTTCCCTTTCTATTTGAAAAACCTCATTTGAAAAGCCAGTCTGCCCGTCACATTCCTCTGTCAAAGGATTAAAAATCATTTCAAACAAAAAATCAATTATTTCATTTTCTGTTTCCGGTGCATCGGATAAATATTTTTTGTCTGTATATTCTGCGCGAAACTCGCAAACTTGTATTTCTTCTTTTGAGAAAATACTCCCAAATATATTTGCTCCGTACAATTCAAGATTCTTTTGGCTAATACTTCTGCGAGAAGGATGATTCTTTGTTGCAGCCGACAATACATTTGCAAGCAGACAATTTTTATAAGCCGTTTCTCTTGAAAGATTATCACAAAACAACACCTTTATAATAGATGTTTTAAATTTATCTGTGGGAATATAAAAGATTTCCACACCATTTCTCTCATAAACTTTTTGTATTCCTTCGCTCATTTCTTTTCTTTCCTTCAGATCTCTGTTTATTTGCGCCACTAAATCCTCTACCGACGAAAATGCTATCTCGCCGCGCATTTTTTGTATAAACTCTACTTCTATATCTTGCCCGTAAAGCTCTCCTTCAAAACCTATTAAGTACGTTTCTACTGTAATTCTTTTAATTTCTTTAAAGGTAGGGTTATTACCAATATTAGTAATACTCCTGTATACTTTGTCTCCTATATGTGTTACCGTGGCGTATACACCAAATTCCGGCAGTGCAAAGCCATCCAGTGGCACAATATTCGCCGTTGGGAAACCTAATTTCTTACCCACTTTTCTGCCGCATTGTACTTTACCGGGGATAAAATAGTTTCGACCTGTCAGAACTTTGTAATCTATCATATTTCCGTTACGAATCAATTCTCTTAATACGGTACTTGATACTGTCACTTCTTTTTTCTCTCTTGGCAAGAAACTTTTTATTTGCGGTATTACAATTACATCGAAACCATATTCTTCGCCTTTCTTTTTAAGTTCTTGAACATTCCCCTTACCAAATTGTCCGTAAGAATAATCAAATCCTACCACAACTAGCTTGACTCCTAATTTCTCTATTAAAATATTTTTAATAAAATCATCAGGCGAAGTAGATGCATAATTATTATCAAAATGTTCAAGAAAAAGCTCGTCTATGCCAAGTTCTTCTGTTATTTTTATTTTTTGTTCTACTGTCATAATAACAGGTGTATGCTTGTCCTTAAAAATAACATTGTTGGGATGATTTTCAAAAGTATAAACACAAGCACTAATATTCCTGCTTCTGCATTCTTTTACTAACGTTTGAATCAATTGAGAATGGCCTTTGTGAATGCCGTCGAAATTTCCCAAAGCAACACCGCGTGGAATTTTACTGTCTTTTATATTATCAAATTTGTTTTTGAATATTTTCATTGCATTTTTTGCTCCCGTTACAAATATTATGTGTACATAATCCACACGCATGGCAGTCTTTACATTTTGCCTTAAAAGAACTAATAACACAACACATTGCGAAAACAATGATTAAAGCTGCCAATGTATACGGGAAATATTTCCCTGTTTGATTTACAAGTACTGCAAGCATGTATGCTATCATTGTTTGATATACTGCACTTCCCAAAGCCCATTTCCAGCCTCCGAGTTCTCTCTTCATTGCAGAAAAAGCTGCTATACAAGGCACATACAATAAAACAAAAACCAAGAAAGCATACGCAGAAGTAGGTGTTGCAAAGGTTTCCGATAAAATCACAGCGGCCTCTGCACCGGCTGTTGACGGAATTCCGTAGAAAAGGCAAATTGAAGAAACAACCGCCTCTTTAGCTACAAGCCCACTCAATAATGAAACTGCAGCTTGCCACGTACCAAACCCGGCCGGTTTAAAAATGGGAGCTATAATCCCTCCGATTATTCCAAGCAAACTCTCCCTGCCTTCTTGTGTGAAGTGCAATGTAAAATCAAAGCTTTGCAAAATCCACAACAAGACACTCATGCCAAATATTAGTGTGGCGGCTTTTTTTATAAAATGCTCTATTTTATCCCAAACGTGTCTAACGGTACTTTTTATTCCCGGCAGTCTATATGGAGGCAACTCTAAAAGAAAAGACGTATTCTGTTTCTTAAAGAGTATATTTTTAAACAAAATTGCGGATAATATACCGCAGATTATTCCCAGGACATAAAGAATGAGAACAAGAAACCCTCTATAACAAGGAAAAAAAATCTGCGATATAAATCCGTATATAGGAAGCTTTGCGGAACATGATATAAATGGAACAAGCAATACTGTCATTCTTCTGTTTTTTAAACTTTCTGTTGTTCTGGCAGCCATAACAGCCGGAACAGAACAACCAAAGCCCATCAACAATGGAATAAAAGCTTTACCTGACAGGCCAAACCTACTTAACATTTTATCCATGATAAACGCAATTCTTGCCATATAGCCACTGTCTTCAAGTAGCGAAAGTAGACAGAACAGTATGGCAATTTGCGGCAGGAATGTAAGTACGCCGCCTACACCGCCTATTACACCATCGACCACAAGACTTTCTACCCAATTAGGAGTATTAAACGATATTAGCAAATTTGAAACAAACCCCGCCAATAAATCCCCAACTATATACGAAACGCTCCTTTGAAGGAATGCTCCAATAGTAGAAAATGTAATCGTAAATACTGCGAACATTATTAAAATAAATATCGGAATAGCCAGGTATTTATTTGTAACAATGTCATCGATTCTCTGTGTAATCGTTTTTTTGTTATTTTTTGCCTTGGTGACAGATGCCCTGACAGCCTTTTCTATATATCGGTATCGACTGTCAATTACCATGCTTTCTCTGTCGCCTTTTTCATTTGACCCTTCATATTCTTCAGCGAGTCTTTCTATCTTGTCAGAATCCGCTTTTGAAAGTTGAAGTTTCTTTTGGATGTGCATGTCACCCTCTAATATTTTAATCGAAACCCAGTGAGTTGGCAAGCATTGTTTTTTTGCATATGGATTTAATATAATATCCATTCTTCTGTGAACCGAACGAGTAAATTCGTCATAAACTTTTTCCGGCTCCATAACATTGTTTTTCTTGGCCTGTCTTATGGCTTCTTTTATAACGTCCCGTACTCCTTCCCCTGTTTTTGCAGTAATGGGTACAATTGGAATGTTAAAAAATTTTGACAAAAGACCTATGTTTATTTTATCGCCCCGCGCATGCACTTCATCCATCATGTTTAAAGCAACCACAACAGGTCTTTCCATTTCCAAGAGCTGAACGCTCAAGTAAAGATTGCGCTCAATATTTGTAGCATCTACAATATTTACTACAACCTCAGGCTTTTCTTTAACAAGGTAGTCTGCAGCAACAATTTCTTCCAGGGAGTATGGAGATAATGAATAAATCCCCGGTAGGTCAACCAAAGTAATGTCATAATCAGGCTGTATTGATTTTTTGACCTTACCTTCTTTCTTTTCTACGGTAACTCCCGGTCTGTTTCCCACATATTGGTTGCTGCCCGTCAAATAATTAAAGAAAGTGGTCTTTCCGCTGTTCGGATTACCTACCAAAGCCATTTTAAGATTTTTCGACTCCATAAACTCACCTCTGAGATACAGTATATTTACATACTGTTCTCAAATATGACTTATCAGTCTATATAATCCCTCAATTTCTTACTGCGACTGGGATGACGAAGTTTTCTTAAAGCTTTTGCCTCAATCTGTCTTATACGTTCTCTTGTAACGTTAAACACTTTACCAACTTCTTCCAATGTTCTCTGACATCCGTCATCAAGACCGAATCTAAGTCTCAAAACTTTTTGTTCTCTGCTGGTTAATGTCTCAAGTACCTCCATAAGCTGTTCGCGAAGTAATATAGCCGCTGCACTTTCCGAAGGTGCAGGAGCATCATCATCAGGAATAAAATCGCCTATATGGCTGTCTTCTTCTTCACCTACAGGTGTTTCAAGAGAAACGGGATCCTGTGATATTTTCATAATTTCACGAACCTTGTCCACAGGCATATTCATTTCTTGTGCTATTTGCTCCGGGGTTGGATCTTTACCTAACTCTTGTGAAAGCTGTCTTGAAACTCTACCCAATTTATGAATTGTTTCTACCATATGAACAGGAATACGAATAGTACGTGCCTGGTCCGCTATAGCTCTTGTAATCGCTTGACGAATCCACCATGTAGCATAAGTACTGAATTTATATCCTTTTCTATAGTCGAATTTTTCTACCGCTTTGAGCAAGCCCAAATTTCCTTCTTGAATGAGATCTAAGAACTGCATTCCTTTGCCCACATAACGTTTTGCTATACTTACAACTAATCTCAGATTTGCTTCATTAAGTCTGTCCTTTGCTATTTCGTCGCCATGCTCAATTCTAATAGCCAACTCCACCTCTTCTTCTGCTGTAAGAAGAGGTACCTTGCCTATTTCTTTTAAATACATTCTAACATGATCTTCAAGACCGACACCCTCTGCCAAGGACTCAAGATCCTCAACATATTGCTTATTTGCCTCAGTATTGGAAACATCGTAATCTCCGACAACAGCAATACCTACTCTTTCTGCCACCTCGTAAATCTTGTCTATGATTTCAGGTTCTAAATCAGTTTCGTCGAGGACCGCATTTATTTCATCAAAAGTCATAGAGCCCTTTATTTTGCTCTTTTCAAAGAGAGCAATTACCAATGGTTCGTCATTAAAGGCAGCTTTGTCTTCTTTTGTTAAAATGGGATTTGCAATAAAATCATTTTCTTCATAATCTTCAATACCATCATTATCTTCTGAGATAGAATCATCAACATTAACATCAATATCTGCGTCTATATCAATATCAAAGTCAATCGCTTCTTCTATGTTTTCAAGGTTGTCCGGTTCTTCGATTTCAAACAAATCAATATCTTCAGGTTCTTCTTCATCATCAATAATATCAATTTTCTCGTTCTCATCATCTGCAAAAACATCATCCAAATCTTTTGATACTTCTATTGCATCATTTTCTTTTAAACTATCCTGTTCCTTTTGAGCCTTCTTCTTAGTTGCCATTTTTGTACTTCATCCTTTCTTTGATTATAGCAGCTGCTTCCCTAACAAGGGCACTTCTTTCTTCTCTACTTAAATTTGCGTCATTTATCATCTCGTTAATACATGCAAGTCTTCGCTCGCAATCAATTATTATACATTGATTTAAAATTTCCTCACATGCCTGAATGTAATCCGGTGGCCTAATCCATTTGCTTATCATATCTGTCAACATACGAACTTCTTCTTCGGTTGAATCAGTCATATCAGCAAGGACTGTTTCCACACCTGTTTTCAAATTCTGCTCATACCTTGCACTGAGTTTCTCAAGTAGCTTCCCGTTGACTTCAGAATCATTTATTTCTTTTACCTTGCAGTAGTACTTCTCCTTTGCTTTTTTATCTTCACTCATTAGAAGTATTAATCTTTTTATATGCTTGTCCAGTTTTATTTCTTCAGGTGTCTTTTGTTTTATTTGCACCTGTTCTTCTTCCGATTGGGCTTTGTCTTTATTTGCAAGCTTTACACCTTTTATAATTTTTCTCGTTCGACTATCTGCATCTTCAGAGAAGCCTCTACTTTGCAATCTCTCTATTTCTGAAAGGAGTGCATTTTTTGATATGTTGTATTTTTTAGCAAACCAATCGGCATATAATTCTTTTTCTGCTTCTCCCGTAATACTCGCCAACACTTTAGTTGAATATTTCAAAAACATAGCTTTTGATTCTAATTGCGTCACAGGATATTTCTCTGCAATTTTGCTTATTTTATACTCCACAAGAGATTTTGAAAGCTCTACCGCCTTATAAAAATCGTCAACACTATGTTTCCTCAAAAATTCATCGGGATCTTTGACGCTCGCATCCACTTCCGCAAGAGAAAGAACTCTCACTCTAAAGCCCACGCCTGCTAAGATATCAAGTCCTCTCAAAGTTGCTTTTTGTCCTGCACCGTCGGCATCATATCCTATTATTACTTCATTAAAATATTTCTTTAAAAGTCTTGCTTGTGCTTGAGTTAAAGCTGTTCCTAACGATGCCACAGCCCAATTAATGCCTGCCTTGTGAAGTGCAATACAATCCATATAACCTTCTACTATTATCACTCTCTCCGATTGAGATTTTTTTGCAACATTTAAAGCATATAAATTATTGCCTTTACTGTATGCAGGCGTTTCGGGAGAATTAAGATATTTGGGCATAGAATCATCCATTACTCGGCCGCCAAAAGCAATTACATTTCCTTGCACATCAAATATAGGAAATATAACTCTGTTTCTGAATTTATCGTAATATCCTCTATTATCCTTATTGGCAGTAATCAAGCCTGCTTTTTCAAGCAATTTAGGATTTGGAGCGATTGCGTTATCTGCAAAATGTTTATATAAAGCATCAAAGCTTTCCGGTGCATAACCAAGACCAAATTGTTTCACAGTTTCAGCTCTTATACCTCTGTCATATAAATATTTTTGAGCCCTCGGAGATTTTTTTAACGTTTCATAAAAGAATCTTGCAGCAATCTTATTTACCGCATATATATCATTTTTAATTCTTTGCTTCTCTTCTTGTTCTTTACTGACAGACTTATCCAAAACTATGCCTGCTCTATCGGCCAAAAAGCCAAGAGCCTCAACATAACTTAAGTTCTCGGCAAGCATAATAAAATTAACTACATTACCGCCCTTACCACAACCGAAACATTTAAAAATCTGTTTACCTTCATGAACAGAGAAAGAAGGAGTTTTTTCATTATGAAAGGGGCAAAGACCGCTGTAGCCGCTTCCTTTACGTTCCAACTTCACATATTCACCTATGACATCTCCGATATCATTTTTTTCTATGATTTCATCGATTTGCTGTTGTGAAATTAAACTCAAAATTTCTTCACCCTTCTGCAGAACAATTGACAACCGAATGCTTTTTGCTTAACTAAAAAAGCAGTGATTTAAAACCACTACTATGTTATACGACACGATTTTCAAAAATCCTCTTTTTTATTTAGCAGAATTTTAAAATATCTTCGATTTCTCTTACAATCACTATGTATGCGTTATCATCAATCATTCTCAAGGATTTAATCATTTTATCCTCAGGTATGGAAATGCAACCTGCGGAATATAGTGCTCCCGGTCTTGTGCAGTGCAAAAAAATAGCCGAGCCTTTACCTTTCACTGTTGGATTAACATTATAGTTGACCATTACTGCATAATTGTATGAATACTTATAATCTATTAAATGCTCAGAAGCGTTGCTGTTCCACGACGAAGGCATTTCACTGCCTCTAACATATTGATTATATGTATCTGAATATCTATCTCCGTCCCAATAATCATCTTCATCAACTTTTTTGTAATTTTTCTTTAATCCTCCCGGATTATCGTTAATGCCAAAAAGCATTCCAAAAGAATAAACTCCCGAAGGTGTAGTCCCATTACCTTCCACTCGATTTACAGGATCTTCCACACCGCTTCTGCCTACGTATCCCTCTGTGTTAAAAACTTGCTTCCATTCGCTCCCACTTTTATTAAAGGCGTAAAAATCACATGCTGTAGTTTCTCCGTCTCTTTGTACTGTTAAAAAAAGAGTTTTAGCTTTTTCTGCAATATTTAATTTGGAAATAACAGATGAATAATCCCCACTGTATTTTGCTGCTTTTATTTCTTCAATACCCGACATTTTGTACCAATCTCCCGGTTCACTATATTTTAAATCCACCTTTGAAACCATCTCATCATTTGCCTTATGTTGTGCATACGCTTCTTTAACTGCACTTTTGACAGTTTCTGAATTATCCCACGTAAAACATCCCTCGCACATTACCACATATGCATTATTATCATCGTGAATAACAGTTTTAGAATTAACTGCATTGCTGTTATTTCTTAATGTCTCTGCAAATTCATAAAACAAACTATTTGTTTCGTTCATATATATCGTTATCTGCCCATTTGAAGAGCCTTCACTCTGTTTATCAGATTCCCCTCCAATTATATTGAGCATTTCCTCTACACTGTTTAATCTTGAACATAGATTTTCCGCTTCACGAGTTATTGATTGATTTGAAGAGGAAGATCCTCCGGGATTAAGCTTGTAAGAAATATATCTTAAGACTGCAAAATCATAAGCAGTTTTATTTTCGATATAGAAATTTTCTATTTCTGTTTGGTTCAAATCCTCTGAAAAATATTTATCAACAAGATCATTGCGACATTTTTCAGCCATTGATTCACACAGCCTTATATTAATGTATTCCTTAAAAGATATCCCAAAGAGTTCTTTTGAAATAGCGTCCGAATTTTCTTCGCAAGACAGGTCAAGCGTATAATACTGCATTTTTAAATAATTCTCAGCATTTTTTTCAATTTCTGACTTTTCTGCTGCGTCAAGAAAATAATCACTGTTTATCGAAAAAAGTAACATTTTTTTAAGCTCTGTTGCTTTTATGAAAGCAGACTCCCTATCAGCATTTTTATAAAATTGATAGACACACTCATACGCGTAAACATTACTTAAAAAATCGCCGAAAAGTTGCATGTTTTCATTATAATGTTCACCCTTTTGTGCCGGAGATGGCAAAGACGATTCCAACCCTGAAATCAAGCTGTTTGCACTGTTTGAAGCCGGCGGAATATTTTGTTTTTTACAACCCGGCAAGCAAAAAAGCAGGCATAATACCAAAATCATCACTAACGACGCGGCACGCAAAAACCTATCTTTCACAAAACATACCCCCGTTTAAATCTTAGTAATCAAACACAGAGAATTTCAAATTATATGTTATATTATCAACAACGCTATTATATCTTGTAAACGCTGAATTGGTACCTTCAACAATGATTACATAATAGGCCATTGCGCGAGAAGCAACATACATCTCACCTGACATTTTGATATCATTTTTAATGTAGGTGTAAGGGAGAATGCAATATTCAACAGAGTTGCCTTTATACTTTTCTGTCTCAGCATATTTGTATTCTATATTCTCACTTTCTGCATTCTCATGGTCTTTTTTGAAATTTTCAAATAAATATTCGGATAAATCAGTCAAACTTACAGGGGCGGAATGTTTATCTGTCGTAGTCGTTCCTGTGGCTTCAGCGGCAGTTTCCGTATCAGTTTTGTTAGATGTGTTGATTTTGTCTGCCATATCCGCATACTCTTTATAGTAAATCTTCATCGTCAAATCAGGATTTCTCTCCATCCCGGCTCTCGGATCTACTGTAGCAGAAGAGGTACTTCCGGAAACTGTAGGAGAAGGTGTTTTAGTCGCTGTACCACCTGTAGCAGATGGGGAACTTGTGATTTTTTTTAGCGGAAACAACTCAAGCACAAGGCCTTCTTCATCCATAAAAAAGCCATAAGAATCAGCACTTACATCCCAATCATCAGGATAGAAGACGCGAAAGAAATATCTTGATGCATTATACATAGACTCGTACGGTTTAAACTCTTCTTCTTTGTTTTCTTCTTCAATTTTGAAGAAACTTATAAAAGACACAACCAACACAACTGCCATAACAGCAGCAATCAAAAGTATAATTTTTTTCTTTTTTTGTATCCATAAGTTTTGTTTTGAACTCATATTTTTTCTCCGCTTTTGTGTTTTACAGATATAACTTAGCACGACTTTTTCAAAAAAGCAACTGAATAAGTTACATTTTTTCTACGACACGTACTCCTATTAAATACAATGCAGATTTTATACACACACAAGTAGCCTCTGTCAATTTAAGACGAGCATCTCTCAGCATCGGTTCAGACTTCATTATGTTACATGTATTGTAAAACTTGTTAAATAACTGAGCAAGATCTGTAACGTATCTTGTAACACAACAAGGTTCATTCTTGTTTGCAGCATCTTTTACAGCATCACCAAAGGAATTGATAAGCTTAACTAATTCAAATTCATCATTTCCCTCAAGTAAAGATAAATCAGCCACAGAATAGTCGATTCCGCTCTCCTCTGCTTTTCTCAATACGCTTTTACCTCTTGCGTAGGCATATTGTACGTAAGGTCCTGACTCTCCTTCAAAATCAAGTATGTCCTTCCATGTGAAAACGATGTCCTTTTCTCTTCCGTTTTTGAGGAATGAGTATAAAATTGCTCCCACACCAATCTTTTCAGAAACCTCATCTATATCCTCAATGTTTTTACTTGTAGCACTGTTTATAATTACTTCTTTTGTTTTCTCGATAGACTCGCGCAGTACATCCTCTAAAAATACAACATCTCCATGACGTGTTGACAAAACCTTATCAGGGAAGCGTACATAACCAAAGCCTACGTGAACACAGTCTTTAGACCACTCATAGCCCATTTTGTCAAGCACAGAAAAAATCTGTTTAAAATGAAGTGCTTGCGGTGTACCCACAACGTAAATATTCTTATTAAAATCATACGTTCTTTTACGGTATATAGCAGCCGCCAAATCACGAGTTGCATATATTGTCGTACCATCGGATTTAAGTATGATGCAAGGCGGTATATTTTCGTCATCAAAACGAACAACTTGTGCTCCGTCACTTTCTTCTAAAAGGTTCTTTTCTTTAAGAAGCTCCACAACTTCAGGCATTTTATCTGAATAGAAGCTTTCGCCTGCATAAGAATCAAATGATATATCAAGAAGTTTATATGTCTTATTAAACTCCTTTAAGCTGGCGTCCACGAAGAATTTCCATAACTTTGTAATTTCTTCGTCCCCGTCCTCCAACAATTTGAAATATGCTCTTGCTTCATCCTCTAACTCCGGGTGCTCCTCTGCTTCACTGTGAAACTTAACATATATTTTAAGAAGCTCGTTAATAGGATCAGCCTCAATCGTTTCTGCATCACCCCAACGTTTATACGCACTGATAAGCTTACCAAATTGCGTTCCCCAGTCTCCGAGGTGATTGATTTTAACTGTATCATAACCCAAAAACGAATATATTCTCTCCAAGGAACTACCTAAGGCAGTTGTAACAAGGTGTCCTATATGGAATGGTTTTGCTATGTTAGGCGAAGAAAACTCCACAAGAACCTTTTTGCCCGCCCCTTCGTCTGACTTTCCGTAGTTTTCACCTTTTTCCAAAACGTCGTAAACAACTTCTTCTGCCAATGCACCGCGCTTAAGATAAAAATTCAGATAACCGCCTACTGCAGCAACTTTTTGAAACAGCTTGCTGTTTTCTACGGCTTCTCCAACTTTCTCGCACAATTCAGCAGCGATTGCAGGAGGAGCTTTTCGAAAAGTCTTCGCAAGTGTAAAACACGGAAAGGCCGCATCTCCCATATCAGGGTTAGGCGGAACTGCCATAAGACGTTCTGCCTGCTCTGCTGTCAACTGCGCTGAATCCATCACGGATGCTATTATTTCTGCCGCTGCTTTTTTATAATTCATCTGAATTTCTCCTCTTTTTATACAACTATATTAACAATTCTTCCCGGAACAGCAATGACTTTGCGTATTGTCTTACCGCCTATAAGTGATTGTACATCGGCATTCTCAAGTGCAAACTTCTCTGTTTCTTCTTTGCCGTATTCGGAAGGTATCATGAGTTTCATTCTTACTTTGCCGCAAATCTGTATTGCTACCTCAACCTCAGCCTTAGCCATGGCTTTTTCGTCGTATGTGGGCCATTCGGATTTATAAATCGGCTTGTCTGAAAGCTTTTGAATCTGCCAAATTTCCTCTGTAATGTGAGGTGCTGCAGGATTCAAAAGTAACAACAAAGCACTAAGCTCTTCACGTGTAATTTTGCCATAAGCATAAATATCATTTACAAGTGACATCATAGCTGCTATGGCAGTATTAAATTTCATCTTTTCATAGTCCTCAGATACCTTTTTAATTGTAGTATGGACTGCCGGCTTAAGCTCATCAGACATACCTTCTTCGTCTGTAAGAATGTCTTGTAACTTCCACACTCTGTCAAGGAATCTGTAACATCCTCTTGCACCTTGTGTAGACCACGGAATAGCTTGGTCGAAAGCTCCCATAAACATTTCG
The DNA here is from genome assembly GCA_017522515.1 of Clostridia bacterium. The sequence goes on from JAFWZH010000250.1 coordinate 60,805, forward strand.
TACACACGGAATGCATCTGCACCGATTTCTGCTACTATATCATCGGGATTTATTACATTTCCTCTTGATTTCGACATTTTTTCGCCGTTTTCGCCTAAAATCATACCGTGAGATGTTCTCTTAATGTATGGCTCAGGGCAAGAAATTACACCTGCATCATAAAGGAATTTATGCCAAAATCTAGAATAAAGCAAGTGAAGTGTTGTATGCTCCATACCACCGTTATACCAGTCAACAGGCATCCAATAATCCATAGCTTCTTTAGAAATCATTTCCTCTGAATTCAACGGATCACAGTATCTTATAAAATACCAAGAAGAGCCTGCCCACTGAGGCATTGTATCTGTTTCTCTCTTAGCAGGAGCGCCGCATTTGGGACATGTTGTATTCACCCATTCCGGTACATTTACCAAAGGTGACTCTCCACTGTCCGTTTGGACGTAATTCTCTATATCGGGAAGTTTAACGGGAAGATCCTTTTCCGGAACAGGAACCCAACCGCAATGTTCACAATAAACGAGCGGAATAGGCTCACCCCAATATCTCTGTCTGCTGAATACCCAGTCACGAAGTTTATAATTAACTTTTTTATGTCCGTATCCTTTGTCAGCCAACCACTCTATAATTGTCTTTTTAGCTTCGGCAACAGACAATCCGTCAAGGAATTGAGAATTTGTCATAATACCGTTTTCTATATCTGTATAAGGAGCATTTTGAACGTCTCCGCCCTCAACTACTTCAATAATCGGAAGGCCGAATTTCTTAGCAAAAGCCCAGTCACGATCATCGTGTGCAGGCACCGCCATAATAGCTCCTGTACCGTAAGATATAAGAACGTAGTCAGAAATCCATACGGGTATTTCCTTACCGTTTACGGGATTTACAGCTGTAATACCCTTAAGCGGAACACCTGTCTTATCTTTTGCCATCTCAGTACGTTCAAAATCTGATTTTTTTGCTGCTTCTGCTTTATATGCAAGTACATCACTGTAGTTTTCGATTTTATCCTGTAATTTTTCTATAATAGGATGCTCCGGCGAAACAACCATATATGTGGCACCGAAAAGCGTATCGGGACGTGTAGTGTAAACAGTAAGTATTCCGTTGTCAATGTCAGCTGCCGCAGGAACTTTAAAATCTACCTCAGCACCCTCGCTTCTGCCTATCCAGTTACGTTGTTGTGTTTTTACTTTTTCTATAAAATCCACGCCGTCAAGACCGTCAAGAAGTTTTTGTGCGTAATCGGTAATTTTAAGCATCCATTGAGACTTTACTTTTCTTACTACTTCTCCTCCGCAACGCTCGCATACACCGTTTACAACTTCTTCGTTAGCAAGGCCTACTTTGCACTCTGTGCACCAGTTTATCGGAATTTCTGCTTTATAAGCAAGTCCTTTTTCAAATAATTTTAAGAAAATCCACTGTGTCCATTTATAGTAAGCAGGATCTGTTGTGTTTATTTCTTTTGACCAGTCAAAAGAAAAACCTATTTTCTTAAGCTGATTTTTAAAATGAGCAACATTCTTCTCTGTTACAATTGAAGGATGTACTTTATTTTTTATTGCAAAGTTTTCTGCAGGAAGACCAAAAGCATCCCAACCTATAGGAAAAATTACGTTGTAGCCTTCAAGTCTGCGTTTTCTTGCAATAATATCCATTGCTGTATTAGAACGAGGATGACCTACGTGAAGACCATTTCCCGAAGGGTACGGGAACTCAATCAATCCATAAAATTTCTTTTTGCTTTTATCAATAACTGCTTCAAAAGCTTTATCTTCTTCCCAAATTTTTTGCCATTTAGCTTCTATATCTGCCGGCCTATACTCATACATTTTTTCTTTCATTACAAGCATCTCCTTAATTTATATCTTTAAACTCTCTGTTCTCTCTGACAAATCAATATATCCTTGTTTGCCGCCTACATTTTTATATGCAGGTCTGATAATTCTATTGCTGACAGCAAGCTCTTCAAGTCTATGCGCACTCCATCCTGCAATTCTTGATATTGCAAAAATAGGAGTATACAGTTCTTTTGGAATGTTAAGCATAGTATACACTAAGCCGGAATAAAAATCCACGTTAGCACACATAACCTTTGAAGATTTTTTATATTCTTCAAAGGCAATCGGAGCCAACTCTTCAACTGTCTTATAGAATTCAAATTCATCAACCCATTCCTGTCCCATTGCATGTGCAAGTTCTTCTGCTTTACGCTTTAAAAGTTTTGCTCTCGGGTCAGATTTTGTGTAAACTGCGTGACCTATACCGTAAATAAGTCCTGATTTGTCATAAGCCTGTTTATCTAAAATTTTGATAAGATAGTCTTTTATCTGTCCTTTGTCCTGGGTGTCGGTGATATGATTTTTCATATCTTTTATCATCTCCATAACACAGTGATTTGCACCGCCGTGTTTAGGACCTTTTAATGCACCGGTTGCGGCTGCCATAGCAGAATACGTATCTGTTCCCGTAGAGGTTACAACGTGAACTGTAAAAGTAGAGTTGTTTCCGCCGCCGTGTTCCGCATGTAAAACTAACGCAAGGTCAAGTGACTCTGCCTCAAGCTGCGTAAACTTACTGTCCGGGCGAATCATCTGCAAAAAGTTTTCTGATGTAGAAAGTCCTTTTTGAGGATTGTGAATATAAAGACTCTCGTCATAATAATAATGGCATCTTGTTTGATATGCATACGCTGCCATGGTGGGCATTTGAGCAAGCAGTCTTATACATTGGCGCATAACATTCTTATATGAAACATCGTCCGGATTTGGATCATATGAATAAGAAGCCAATATGCATCGTGCGAGCTTATTCATAATGTTTTTGCTGGGAGCCTTCATTATCATGTCCTCTGCAAAGCCCTCAGGAAGTCTCCTGTATTCGTCTAAAAGTGCTTTGAAATCACTAAGTTGCCTTGCTGTGGGTAAATTTCCTGTAATCAAAAGATATGCAGTTTCTTCAAAGCCACAACGGTTATCACGTTCAAAACCATTAGCCAAATCCTCTACACTTATTCCTCTGTACAAAAGTTTACCGTCGATAGGCACCTTCTCGTTTTCTTCGATGATATATGCACGTACATCACCAATACTTGTAAGACCTACAAGCACACCCGTATTGTCTGAATTTCTTAAACCGCGCTTTACGTTATATTTAGCATAAAGATCCGGGTCAAAGGCATCTTTTGCTACGGCTGTTTCTGCCATTTCCTGTATGAACCCGCCGTACTTTTCTAATGTAGAATCATAATCGTGACGATACATTGTATTTCCTCCAACAAAATAAGCTATAAATAAATAAGCCACTATACCGACTTATCTGTATAAACAGTAAGCGCAAGTATAATAGCTTATTTTATTAAATCGTTTCAATTATGTCAATTGTTTCTTACAAATTTACTTTTCTTCAAAAATCAATCTTCGTCGTCAACCAAGTTTTTCTTAGCTTCTTCGATGATTTTCTTAGCTATATTATCCGGAACATCCTCGTACCTTGCAAATTCAGTCTTGAATGTACCTCTTGCCTGCGTCATAGCGCGAAGGTCTGTGGCGTATTTAACCATTTCCGAATAAGGAGCCTCAGCAACGATTTCCTGCATTCCGTTCTCCATAGGATTCATGCCCAAAACGCGTCCGCGGCGCTTGTTCATATCACCTATTATATCGCCCATGTATCTTTCCGGCACATAAATATTTACACTGAGAACAGGTTCGAGCAATACAGGATTTGCCTGTTTCATACCTGCTTTAAAAGCAATCTTTGCAGCAGAAACAAATGCGACTTCTTTTGAGTCAACGGGGTGATACTTACCATCTACGAGAGTAGCTTTAAGATTAACAACAGGGAAGCCTGCAAGTACACCTTTCTTAACGCTTTCTTGAAGCCCCTTCTCAACAGACGGGAAGAATTGTTTCGGCACTGCGCCTCCGAAAACTTTTTCGCAGAATTCTAATTCAGCATTTTCTCCCGGTTCAAACTCAATAACAACTTTACCGTATTGACCTGCTCCGCCGGATTGTTTCTTGTGAAGTCCTTCTGCCGAAACTTTCTTTCTGATAGTTTCTCTGTACGGAATTATCGGCTCTTCCAACTCAACGGAAACGCCGTAACGCGTTTTGAGTTTACTTACTATTGTATCTATGTGTTGATCTCCAAGACCTGACACAAGCATTTGGCCTGTCTCTTTATTCGTTTCAAATTTAATAACAGGATCTTCGTCTCTTAATTTTGCAATGCCTGCACTGATTTTTTCTTCATCGCCTCTTGCTTTAGGAGCAATGCCCAATGTAAGCTGAGGCTCCGGGAATGGTGTTGCGGCTATTATAATAGGTTTTGTTTTAGAACCTAATGTGTCATTTGTTGTAGTAACACTTAATTTTGCAACTGCTCCCAAGTCACCGCACACAAGCTCTTTAACAGGGATTTGCTTTCTGCCTCTTAATACGAAAATCTGTCCTATCTTCTCGTCTGCACCCTTATTTGCATTGTACATTATGGTATCAGGCTTCATAGTACCTGAACAAACTCTGAAAAGTGACAAACGACCGACAAACGGATCTGCAATAGTCTTATATACAAACAAAGTAGGATGTCCGTCAGGATCAGGCTTCATCTGTTGCGGATTACCGTCTGCATCTGTGTAGTCCAATATAGTTCTCTCAAGCGGAGAAGGCATATAATCAACTATAAAGTCCATAAGTTTCTTAACACCGATATTTTCATACGAAGAGCCCAAAAGAACAGGTGCGCAAGTGCAGTTGTTAATTGCAACTTTAAGTCCCTTTATAATTTCTTCTCTTGTAAATCTCTCTCCGCCAAAGAATTTCTCCATAAGCTCATTGTCAGTCTCCGCAACTATTTCTGAGAGATTCAAATGAATGGCCTCTGCTTTTTCAACCATATCTGCAGGAAGTTCACCATCCACTAAATTGCCGAAGTCGTCAAATACTCTTGCTTGCAGGGTGATTCCGTCTACAACGCCCACAAGTTTACCGTTCTTTCTTATAGGAAGCTGAAGAGCAACACACGGTTTTCCCAGCATTTCTTTAAGCTCTGCGTAAATTTTATCAAAATCTGCATTCTCATCATGCATTTTATTAACAAAAATAACTCTCGGAATATTTCTGCTGTTTGCAAATTCCCACGCTTTCTCTGTACCTACCGTCATAGTCGAAGAAACAACGATTACAGCAGAATCCACTACCGAAACAGCCTCTAACATTTCTCCCGCAAAATCAAAATATCCCGGTGTATCTATAATATTAACTGTAGAGCCTCTCCAATCAAAAGGAGCTGTAGCAAGGCTTACAGAAGCTTTTCTTTTAACTTCTTCAGGATCGCAATCGAGAACGGTATTACCGTCACTTACTCTTCCCAAGCGGTCTATTGCGCCTGCATTATATAACATCGCCTCAGCAAGGGATGTCTTTCCCATACCACCGTGTCCTAAAAGTACCACGTTTCTCAAATCAGAACTTTTCATATACATTCCTCCCGATAATATATTTAAATATCCAAAAACAATATTAAATTTTCGCATTCTTACCAATGGATAAATTCTATCACAAGCATCATGTCATGTCAATATTTTCAGGAAAAACCGTTATCCCCACATCCTCTAAAACTTCCGCTGTTACACAATAATACTTTTTGCCTAATTTCTCAGAAACGTAACTTTTCGTATTTAACACTTGCGCCTCATCCGGTATTACCACATCTAAAGTTTCTTCTGCTTTAAGCGCTGCTCTCAATACTGCTTCTTCCTCTGAAAGTATAGCGGTCTCCCAAACAGTTTCCCTCTTCACAAGCTGTGAGATGCCCAAAGGCAGTTTTACTTCCTTACCAAAATATTTCTCCGTATAAATACTGTCATAGCTTTTAAAGTCCCTATCTCCCCAATTCCACGGGAGCCACTTCCACGCAGGCGGTTCGATTTTAAAATCAAATAACAAAAGAGATTTCGCTATTTCCTCTTTACCCGTATATTTAAGCACCTCCACTTCCTTTTCTATCGGTACTTCTGCTTTATACCACACAATCCCCTTTATCCGAGCTTTGGCATGCTTACCCTCTCCCATTACCACTACCTGTCCTTTTAGAGCAGTATTGCCCGTTTCTATTATCTGTTTGCCCTGCTCTATCGTAACCTTTTGCAACAAACAATCCTTTGACACTGCCAAGTCACACGCCTCATCTTCGGAAATCTCGTCGCCCTTTTTACTTTCGTAGTGTACACCCTCTACTATTTCAATACATAATTTTGTACCTTTCTTTTTCACGCCCACCCAGCAGAGATTTTTCTGTCCGAGAAGCAGTTGTTCCGCTAAAGCTCGTGAATTAACGTTTGACATAAACATACCTTTCCTTATGCCCAGCTCCGAGGCGAGCACCTGCGTATTCCGTACAGAAAGAGGATCTGCCCCCTCCACAGATATATTCCATACTAGCGAGCTCATAAAAGCAAACAAGCCGCAAAGCAGCACAGACAGAATCATCAAGGCTTTTCTCGTTTTATATCGCCTTAATGTATATATCAGTCCCTCTTTTTTTAAAACTTTTACTCTAACCCCTGCCTTTAAAGCAGTAGAATGCACGTTTTTCAAGTATTCCGAAGCAAGCATACACATGGTAAATTCCTGCTCGGAAATTTGCGTAAGCTCCCAAACAGCAATCTTTCTTCTTATACAAATATTAATAAATTTTTGCGGTCTTTGTCCTGTTATTTTGATTTTAACATAATTTTGAATGTAGCTTAAAACTCTGTACATGGCTGTTCTCCGTCTTTATTTATATGCAATGCCCTCTATTATTCCTTTGACACATAAGTATTCATCAGTGATCTCGGCAATTTCCAATTGTCTGCCGAAAACGCAAATTATTCCTGCAATACTAAATATTTCCACACATCTGTCATTACAAGAACATATTCCCTTATGTGTAAGAATCTGTGCTTTTCGTTTGCCGTAAAGCCTTATAGACGGAATGTTCATATTAATTCCTCCGGCGAGCCAAATTCATATCCTTGCTTTCGCGCCTCTCTTATTATCGCCGAAAGTGCATCGGCATTGTCTTTTGATACTGCGTGGAGCAATATAACTGCTCCGTTATGAAAATTATCGCTCACCATTTTCAAAGCGTAATCTGCTCCTTTTTGAGAATCTGTCAGCCAATCTTGATAAGCAAAGCTCCACATAATGCATTTATAGTTAAGTTTTCTTGTAATTTCAAGCACTTGACTGTTATATTCCCCTTTGGGCGGTCTAAAAAAATGCATATGCTGACCGAACTTGTTATAAAACAGTCTGTCAAGCTCCAAAATCTCACTTTCACACTTGTCGTATTTAAGTTCCGGCATGGAATAGTGGTTCAAAGAATGATTCCCCACACTATGTCCCTCTTCAAGCATTCGTCTTATGATACTATCGTTTTTCTCAAAATAATCACCGGTTATAAAAAATATCGCCTTAACATTTTCTTCTCTCAATGTGTCAAGGATATCTTCTGTGTAGCCATTCTCATATCCTTCATCAAAAGTTAAATACATCTTATTTTCATTAATATCCCCAAGATACATTCCTCCTCCGTTTAACAAAAGATGTACCTCGTCCTTGCCGGCCTCCGGAATAGCTCCGTTTTTCCCCCTGCACAACCCCCACCTGCAAACGGATTTGTCTGCACTTGTGGCTGTTTGTACTATTTCTACGGAATACCTGTCTTCGCCTTCTTCATATATCACTCCCGACATTCTCATTATCGGATACACAAGAAGCAGCATAAGAAGCATTGCAGGCATTATAATAAAAATTTTTGAACGCATAAAAAAGCGGCACCCCTTTACGATATTGTCTTTACAATATCTATTCCGGTTTGCCGCTGTTTATGACGTAGTAGCCTTATCTGTTTTATTCCGCGTTTTTAAGTAAATTTGTACTTATATCATCCGGGTTGCAGCCCTCCATAACAATATTTTCTCTCATACCCCATGTGATTTCACAAGCTTTTTCGTTCTCCAACGCACCTAAAGGTCCGTTACCGTTTAAATAAACACCACTGTAGAGCTTATCAGGTGCCCCTATTGCATAAATTTCAAATGGTGCCGAATGTTGTCTGCCGTTAATTATGACATACTGACCTACAATTCTGATTTCGGACATAGCAGTAAGTCTTTCCCCGTTTATGGAGATTGCTTGCGCAGAGCTTGCCTTTAACTCATTTATTAAGCTAAGCAAATGGCGCTGAAGTGTTGCCGAAAGTATATCACCGGTTAATGTGACGGAAATATACAACCCTTCTCCCTCAACCTTTGTAACACCCGAAAACTTTTTTATGCTATTTAATTCTTCTTCCAGCTTTTGTATCTGTTCTTCGTTTGTTGCGCTTTCAAGAAGTTCTACCTTATCATATAGTTCTTTGTTTTCTGTTTCAAGAGTATTAAGTTCCTGTTCAAGATTAAGTATATTTGTCTGATAAAGTGCTATCTTATCTGCATCTGCACCATGGCTCCCGGCTGAATTAAGACTTTTATACTGAATTGAAATAACAATACCCAATACTACACATACTGCGGTTATGGCCACATCTCGTATAACTGCTGCTCTTTTCTTCTTCTTTTCCCTCATTCTATTTATTACATCAGTAACGTCAGAACGCTCAGTTTTTTCAGCATCAACTGTATTCTGTTGTATATTTTTATCTTCTTCTGCCATTTTTTTCTCCCGATTGTTATTATTTGAGCAAATCAACAGACGATAAATAAGATTTGCTGTATTTTTTTATAATAATATTGTCTTTTATAACAGGATCCACAATAAGATTATCTCTTATCATAATTGCATATATTGTACTGGACTTAAATGCCGCTAAAAGTTCTTGCGGATTACCGATTGCTTCAATGTGGTAAGGTGCAAAAAGCTTTGTCCCATTTACTCTTATACTTGGGCCAAGACAAAGCGTTTCACTCATTGAAACAATTCTTTCTCCGTTCACAGCTATCGCTTGTGCTCCGGCTGCTCTTAATGTATTAACTATTTCATTCAGATATATATCATGCACCAAAAGTCCCGGTACTGAATCATATCTTGAAGGTGCATCATCAAGTCCTATATCTATGCCTGTTCCCGAAACAGTAGTAAGTCCCGCATTAAATCTGTACTGTGCTATGTCAGACTCGTATTTTTTATACAACTCATAAAATTGTTTTTCGTTGTTGTAAAGGTAGTTCATTTCAGAATTATATCTGCTTTGAAGAGCTTCTTTTGATTCGCGTTCATTTGCAATTTTTTTCTCAAGCTCTTTAATTTTTTCTTCATATTGCAATATTTCTGCCGAAGCACTTTTTGCCTGTTCTTTTTCTGTGTTTGAAACAGATTTAAATTGCAGAGCAACAACAACTCCAAGCAATACAAAAATCAGCATTGCAACTATACTGTTTTTTTTGCTTGTCTTGTTATCAACCTTTCTCATACGAACTCTTCTCCGTAATTAAACTACTGCAATCAATCACAGTATAATAGCTTTTATTTTCTATGTCAATTGACAATCATCTCCCCGTTGCCTATAATTTTAAAGAAAATTCTATTCAAAAGGACAATCATTATGGATTCAAAAAAACTCACGGCGGCTATATATACTTTAGGTTGTAAAGTTAATTTTTATGAAAGCGAAGCTATTGTAGAATCACTTTCATCAATGGGCGTTTTAATAAAAGACTTTGATGATGTTTGCGATATTTATATAATCAATACTTGTACCGTTACAGCCGACAGTGACCGTAAGGGTTTAAAAATAATACGCCGCGCTATCAAAAGAAATCCAAATGCCTTTATTGCAGTTACAGGCTGTCTCGCACAAAGAAACCATGAAGCAATTTCCAAAATACCCGGAGTGTCCCTCATAACCGGGAACGAAGACAAAATTTCCGTAGCAAGGCAAATAATGGAGCGTTTTAATCTCGGCAGACACCAAACAGAAATATGTATTTTGCCCTTTTCAGATACATTACAGAGTTCCTTTATCGATACTTTTAACAGAACGCGCGCTTATATAAAAATCGAAGATGGTTGCAGCTCAAAATGTGCATATTGCATAATCCCAAAAGCTCGCGGACCTGTTCGTTCAAAGCCTCGAGAAGATATTTTGCGTGAAGTTTCTGCCCTCGTTTCAGGTGGGTGCAAGGAAATAGTTTTGACTGGAATTGAAATATCTTCATATCAATTTGATTTTATAAAACTTCTTGAGGATTTAGATAAAATCGACAGACTGGAACGCATACGTCTTGGTTCTCTTGATCCTTTCTTTATTTCTAAAAATCTTGTTGATTCTTTAGTGAAAATCAAAAAGCTTTGCCCGCATTTTCACATATCTCTGCAAAGCGGTTCAAGCAACACACTTGCCGCCATGCGGCGCAAATACAATGCCAAAATAGCTTTAGAAAGGATTCTGTATTTAAAAAACTCCTTCCGCAATTGTAATCTTTTTGCAGATGTTATTGTAGGTTTTCCCGGCGAAAGCGATAGTGATTTTGCTGAAACGGTACACTTTGTTGAATGTGTTCGTTTTTTGCATCTTCATATATTCCCATATTCTCAAAGGGCCGGCACAGAAGCGGCTGAAATGGCAAATCAAATATCTCCTCAAGTAAAAAAAGAACGTGCTGCTTTTCTTGCAGACGTTCAATCACATATTAAAATGGAAATAATAAAAGAATATATATCTTCGGGAGAAAAAGCAAATGTCCTTTTTGAAACATATAAGGACGGTGTTCTAAAAGGACATTCTGATAACTTTATTGAATTTGTTTGTGAGTCAAACGAAAACCTCCGCGGTACAACAGGAACGGTAATTCCCGTGTCTACCGATGGCGAAACTATTACAGGTTATTTAATGTCATCCTCATTGTCGTAGCTATTGTCAAATTCGTCTTCATCGTCTTCGTTTGCAATAGAATCCTCTGTGTAGGCCTCTTCATCCTCCATGTCATCCTCAGCAGCTTCTTCTACAGCTGCTTTGTTTTTATCAAGGTCAATAAAGAACTGTACCAAATACGCAACGCAGAACAATGCAATGCCTACAAATGCTTCTCCGAATATGCCAACTTTCTTAACTGTAAGAATAAGGAAAACTACAGCAACGATAAAGAGAACTCCCTTAACTATCGTCTTAACTTTATATGAAGTTTCATTCTTAAATCTGTCTATATTGTCTATCAACGGGAAAACCACATCAACTAACAACACGGAAATAAGTGCTGTTGACATAGAAATCATCAAAATAGGCTGTTGGAGATTTTCCGGAAGAATTTGGAAAAATGCCAAAAGCACAAAAACGATTGATATCATCAAAACAATAATAAATATATTTGTAAGTAATGTTCTTTTTTTCATTTTCAGAACTCCTTCTATCAAAATTTATATAAATTCTACATATATTTGAATACGTTGTCAAATTTATTTTTTAACTATATTTGCCGCATCCTCAGGTGTGGAAACTTCATATTGCTGACCGCTTTCCATGTCTTTTATTTTAAACACACCTTGTGTCATTTCATCGCCGCCTATGATGGCAACATACGGTATACCCAACTTATTAGCGTAAGTAAGTTTCTTAGCCATTTTACCGTCATTCATATATACCTCTACAGCGTATCCTGCATTACGGAATTCCGTAGCCTTTTCTAAGGTATATTGCACAGTGTCGCTCATTGGTATAAACAGAATCTCTGTAGGTGTGCATCTGTTATCATATTGGATGGCCCCAACTTCGTTAAGTTGGTAGAACAACCTTGAAAGGCCAATGGATATGCCGACTCCGGGCAAACTTTGTTTTGTGTAATTTGAAGCTAATTCATCATATCTGCCACCGGAACAAATACTTCCCAATTGAGGATAATCGCAAAGCATCGTTTCATAAACTGTTCCTGTGTAATAATCAAGTCCTCTTGCAATTTTAAGATTGACTGTAAAATATTCTTCGCTTACACCTAATGCCTTTATATTCTCACATACTGCTTCAAGTTCAGCCAAACCTTCTTTGAATTTGTCGTTAGGAATATCATAAGCTTTAAGGCCCTCCAAAATATCGGCAATGCTTCCTGAATTATCCAAAAACTTCAACACATTCTCTGCAGTATCCTCTGTAAGGTTTACTTCCTTGATTAATTCCTTTTTAACATTTTCTCTGCCTATCTTATCTATCTTATCAACTATTCTCAAAGTTTCAACAGTATTCTCAATTTGGAGATATTCGAAATATCCGTTGAGCAATTTCCTGTTATTTATCATTATCTTAAAAGAACCTATATTCAGAGCTTTAAAGGTAGAGAAAATAACACTTACAATCTCAGCATCATTTACAATGCCCAAAGAGCCATTTCCTATAATATCAATATCGCATTGATAAAACTCACGAAATCTTCCTTTTTGAGGTTTTTCTCCTCTGTATACTTTACCTATATGGTAACGTCTGAAAGGAAATGTAATTTCTCCGTAATGCTGCGCAACATATCTTGCAAGAGGTACCGTCAAATCAAATCTCATGGCAATATCACTATCGCCTTTGTTAAACCGGTAAACCTGCTTAGCTGTCTCTCCGCCGCTCTTAGCAAGCAAAACTTCCGATTTTTCAAGAACGGGTGTATCTAAAGGAATAAATCCGTAACTCTCAAAAGTTTTTTTGATTATATCTGTCATTCTTGTCATAATCATTTGTTCTTTGGGCAAAAGCTCCATAAAACCGGAAAGAATTGATGGCTCCACTATTTTTCTTTGATTATTTTGATTTTCGCTCATTTCAAATACCCCTTTGATATGCGTGAAGTTATTTTATATAAAAAAATCCGAACCTGATTGTTTCACAGATTCGGACTTTGTGGTGATCCATCGGAGACTCGAACTCCGGACACCCTGATTAAAAGCCAGGTGCTCTACCGACTGAGCTAATGGATCATAACCCAATGCTTCGCTCTCGCAAAGCGCTTGGATATAATACATCACTAAACAAGTGTTGTCAATAGTTTTTTTAAGATTTTTAAAAAAATTTTTGCCGAATTATTTGCTAAGTACTGAGTCGGATACTTTAATTACAGGACGAACGCCCTCTGTTATATCATTAACAGTATAACCGCCTTCTGAAATCTTTCCTGCACGATCAACAGCCAACATAAATGTTTTAGCTCCGGGATCTCTCAACCACCAAATACCTGCATCTTTGTTGTCAGATGCCAAGCCTCTTGCTTTTGCATAATTTGTACCGTATGCCATTGAGTTAAATCCACTTTCTGCTGTGAAATACTTATTAAATTCTGCTTGAGAGAGTAAGTAAACAACATTCTCAGAGTCGTTGCCACCCTCTGTCTTATAAGTGTCATTGTCTGCACAAGATACTGTAACCTTCTTTAACTCAGCTATTTCTGCTTCTGAGAAAGCTCTGTTAAGGAAATTGAGTTTTTCTTTATATTTTGCACCATTATTAATATTATACTCGTCTGTACCGTTTAACCAGTCACGTAAAGAAGAAGTTTCCCATGTACAATCACCGTATAAATCGTTGTATTTTATACCGCCGTCGAGAATCTTGCTTGAAATAAGAAGACTTTCTCCTCCTGTTGTTTCAAGAACTATCCACTTAATCGGCTCAACGAGGTACAAATTGTCTCCGCAAGACATATACAACTGCTCTTCTTGTGCTACTCCGTCTACCTTTGCTTGATAAACAAAATAACCTGTCTCCAAATCGTATTTTGCAGACATCTTGTCATCGCTATACTCGGTCCACAAGCCTGTTTCAGGATCAATTTTAACATTATTTTTAATTGCACTCTGAATGTCGGCTGCTGCTTTTGTCTGAGGATACATACCAAATTCTACCAATTTATCATCTGCAACCTCATCCTGCTTTGAAAGTGAAGGATCTCCGCCGTTAGTAGTCCAATCAGACTTACCTATCTCTGTATCCTTACATCCTGTAAACAAAACCAAACTTGACATGATAACAAGTGCCAATATTACGGACAATAACTTTTTGTGTGTCATAAATTAAATGCCTCCCAATACGATAGATAACACGCATAGACAATGCGGTAAACAACACAATAATATATACTAACGAAGTATACCTTCTATTGTTTTGGATGTCAATAAATAAATAAAAATTTTAGTATTAAATCTTGCCTTCCGCTCATATACTTGCTTTGTAAACCGCAGCGAGAACAGGGTTACTATTTAATAAGGAGGTATTTCAGTGGATAGATTTGATATTTACCAGCAAATAGCGCAAAGAACTAACGGAGATATTTACATCGGAGTTGTAGGCCCCGTCCGCACGGGAAAGTCTACTTTTATTAAAAGATTTATGGATTTATTGGTGATTCCCAATATTACCGACACTTTTGAACGTGACAGGGCAATAGATGAGTTGCCTCAAAGTGCCTCAGGTAAAACCATTATGACAACAGAGCCGAAATTCATTCCGAATGAAGCCGCTAACATTACAATCGACGGCAACATTAATTTGAGAGTTCGTCTCGTTGACTGTGTAGGTTATCTTGTTTCCGGAGCCTTAGGCCATCTTGAAAACGATGTTCCCCGCATGGTCGACACACCTTGGTTCGAAGAAAAGATTCCCTTCGGCCAGGCGGCGGAAATAGGCACTAAAAAGGTTATTACGGAGCATTCAACAATTGGGCTTGTCATCACGACAGATGGCAGCATTACCGATATTTCAAGAGATGAATACGAAGAGGCAGAGGCGCGCGTCATTTCCGAATTAAAAAGCACCGGAAAACCTTTTGCCATTCTTCTCAATTGCATTGACACTTCTTCTGAGGATATTATTCCTTTAAAAGAAGAATTAAGTGAAAAATACGGTGTTCCTGTGCTTCCTGTAAATTGCAGCACAATGACACAAGAAGATATTAACAATATTATGCAAGCATTACTGTATGAATTTCCAATATGCGAAATAGGCATTAACATTCCGTCGTGGATGATTAGTCTTGATTACAATGAAGAGCTAAAGGCCTCCTTGACGGATGCTATAAAGGATTCTTTTGAGGAAGCATCTAAGGTTCGCCATATTAATGATTGTGTAGAGGCTTTAAAAGGATATTCTTTTGTAAAAAATGCTGTTGTTTCGTCCATTGATGCCGGCAGCGGCTGCTCTTTAATTGACATACAACTACCTGATGAACTTTTTTATAACATTCTCTCAGAACGCTCCGGACTTGATATTACCGATGACAAAGCACTCATTTCAATGATTCGTGATTTAGGCCGCATTAAACGTGAGCACGAGCGTTTAGAAACTGCTCTTCGCGAGGTAGAGCTTAAAGGCTACGGAATAGTCATGCCTACCATGGAGGAAATGCATTTGGAAGAGCCGCAAATAGTTAAGCAAGGTAACCGATTCGGCGTGCGTCTGCGCGCTCACGCTCCGTCAATACATATGATAAAAGCCGATATCGAAACTGAAATTGCGCCTTTTGTTGGCACGGAGAAGCAATCTGAAGAGCTTGTAAATTATATTTTAAATGAATTCGAGGGCGATCCTCAATCAATATGGACTTCGAATCTATTCGGCAAGCCTCTTAATGAGCTTATGGGCGAGGGCCTCCAAAGTAAACTAAACCGTATACCTGATGAGGAGCGTGTCAAACTCCAGGAAACAATACAACGCGTAATAAACGAGGGCAGCGGCGGACTAATTTGTATAATTCTGTAAGAACAGCTTATAAGAACTCCGAGATTCATTTAAAAATGTAATTCTCGGAGTTCTTGACTATAATTCACACAAAAATTTAATTAACATTAATTTTTATTTTTCTATTCTTGTTTATAAAATATGTGGCCACACACAGAGCCGACACAAGTGCATACTTAAAGAGAAGTGCTAACAAATAATATCCTACGGAAATGTTGTTCTCATATATATTATCCATTGTCATAGTTAATGCCAATACAAATTTATTATCTGAAAAATATACCATTATAAATTGTAACGCAACAGTCACAATCGCTGCAACAATAGTAAAATAGAAAACATCATTAATTAGCTGTGATAAACAAAAGTGTAAAATGCATATTACTCCAAAATACAAAAAGAATGATATCGTTGTCCATAGCAAAACATTTGTTAATGATAATACTTTTATGTCGCCATGGTTATAATACAAAAAGTATTGCGACCTTGAAGAAAATTGGCTACTGATTATAGCAACAATTACAAATTGCAAAGATATGTACAATCCCATAAGAGTCATATATACTTTAAAGTCTCTAAAAAATATATTTTTTCTTCCATGCAGTAATATATCAAAAGTTCTGCTACCGTTTGTTTTGGAATAATTCACAACTAAACCTATAATCAAAACAGAAGCAAAAACATTAAGCCACCAAAGCAATTCAAGGTTTTGCGTGAAATATGCTCTCCTGTCATTTTCCATATGATATATCATAGTAGCTTCTGTCACTTCATCATACGAATAATTATTTTTCTTCAAAAAATCAATAATATCAACAGACTCTGTAAGGAATTGTTTTTCTTCTTCATCATACTTATTTTTGTCTGTTTTTCCATTCAAATCCTCAATTTGACTCAAAATACTATTTTTTTGAGTTTCTAAATCTGAAACATTTTTATATTCAACAATACTGTGGTTCCATCTTTCATGTGAATTATAAACATTTTTCGCATAATAAACAGAATAACATACGACAACAAGCACTTGAATTACTATTAGAGCCCAAAACAGCCAGTTTCTCGATTCACCCTCATAAAGTTTTACGCTCAACGCCGATAATATTATAATCAGCCAAACGTTTTATCACTTCTGATATTTCATCATTCTCAACCGAAACTATAATCGAATCTCCTATAGCTATTACACATGAGTTTTCTTTTATCTTGTTTGCTGCTTCTTGTGCTTTCTCAGAAGAAATAAATGTTATTTTATATTCATTATTGGTTGGTATATGCTCTAATAAACAACCGTCTTTTAATTCGTAAATTTTATCGCAATATCTGTCCAATTCATATACAATATGAGTGGCAAGTATAATTATTTTATTTTCGCTTTTGGCTTTTGTGACACATTCAAAAAAAACACCAATACTATGTTGATCTAACGAATTGAGCGGTTCATCAAAAATCAATATTTCTCTTTTAGATGAAAAAGCTAATATCATTGATAATTTTTGCTTCATACCAAGAGAATATTTGTTTACTTTTGTATTAAGTGATTCTTTTAAACCCCACTTGTCAGCATATTCAAAAACAGTTTTTTCATCATACTCATTGGCTAAATAATACTTTAGATTATCAAGTCCGCACATACCATTCCAAAACAAAGGTGTTTCAATTATGCCTGCACAAATCCCTGTTTTTTCTTTACCATCAAACAACACTTTACCGTTTTTCGGCTTTAGAAAATCTAAAATAATTTCAAAAAGTGTCGTTTTACCTGAGCCGTTTGCGCCTAATACAGCAATAACACTGCCGGACTCGGCCGCTAAATTAATACCATTTAAAACTATTTTATCTTTGTATGAAAAGCTCAAATTGCATACATCTAATTTCATTATCAATATCACTCAACTTTCATATCGCGAAATTCCGGCATTAATGTAATTTTAAATCCCGTATCAGAAACCTCCAATTTAACACCTGAGTCCATCCAGCCTAAGTATTTATTATATACACTTAAATACAAAGTTTTATTCTCTTCATCAACCCTATACATTTTATCTGATAATCTCGAATAATAAACTAGCAAATCTTCATATGATGAGAGTCCCACAGAATCCTCCCATGGCACAAAAGTTTCTTCATAAGCTGAAAAATCACTGGTATAAGGAATATTTGAAGCAAATGAATAGTAAGCATTCCAAAACATACACAGACCATCATAAATACTCACACCTAAATCTCCATGTTTCACAAAGAAATAGTGATTATTATTCATAAACACATATAATTTTTCATTAAACTTCTCACTCAAAAAAAACTCCCGACTCACTTCTGCCGAATACAAATAATTTGGGTTACCGGCAATGTGTTTTTCATAAAAAGTTTCATTATCAATAGGATAAAAGCCCATACTTCCCCGTATTTGTTCAACTTCGTCTTTTGACACTTTTTCAAAATTAATACTAGCTTCTCCATCTGCGCTTACAAACTTAGCATCATAAATTCGATTCAGATAATTATCCACTACAGCAACGCCCACCACTACAAGAACTACTGTAATAACTGCCACCAAAGATGCTGTTAACACAATTCTTTTCATAAAAGCCCCTTATCTAATTATTTTTTACAGTAAATCCAATTCATATATTCATATTCTACATCATACTCTTCATATCCGCAAGCACCTTAAACCCAACAAAGAAAACACGGGAACATCACATACAAACGTAATTTTCCCGTGTTAATATCAATTAAACTTTAAGTAATTATTCTATTATCTTATCAAAAGCAAGTTCAAGTGCCTTTTTAATATCAGAGGCACACTCCTCGTAATCATCCTCATCACCGCGGTAAGGATCATCAATATCAAGATTACCGTCTAAGCCCTTGTCACCGTATGCCAGCTCATTTAAAGTATATGTTTTGCTTACAGTATCAGAAAATGCATCCTCAATTGCCTGCTGATGACTGTCAGACATAGCAATAACCAAATCGCTTTCTTCAAGAAGCTCTCGGTCCAACTGCTTCGCTCTGTGCTTATCAGAGTCTTCTATACCGTAATTTTCCTCAAGAACTTTAACTGCCGGAGAGCCGGCCTCATCATCTTCTATGGCAAATAAGCCTGCTGATGAAATCTTATAGTCTCTCTTGTTTAATTTACCCTCTTCATCGGCTTTCTCAAGCATATCTTTTAAAATATACTCTGCCAAAAAGCTTCTGCATATATTACTCGTGCAGACGAAAAGAATATGTTTCAAAATTAAAATAACACCTCATTCTCTAAAACAAATATGATTACTTGCTGTTCCGGGCACTTACACTGTAAAAATATTCCCTCCGGCAGCACGATATAATCTGTTCATAACAGCATCTCCCGTTCCGCCTTTAGGTAGTGCCTCTGCAAAAACCATATTAACGCCCATGTCATCAAATCTTCTCAGGCAATGGAACAAATTAGATGCCTGCTGCAGACTATCTTGCAGACTGCCTAAAGATAAGACAACAACATTGTCCTCCTTATAATAACAAAAGCTTTCGTCAGTTGCAAGAACTCCGCAGGAATATCCTTCGCCTTTTGCCTTTTTTATTTCTGATAATATATGTGATACTACAGCTGAAGGCTCTCCGTCACATATTTTAACGGTTGCTTTCGGTGCATAATGTCTGTATTTAAGTCCCGGCGAGCGAGGCTTTTCCGTAGCATTATCGTGCGGCTTCATCCAATCAAGTTCGTCTGCCGATTCAACGACAGTAGATATTTGCTCCAGCGTTACAGCTCCCGGCCTTAATATGCTCATCTGTTCACCTGCTATGTCGAAAACTGTCGATTCCACTCCAACTTCGCAATTGCCGCCGTCAATAATAATATCTACTCTACCCATCATGTCTTCTATAACATGTGCGCCTCTTGTGGGGCTTGGCTTTCCTGACAAATTGGCGCTGGGAGCCGCAATCGGTACTCCGGCGGCTTCAATTAAGGCTTGTGCGATTGGGTGAGACGGAAATCTTATGCCTACCGTATCGAGTCCGCAAGATACATTGGCAGGTATTGCATCATCTCTGTGGGCAATCAAAGTAAGCGGTCCCGGCCAAAATTTATCTGCCAACTTGTCTAAAATATCTCTTTGTATGCCGTCACAATCTGTAACAAGCTCCAGCATTTTATAATCCGAAATATGTACAATAAGCGGATTGTCTGCAGGTCTTCCCTTCGCTTTGAAAATATTATTTACTGCATCTGCGTTAAAAGCACTTGCCCCGAGGCCATAGACCGTTTCCGTAGGGAAACAAACCAAACCGCCTTTTCTTATAACCTCAGCACAATGGGTGATTTTTTCTTTATCGATATTGTTTCTGTCAATTTTTATTATTTCTGTATTCATAGCTTTATCCGTTTCCCTGCGCAAGCTTTTCTGCTCTCTCATTTGTAATCAAAGCCTCAACTATTTCATCAATATCTCCGTCAAGAATAGGCTCTAACCTATATAAAGTGAGGTTTATTCTATGGTCGGTCACGCGATTTTGAGGATAATTATATGTCCTGATTTTTTCGCTTCTATCCCCTGAGCCTACTTGATTCTTTCTCGTTTCGGCTACTGAATTATCTCTTTCAGCCTTTTGCATTTCATATAATTTTGAACGAAGCACCTTAAATGCTCTTTCTTTGTTTTTTAGCTGCGAACGTTCATCCTGACACGTAACAACAATTCCTGTAGGCTTATGGATTAATCGAATGGCAGATTCCGTTTTATTAACGTGCTGTCCGCCTGCTCCGCCCGAGCGGCAAGTTTCTATTTCTACATCGCTTAAATTAAGTTCTACGTCAACATCCTCTACCTCAGGAAGTACGGCAACCGTTGCCGCCGAAGTGTGTATTCTGCCTCCTGACTCTGTAACAGGAACACGTTGAACTCTGTGGGCGCCGCTTTCGAATTTCAGTTTGCTATAAGCACCATTACCCACCACCATAAATGTACATTCCTTTATGCCGCCGATTTCCGTCTCGTTAAAGTCGATAATTTCAATTCGCCAGCCCATGCGCTCTGCATATTTTGAATACATTCTGAAAAGCACCGCACCGAAAAGCGCCGCTTCTTCTCCTCCTGTGCCGCTTCTTATCTCTACAATAACATTCTTGCTGTCATTGGGGTCTTTGGGGATAAGCATTATTTTGAGTTTTTCTTCCAATTGGGAAATTTCTTCTGTTTTGTTATGAAATTCCTCTTTTACCAGCTCTCTAAATTCTTCTTCAAGCTGTCCGGAAAGCATTTCTTTTGCCTCTTCCCGTTCTTTTACTGCTTCTTTATACGCTCTGTAGACCGTCACAAGTTCTTCTAATTCGGAATGCTCTGTGGCCGTCTTTCTGTAAGCCTGAGAATCACCTAAAACCTCAGGGTCTGTTAGTTTTTGTGTAAGCTCGTCAAATCTGTATTCGGCTGCTTGTAATTTATCTATCATAGTTCTTTTCTGTTCTCCAAAGCTCTTGCTATTGTAACCTCATCCACATATTCCAAGTCGCCGCCTACCGGCACACCGTGGGCAATTCGTGTAACCTTAACTCCTAACGGTTTTAACAATCTGGCTATATACATTGCAGTAGCCTCACCTTCCACATTTGGATTTGTCGCTACTATTATCTCACTAACGGTATCATCAATTCTTGCCAGAAGCTCTTTAATGCGGATTTCATCAGGCCCTATGCCGTTTATCGGAGATATGACGCCATGTAAAACATGATATCTTCCTGCAAAAACCTTTGATCTTTCCATTGCCATAACATCTCTGGGGTCCTCTACAACGCATATTTTCCCGTTGTTGCGTACCGGATTGCCGCAAATATCGCAGATATCTTTGTCTGACATATTTTGGCAAATTTGACAATATTTAAGCTCCCTTCTGGCAGTTTTTATTGCCTCTGCAAATTCTTCTGCTTCTTCTTGCGTCCTGCCGAGAATATAAAAAGCCATTCTTTGCGCAGATTTATGTCCTATGCCGGGAAGCTTTTCAAATTGTTCTATTAACTTTGTAACCGATGCTCCGTATACACTCATTTTATATTCCCATTGTATATTTGCCCATAACGGCTTGTGTTTCTTCTTCAATCGCATCAACACACTCATTGATTGCTGCCACAATAAGGTCTTGAAGCATTTCAACATCCTCAGGATCTACAACCTCAGGTTTGATTTCAAGTGATTGAAGTTTCTTCTCACCTGTCATAGTAACCTTTACTGCACCGCCGCCGGAAGTCGTCTCAAATACTTTTTCGGAAATTGCAGCTTGTTCCTTCTCCATCTCTCTTTGCATTTGTTGTGCTTGCTGCATAAGACGCTGCATATTATTTCCGCCGCCATTTTTTGCTCCAAATCCGCCTCTGAATCCTTTTGCCATTTTTTCTCAATTCCTTTCGATATATAATAATAAACTTAATTGACAAAGTTATACTCATATATTCTACCATAAAGTATTTTATTTTTCATTATAAACTTTTCGTCCCAAACAGCCCCTTAACGGACGAAAAACCACTTCTACGAGAGGCTTGAGTCGTTGCAAAGCACATTTTCGTCCTAAACAGCCCCAAAGCGGACGAAAAACCACTTCTACGAGAGGCTTGAGTCGTTGCAAAGCACTTTTTCGTCCCAAACAGCCCCTTAACGGACGAAAATCTGCCGGCGAAAGCCAACTGCACACCACGCTTTATCTTTTTATTGAAAAAAATTCCCCGAACCTTTATAATACAGGTAAAATTAAATACGAATATTAAGAGGAGAAACAATACCATGATATTAAAAACACTTAACTCTTTAGCAAAAATATATGCCGACAGGGAGCTTGATAGAAAATTTATCCAAAACGAAGGTTGTATGTTACAAAACGAAGCCTTTTCTTTTCAAGTTGCTTTTAAATTAGAAGAAAATTCAGATCCGGCAAAAGCAGCTTTTGGCTTTAGCGTGGATATTCCGGAGGAGCTCAAGCCGTATACAAGAATAAAAGCAATTGACTATGTGCCTTGCGACTATACGCTGTACCCGCCTTGCCTTGGGCTAAGCGACCACCCGGAGCAAGGACTTTTTCCGGATATTCTTAGAGATATACCTACTATTTATTGGGCTTCAACCAATTCATGGCGCGGTGTATACATTACGATTGATGCACAAAATGCCTGTCTCAAACCGGGAATTTATACAATAAAAACAATATTCAAATATAAAGGCGAATACACAAAAGAATTCCGTATAGAGGTACTTGATGCAAAGTTGCCTCCGCAAAGCATACCTGTAACCAATTGGTTTCACACCGACTGTTTATGTAATTATTACCATGTAGAATTCGACAGCAAAGAATATTGGCGTATTACGGAAAACTTTGCAAAAACTGCCGTTCATTACGGCATCAACATGTTACTCATGCCTGTATTTACACCACCACTCGACACCGGGGTAGGTTACGAAAGAAGAACGATTCAGTTGGTAGATGTTTTTAAGGACGGAGACAAATACAGCTTCGGCTTTAGAAAGCTTCGCAAATGGGTAAAGATGTGCAAACGTGTCGGTGTTAAATATTATGAAATTTCCCACCTTTTTACACAATGGGGTTGCAAATACTCACCAAAGGTTATGGCTACGGAAAATGGCGAATACAAGCGTATTTTCGGTTGGGAAACAAACGGTCACGGAGAAGAGTATCTTGCCTTTTTAGCACAATTTTTACCGGAGCTTATAGCGGAGCTAAAAAAACTTGGCATATTTAACAAAAGTTACTTCCATGTATCCGACGAACCGGCAAGCGATATGAAAGACAACTACAGTATTTGCTCAAAATTCTTGCGCAAATATATTTCTTCTGACAGAATTTTTGATGCTCTTGGCGATATTTCATTCTACCACGAAGGGCTGATTTCATGTCCCGTAGTAGGTCTCGACCATATTCACACATTTATAGAGGCAAAAGTCCCTACTTTATGGGGTTATTACTGTTGCGGTCATGATCGTACCAGCAATAGATTTTTGGCTTTGCCTGCAGGGCAAAACAGAATGCTTGGACTGCAGTTATATAAATTTAATATTAAAGGCTTTTTGCAATGGGGCTTTAATTTTTACAATTCCCACATGTCATTAGAACAAATTGACCCTTATGCTTCATCAACTGCAGGAGGTTGGGTTCCGGGCGGAGATCCCTATGTAGTCTATCCCGGTGCTGACGGAAATGCTGTTATTTCCATACGTCTTGAGGTGTTTAGGGAAGCTCTTCAAGATATGAGAGCATTAGAAGCTCTTGAGAGCAAATTTGCAGCAAAAGTCGGCAAAAGAAAAGCCCACAAAGCAGTTATTGCGGCTCTGGGGCTTGAAGATATGACATTTCTTAAATTTAACAACGACGGCAAATATCTCGTTGAATTAAGAGAAAAAATCAACAGATTACTCGTCGAATAAAAAAATATTACTTTTTTCCTTCTTCTGCCCGGATTGCAGCACGGCGAATTTTACCGCTTGTAGTCTTGGGCAGTTCTTTTACAAATTCTACTATTCTTGGATATTTATACGGAGCTGTAACCCTCTTTACATGATTTTGCAGCTCTTTTTTTAATTCTTCTGACGGTTCATATCCCTTTGTTAAAACAATCGTTGCTTTAACAACTTGTCCCCTTACAGGATCGGGAGCAGCTGTGATAGCGCATTCTAAAACAGAAGGATGCGACATCAAAGCACTTTCAACCTCAAAAGGTCCTATTCTGTATCCGGAACACTTAATAACATCATCAACACGGCCTATAAACCAAATATGACCGTCCTCATCATACCAAGCATTATCACCCGTGTGAAAATCTCCGCCGGCATAAAGCTTTTCATTTGCTTTATCGTCATTATAATATCCAATAGTAAGACCAACCGGACGATTTGCCTTTGCATTTTTAATTACAATTTCGCCCTCTTCACCTATTTCGCAATCCTTACCATCTTCATTTACTATATGAATATCATAAAGAGCAGAAGGTTTTCCCGTAGAGCCGGGCTTAATATTAAGCCACTCAAAGTTAGCCATAAGTACAGGTGTTTCCGTCTGACCAAAGCCCTCATAAAGCTTGTGTCCTGTTAAGCTTTCCCACTGTTCGAAAACAGCCGGATTTAATGGTTCTCCCGCCATACAGCAATGATGGATAGAAGATAAGTCGTATTTTGTAACATCTTCTTTAATCATAAATCTGTACATTGTAGCAGGTGCGCAAAATGTAGTAATTCTATATTTTTCCATGACACTCAGCAACTTATGAGGCTCAAACTTATCCATATCGTAGCCCAGATTTGCAGAACCCGAAATCCACTGACCGTAAATTTTTCCCCAAGAAAACTTTGCCCAACCGGAATCCGCAACAGTTAAATGAAGGCCGTTCTCCTCTACTTGTTGCCAATATTTAGCTGTAAGTATATGTCCTAAGGGATACGACTGAACGTGCTGCACCATTTTAGGCATACCCGTTGTACCGCTTGTGAAGTATATTATCATTAAATCATTTGCTGATACGAAATCCTCTCCCTGAGGGCGTTCAAAAATGTCACTTTGCGAGGCATACGCGTCAGTATAATTTATCCACCCGTCTCTTGTTTCTCCGCTTTCCATAACAAGAGCTTTAAACTTTAATGTAGGACATTGCTCTAAAGAATTCTCAACATGAGAAATTATATTATCATCCTGAGCACAAATAATCATTTTTGCAGAAGCCGCGTTAATTCTGTATACTAAGTCCTTTTCTGTAAGCTGAAACGTTGCCGGGATAATTACAACACCCATTTTATGCAGTGCAGTTACTGTAATCCAATATTCCCAACGGCGCTTCATAATAAGTAATACTTTATCACCTTTTTTCAGCCCAATAGATTTAAAGTAATTACACATTTTATTACTGATTTTCTTTACATCAGTAAAAGTGAATATTCTCTCTTCACCATGGTCGTTGCACCATACGAGAGCGCGCTTTTCCGGCTCTGCTTCTGCCCATGCGTCAACAACATCATATCCGAAGTTGAAATTCTCCGGTACATTTATTTTAAAATTCGCCTTGAAATCCTCGTATGAATCAAACTTAATACGAGGCAAAAATTTATTTAATATATAATCCATTATAAGAAACCTCCGTAAATTACAGTAAAATAACTGTTAAAAATTTAGCATCCTTGCCGCCCATTGCATTTTGAGAATGAGGCGTAGTCGGATCAAAATACAAGCAATCGCCCTCGTTTAATATAAATTCTCTGTTGCCGAAATGAACTTTTACAGTTCCTTCTAAAACATAGTTAAATTCTTGTCCCGTATGAGAAACCATTTTGGGCGGTTCTTTTTCTGTTGAAGCATCAACAGTAACCACCATGGGTTCAATTTTTCGACCGATAAATTTATAAGCAATACTCTCAAAATCATACCCTTGGTATCTGTCTACAGCAATGCCCTCACCTTTTCTCACAAGAGAGCAATTTGCCAATCTGGGAGATGTACCTGTCAGAAGCTCTGTCATGTCGACTCGTAAAAAAGACGAAATTTCGTACAGCACGCTCACCGGGAAATCCACCTCTGCATTTTCGTATGATAAAAACTTCTCAACTGTCATGTTGAGCTGCTCTGCCATTTCCTCCACGCTTACATCCGATATTTCACGAAGCTCTTTTACGCGTGATGCAATTTCCTGGATTTTTGTTGAATTTGCCATAATAAAAATTCCTTCCTTCTAATTTGATTCTAATTTCTTGATTCTTTATACCTTAATTATATCTGAAAAATCAAAAGTTGCAAAATAATCCTTAGGTGTTTCTGCTCTTCTTATCATCTGAACGCTACCATCAGATTTCAAGAGAAGTTCTGCACTTCTAAGCTTACCGTTGTAATTATATCCCATCGCATAGCCGTGTGCACCTGAGTCAAGAATTGCAAGTAAATCGCCTATTTCAATCTCCGGCAAACTGCGGTCTATTGCAAACTTATCATTATTCTCACAAAGTCCGCCTGTAACATCATATATTTTTGTACAAGGTTCATTTTCTTTTCCCAAAACTACAATATGATGATACGCACCGTAAATAGCAGGTCTCATAAGATTTGCCGCGCAAGCATCTGTTCCTATATAATCCTTAAATGTTTTCTTCTCATGCAGTACCCTTGTAACGAGCATTCCGTAGGGGCCTGTAATATATCTTCCAAGTTCAGTTTTTATATCAAGTGATTTGATGGGTGACGGCACAATTATTTCGTTATATGCCTTCTCCACTCCGGCGCCTATATAGAAAATATCTGCCGGCTCATCTTCGGGCTTGTACGGAATGCCTATGCCCCCCGACAAGTTTACGAAGCTGATTTCTGCTCCTGTTTCTTTATTAAGTCTAACCGCTTCACGGAAAAGTTGTGCTGCCAAAGTTGGATAATAATCCTTTTCTATCATATTGCTGGCAAGAAAAGCATGAATTCCGAAGCGTTTTGCGCCCATTTTCATGAGCTTGCGAATACCTTCTACCATTTGGTCTGGCGTCATTCCGTATTTTGCATCACCGGGATTTCCCATTATGCTGTTGCCAACAGAGAAAAATCCTCCCGGATTAAATCTCAAGCAAATTTCCTCAGGGATACCACCGTGCTTTGCCAAAAAGTCAATATGTGAAAAATCGTCAAGATTTACAATAGCATCAAGTTTTCTGGCATATTCAAAATCTTCTGCAGGAGTAGCATTTGAAGAGAACATAATCCCTTTGCCGCTAAAGCCCAAGCTTTCTGCAAGCATAAGCTCAGTATAAGATGAGCAATCCACACCGCAGCCTTCTTCCTGCATCATTTTAATCAAAAACGGATTAGGACATGCTTTTACAGCAAAATACTCTCTGTAACCTTTATTCCAAGAAAATGCTTTTTTTAAATTTCTGATGACAGTTCTTATTCCATCTTCACTATATATATGAAAGGGAGTAGGATACTCCTTACAAATTTCTTCTGCTTGCTGTTTTGTTATAAACGCATTTTTACTCATTGTTCTTCTTCACCTTTCTGATTATTTTCTGCTTCGTCGTCTTCTTCAATAATATATCGGTCTATTGCTTCCCACAATTTGTCAATACCTGTCCTTTTTTCGGCAGATACGCATATAATATCCTTTTCCGGGGGTATTTGTAAAGTATTTCTTATAATTTGTGCATTATTTCTTGCCTGCTGCTTGCTGAGTTTATCTGCTTTTGTGGCAACAATCAAGTAATCTATGCCGGAATTTAATATCCACTGATACATATTCTCGTCATCTTTCGACGGTTTATGACGAATATCGACTAACATTAGCACCAAATACAGTTGTGGTCTTACATTAAGATAATCCGTAATAACTTTTCCCCACAGATTTTTTTCGCTTTTTGATACTGCCGCAAAGCCATAACCCGGTAAATCCACAAAATGAATTTCATCATCCAAATTATAATAATTTATCTGTCGTGTCATTCCTTGTTTAGAACCGCTGTAAGCCAACCTTTTACGTCCTAAAAGAGCGTTTATCAGAGAAGACTTTCCAACATTTGATCTGCCTGCAAATGCCACTTCAAGCAAATTACTATCGGGATATTGTTTTGGAGAAACAGCTGATATTACAAATTTTGCATTTTTTACCTTCATTGTCAAATCCTCTCCTACTGTATTAACTGTACAATTTTTTCAAAAAGGTCATTCTGTGTATCTCACTTGGACCATACTGAGCAATAGCCTCGTAGTGAGCCTTTGTTCCGTAGCCTTTGTGTTTAGCAAAGCCATACTGCGGAAATTCTTCATCAAACTGCTTCATCAGCCTGTCTCTGGAAACCTTTGCCAAGATAGAAGCAGAAGCAATGGACACGCTTTGTGCATCGCCGTGAGTTATAGAAATTTGCGGTATTTCTACCTGCGGAATATGCACATGATCAACCAAAAGCATTCCCGGCATTTTATTGTCTGCCATTTTTATTGCCTCTTCCAAGGCATTTCTCATAGCCTGGTATGTAGCCTGCAAAATGTTAATTTCATCAATTCTATGATTATCCACCAAGCTTATGCCATAGGCAAAACTTTTTTCTTTAATTTCCTCAAATAAGGCCTCCCGACGTTTTTCGCTTAGCTTTTTAGAATCATCAGCACCCTTAACAAAAGGACCTTCTGATTTAAATATAACACATGCCGCCGCCACAGGACCTGCCAAAGGGCCTCTGCCTGCTTCATCTACACCTGCAATTAAAGAATATCCTTCGGCTGCAAGCTGCCTTTCATATTTACACAACTCAAAAAATCTTTCGTCAGTCATTGTTTACCTCAAGCATTTCTCTTCCATCAAGTGTAATTTTTCCAAGCTTACCGCCACGAAAATCCTCCAGAGCTATACCTGCCGCTCTGTACATATCTACTTCTCCGCCTTTAACCAAGCAACCTCTGCGTCGTCCGCATGCTTCAAGATAATCAGTAGGGAGTGTGATGTTTTCTTTTTTTATGCCATATTTTTCTGCCACAGATTCAGGGTAATTTTCTGTTAAATATTCTAACAAGAAGATTGCTATATCCTGTATATCAAGAACATCGTTTTTTATTGCACCTGTAGCAGCAAGGCGGTATGCGCATCTTTTATCCTCAAACTTAGGCCACAAAAGTCCGGGCGTATCAAGGAGCATTATCTCCGGATGAATTCTTAACCATTGCTTATTTCTTGTTACACCGGGCTTGTCTCCCGTTACAGCAACATTTTTGCCAACAATCTTATTAATAAGAGAAGACTTGCCCACATTCGGAATGCCCACGGTCATTACTCGTATAACAGGCGGCTTTCTACCTGCCTCTTCATATCGCTTAAATTTCTCTGCTTTGGCTTCTTTTACTGCCGCAATAACATCCTTTACACCATTACCGCTTTTGCAATCTGTGTAATATACCTTAATTCCTTTTGAGGCGTAATAATTCTTCCAAAAGCCATTCATTTTTGGATCAGAGAGATCTTTTTTATTACCTATAATAACTCTTGGCTTTTGATTTAACATTTTGTCTATTTCAGGATTCCTGCTGGAAAAAGGTATTCTGGCATCAACGATTTCGACCACAACATCAACAAGCTTAAGATTTTCACTTAAGATTCTCCTTGCTCTTGCCATGTGCCCCGGAAACCATTGTATTTGTTTTTCGTTTATGTTATCTGCATTCATTCTATCTTCTCCTCAAATTTCTCTATAGGTCTGTAATCTTGAATATTATTCTGCGACCAATTCAATGTTTCTAATGCATTCATAGTAAGAATAACATCAAAGTGAGTAATTAAATTTTGGGAAACATCTAAATTCTTAATGGTAGAATTTTTCCTAAAACCCTCTATGGAAACAAGTGCGTTATAGTGAAGTATCACTGTTTCAATCTTTTGAAGCTTATTAATATGAGCCACTTCACTTATAAAATTCCCTGACAAATCAAGGTATGATAAGTTCTCCATAACTTCAATCCCCGATACATTTTCGATTAAATTATATCCGGCAATCAAAGTCTCTATAGAAGAAATGCCGTATAGTGGCGACAAATCGACAATTCCTTGTTCTGAATTATCTGAGTTAAGTCCGTAGTTGTACGATAAATCCACATAAACAAGCGACTTGCAACCACTCAAAACAGAAATATCTGAAACCCTGTTTCCTTTTAATATAAGCGTTGTAAGTGCAGGCAAATATCCAACACCTTCAAGATTTGTAATCATATTGTCAGATAAATCCAATTCCTCTAATAAGATAAGCCCTTTAAGCGGACTTATATCAAGTTCGTTGGCTTTGGAAGACCCTGCAGTTAATATATTATAATTCTTGCCCAAATTAAGCTTTTTCAGCGAAGTGAGATTGGCAATAGGAGTGATATCAGAAATTCTGTTACCATATAAATCAAGCTCCTCTAATGATTTAAAATACTGCAAACCGTCAATATTTAAAATTCCCTCTACTCTGGCACTGAACTTAGTTATCTCGTCAACATCGGATATCTTTATAGGGCCTATATTCTTGCCTATTGTATCTCTTATTATATTTTCAAGACGTACATCGCTAAAGTGTATTTCTTCCTCTGCATTTGGTGTTGGAACAGGCGGATTCACGCCCGTTGCCTGTGCCGTTGAATCAACCGTAGGAACAGCAGGTGTAGGCGTTAAAATTAAGTTATCGCTTACACACCCCGAAAGCAGCAATATAATTACAGCTCCAAATACAAGAGCAAAAAATGTCTTCTTATACTTGCAATATTTTTTCATATTATATCCACCGCTTTAACAGCCTCATAATCTCCAATACAAATAATTTCCCCGCTATTCCATAAATACATCTTATTATCTTCATTATAAATTGCGTATTCAAGATCCCTATCAAAATAAATATTTAATCCTACATTGTTAGCAATTCGAGTAAGCCTATCCTCAAAAACGTAATCTAAAGTCATAAGACCATTTGAATTCTGACGACAAAGTAAATACGCCTCGTGACTTCTGCCATATAATCTTATATCGTAATCAGCATCTGTCCTTTCAATTTTATCCTTTAGAATAAGATACACATGTTGTTGTTCCTTATCTGTATACGCCACAAAAGGCTTGTTATAATAATCATAAATATTACTTGCATTCTCCGCAAGCTTTACTGTTTTATGCTTAGTGTCATATATATCGTATCTCCACAACAATCCTTCTGCATCTCTGTAATACAAATAATTCGTTCTGTTGTCGAACAGAAATACGGTATTTATGTCACATGAAATATGCTTTTTGGGTTCACCCCCCTTAGATGTCATATAAACATCCATTTTATCTCCGCTTAACACTGTATATAATAAGAAATTATCTTCTCGCGAATAATAGATTACCTTGTATATATCTGTAGCAATTTCATTAAGCTTTTTACCGTTAAAGTATTGTAGTACGCCGGCTTTATAAGTTCCCGACTTATTACCATCCGTTTCCACCTGTTCTATATTGCTCAGAAAATATTTGAAGGGTATTCCGTCATTGCTCTTAAGCTCATTTGTTGTAGGATACATCAAAGCAGTTTCTTCTTGACAAACTATTACTTGACCGTTTTCAAGCTTTTTTATTTGTTTTCCGTTATTCTTACAAAGTACAAGCATATTATCTTCATAATAGCAAATATGGTTATTATCTGATGATATATAAAATTTCTTTGATGTGTTAAGCTTCTCCGTGATTACTTTACTTTCTCCAAAATAGTCACAATACTTTAAAGTCTGTCCGTCAGCAAAAATAACACCTTCGTCCGAAACTACGTAATAAGGCATATCCGAGCTTCCCTCTGTGCTCAATAGTACATTTTCTTCGCCTTTAAACAAATACAAAAGCAATCTGTTTGATGTATCTGTATACACAATTCCTCGTCTGTTTCCTAAAAGGCTAAACTCCTTTGCATTATCACACAGTGCTACTCTGTCATTTGTTTTTATGGAATACTCATATATCATTGTATTTCTTACATAATAAACCTTCTCATTAGAAGAATCATGTAAAGAGTATGACACATTATTATCCACAGTTACAACAGAATTATCTTCCTTCATTATAAAAAGTTGATTCTTATCATCAGTAAAAACAAATGGATACATAAAAGACCTTCCCAAACCGTTTTGTTCGGAATATCCCAATTCCGGAACATCGCCCGGTAGCAATTCAATCACCGCAATTACCATACCCACAACAACAAGTGCTATAAGTGTGATAATAAAGCTAAATTTTTTTTCTTTTTTTATATAGGTCTTTCCAATTTTTCGTGTCACAGTATCCCCTCCGAAATACTCTACTTCTCGTGTCCAACAGGCGGTTTAAACTCCATATTAATATCACTTAAATCATACGGTGTTGCCTGATACACATAATAGTTAAGCCAATTTGCGTACAACAGATACGCATGACTTTTCCATTTAAAATACGGTTTTGCCATAGGATCATTATTGGGAAAATAATTTTGCGGAATATCAATTTCAAGGCCCTTTTCTTTGTCTCTTTGATATTCTATTTTCAATGTATCCCTATCATACTCAAGGTGTCCCAACATGAAAATCTGTCGTCTGTCATGTGATGCACAAATGCACAAACCGGCTTCGTCTGAAGTTGCTAGAATATCCAATTCCGGATGTTTCTCAACATCCTCCATTTTTACACCTGTATAACGTGAATGCGGTACATAAAAGCAATCATCAAAACCTCGCAAAAGTCTTGCAACTCTATTGTGAGATTTGTGTTCAAAAATACCAAAAAGCTTCTTGTCCATTTGGTATTTATCTATACCATAATGATAATACAAACCTGCCTGAGCACCCCAACAAATATGAAATGTTGTTGTTACATTTTTTCGTGACCATTCCATAAGTCGACAAAGCTCTTCCCAATAACTGACTTTTTCAAAAGGCATTTGTTCAACAGGTGCACCTGTTATTATAAGACCGTCAAATTTTTGATCCTTAACATCGTCCAAAGTAAGATAAAAAGCATTAAGATGACTCAATGATGTATTTTTTGATACATGAGTTGCCGGATGAAGCAAGGTAGGTTCAACCTGCAAAGGTGTATTACTAAGCAGACGCAAAAGCTGTGTCTCTGTAACAATCTTCGTAGGCATTAAATTCATTATAGCTATTTTTAAAGGTCTTATATCCTGATGAAAAGCCATGTTTTCATTCATCACAAACACATGTTCTTTTAAAAGTGTCTCCGCTGCCGGCAAGTCATTGGGTATTTTAATAGGCATAACATTTCCCTTTCTGAATAATATGTTATCTCTTCTATTTTACACTTCTGTGGGATAATTGTCTATATCCGACATAAATATATTATTGTCAAAAATTTTTCCAACCGTATGGCAGAAAGGATGAAAAACATGATATTTTCTTGTTTAATAGGTATTGTTTCATTTGCGGTAATGATTTCTTTTGTTTTTTTCAGTTCCGATTGTATTCCTGAAACACGTAATGCTTTATATAATTTTTTCGACACTGTTTTCCCTACAATGTTTCCCTTTTATGTACTATCAGCCATTATTACCTCATGCTCAGCATTTCAAAAAATTACACGTCCACTGAATCCTTTGTTTCGCATCTACAGACTGCCACCTGAATCAATTTCTGCATTTTTTCTCGGTTTACTTTGTGGTTTTCCTGTAGGAGCAAAAGTAATCTGTGATTTGCACGATAATAATTTAATTACTAAAAGAGAAGCTGCTCTGCTTGCTTCCTTTACCAATAACGCAGGACCAATTTTTACAATCTCGATTATAGGCGGTACATTTCTGCAAAATAAAACATATGGTTTATTTATATGGCTTTGTACTACTTTGTCATCTTTGATTACGGGATTAATTCTATGTAGACTTTGTCTAAATAAAGAAAAAAAAACACTATCAAATTACGCTTTGAACAAAACAAAAATTGACATAACAAAGGCCATTTTGTCCGGACTAAATACAGCACTTTATGTTGGTGCGGTTATAATATTTTTCGCCTCTATAACATCACTTTTAAAAAAAATACCATTTATATCTGACTCTACATACATTTCCATATATTCTTTTCTTGAATTAACAGGTGGCCTAAAAGCAATGACTTCTTTTATAATGAATTCTACTTTTAAAATGCCTTCGTATGTCTACTGTGCTATTATTTCTGCAATAACAGCGTGGTCGGGAATTTGTATACATCTACAAGTTTGCGGCATATTAAAATCCTCCGGCATTAGCTCAAAATATTATTTAATCGGAAAAACAATTTCTTCTATTATTTCTTTTTTTATTACAATTGTGATATTTATTACAATAACGTAAAAGGGACACAACCCTTTGATTGTGTCCCTTGAAAAGCATTTTTAAATCCTATTATACTGTAAGGAGTTCCCAGATTTCATTACATTTCTGTTCAAGAGCTGCAAAACCATCGGAATAGCTTGTAGAACCTGAAAGATCGTTTCTTAAAATGTTAATAACTCCTTCGTCAATTGCCTCAGCAACCTCAATAGGCATACGGCAGTTAACCTGACCCGGTGTAGAAGCTGTGTCTGCTTTATAAACAAATGCATCCCAGTTCTTTGTGCTCCAATCAGGATCATCAGGATACTTCCATGCATTAAAGCCTTCTTCATCAACTGATTTAAGAAGCGGAACTGAACCACCATCTCCTGCATTGAAGGATTTCTGTCCCTCAGGAGCGAAGAAGAATAATGCTAAAGCAGCAGCTGCTGTTACATTCTGTGTTCTACTAAATACGCCAACGCCTGAAGCACCGCATCCAAATGAAGGATTCTTAAATAAAGGCATATTTATAAGATCCCACTCAACACCTAAGTTATCATAGTTTTTACCTGCAGACTGAACTGAAGGATATACGCAAGTTTTAAAGATAGCCTCCTTACCTGCAAAACCTTCTGCAGTATCGTTAACGCCTGTAATCTTTGCATAATCTTTCTTAGCTAAGTCAAGTGCTTCTTTAACAGCTCTGAGAATATTACCTTCTTCATCAATGAATGTAATCTTCTTGTCTGTTGTGCTGCACCATGAATTTCTATATGTATAAGCCTCAAAGAAAGCTGTATATACAGGTGAATATCCAAGATTCAAGTCGATAGGATAGTAATCATCTCCATAGAGTTGTTCACAAAGACCTTGGAATTCTTCCCATGTCCACTCAGGCTTCACAGATGCACTTGCACCGGCCTCTGTTACAGCGGTTTTATTATAAATCAAAGCTATGTGGTTATAGTCTCTGGGAACAAAATATAAACGTCCGTTAACAAGACCTAATGCATAAATACCACTGTATACATCACTCAAATCGATATCGAACTTCTCAACAAAACCATCAAGGGGAAGTAACGCTTTGTCAGTAACTGCATATTTGTATGTGTGCAATTCTGCAAAATAAAAAACATCACCGATATCAGCTGAAGCAATTCTTGTATCAGATGTTGCAGTGTAATCACGCTCAACTTTTACATCTGTATACTTTTTCTCGAAAGCAGATATAAATCTCTCTGCTGCCGCCTTAGAATCTGAACTTGTAGCAGCAGGCTCATATGTGAAAGTGATTTCACCTTCAGCAACACCGCTCTTTTCAGCTATTTCAAGTTCTTCCTGTGATACCATTCCAGGTTTGCCACAAGCAACGATAGAAAATGTCATTACAAGAGCAAGCAGAATAACTGCTGCACTTTTGATATACTTTTTCATCAAAATAACCTCCTAAAAAAATATAATTTTATTTTCTATTGCATTAAAACAAGTTTATATTAACACAAGCAAACAATTTGTCAATACGCGGTTTTGAAAAAAACCCTCAAAAAACCACAACTTAACAAAATATTAAAATCGCGTTAAATTTTATATGCATTTTTAACACTTTTACCAATTTGCATTTGCCGCATCTTGAATTGTTTGTAACAATTCATCAATGTGTGTCATTGTGCTGTCTTGGCTATAAGCATCAAATACATCAGCTACCGCATCTTTTATCTCCAAAGACGCATCCCATGACATGAAAGAAGTCAAAACAGCAGGATAATCATTTTCTGAGTAAAGTGAAAACACTGATGTATTCTTTCCTGACAATGGGTATTCTCTCCAGAACTTCATGCTGTTAGCTGAAACTACTGCAGGAACCTTGTAGCCAATTTCTCCTGCATATGCCACTGCAGCTTCTTTTACCATTGCATACATTGCAAGACTCTTAGAAAGCTTAATTGTATTCGCAATTTCTTTAGCTTCTTCCTCAAGTTCAGCCTCGTTTTTATCGAAGTCTGTTGTATAATCAGAAGACTTAACGACTTCACGATTAATAACAGCAAAGCCCAATGTTTTTACACCGATATTTTTATAAACAGTACCATCTGCTGATTCAAATCCCGGAAAATGAGCAAACTCCCAATCAAAAACAACTGCATCAGGATTTTTTTCTGTATCAACAGCCAAATATTTCTGCCATTTTACAACATCTGAATGGTCAGCAACTATAATACCGTATTTTGATAAATCCTCGCCTCTTACCTCTTTTGTTTGTTTATCATCAACATAACCCGTTCTCAAGAAATTATCAGCAAAATACTTGAGTCCTTCTATTACATTAGGATCTGT
This sequence comes from Clostridia bacterium, assembly GCA_017522515.1. The sequence goes on from JAFWZH010000250.1 coordinate 97,605, forward strand.
AAGATTCAATTCAACAGTTTTATCTGCAAAAGATACATCATTATAAAGACTGCCACCAAAACTCTGAGCAAATGCACCCCATATAGAATAGTCTCTATAATTCATAAGGATAGGTGTTTCTACACCATTTTCGCTAAGTGCAACAGCATAAGAGAGTAAATCATCCCAAGTCCATGAGTCTGACGGAACAGGGTTCTCTATTCCGGCTGCTTTTAATAAATCCAAATTGAGAATTACAACTTGATTTAAATATTCAACAGGGCACATATATAAACGACCATCATACATAGAAGCATCATATGCGGCCTGCATATATACCTTTGAGGGATAGAGTTTGCCGAAATTGCTGTCTGTAAAATCAGTTACACCATTTGCTTCATTACTGATATCAACAATCCAGCCTTTTTCAACATATTCGGGAAGTTTATCTGAACTGATAAGAACTACATCCCCTATGTCTCCGCTCTCAATTCTCGAGTCGAGAGTATTAAAATAATCCTCATAACCAAGTGTAGCATCCAACTGAACATCTACACTGGGATATTGAAGTGCAAAAGACTGTGTAAACATAAACAAATCGTTATCGTTGTCATTGTTTTCATCTTCGCCATACGGATCCTCAGCAGTATATTTCGCATTATATGAGGATATAACAATACTGCCTGCAAGATCCTCCGGAACAGGATTTGCCTTACCGGAGCTACTGTCTTCTTTGTCTTTTTCTGTACTACCGGAGCAACCGATAAAAGATACTGCCATAACAACAGCTAACACACATATTAAAGCAATACGTAATTTGTTAAACATAAAAAACCTCCGTTACTCAATAACACCCAGTCGTTCAATACCTGATGCCAGTTTATTCTGTCCGGCAATATAAACAATAAGTACAGGTATCATAACAAGCAAACATCCTGCAAAAAGCATCGGTTCTGTCATAGCCTTATCAAAATCACTTGCCTCACCGGTATAGCCCATAATTTCTGCATAATATGTCTGAATTTTTTCAAGCTTAGGCTGAAGAGTCATCATATTTTGCTTAAACATATATGTAGGAGCCTCATAGTTATCATTCCAGTGCCATACAAAGGAGAAAATAAATACTATTGAAATAGCAGATTTAACCAAAGGCAACATAATCTGGATAAATACTCTGAAAGGTCCCGCACCGTCAATACGAGCCGCATCATCCATTGCATCCGGAATTCTTTGGAAGAAGTACATGTAAATCAATGCAAACAAAGCACCTCTTAAGCCAAGTCCAAATATACACGGTACAAGTATAGGTGCATATGTATTTGTTAAACCAAAAGTTGCCCACATACCGTAAGAAGACAAAATTGTTGTTTGAGGTGGTATCAACAATACCAAAATCAAAAATACAAACAAGAGATTTCTTCCTTTAAATTTAAATCTACCTAATGCATATCCGATTATCGCACATGAAACAGATTGTAAAAGTGCGCTTCCCAATGACAAAATCATGGAATTCAGGAAGGAACGCGGATAAGAAAGACCAATCCAAGCATCCACAAAGTTCTGATACTCAAAAGATGTTGGAATCCACTCAACTGTCGGATCCATATAATCCTGATAAGACATCATTGATGTTGTCAGAATGTATATAAAAGGCAACAAAAACAAATATGCAAGTTCAATCAATACATAGTACAAGAAAATACGTCCGATTATGAAAGTAATCTTTTTCTTAGCCTTGTATCCCAGATTTCTATATCTGTCAACGAGTCCACGAATAAAATCAGAAACTCTACCGAAAACCTTTGTCACTTCAGCCACCTCCTTGTAAACAAGATGAATATGAGAATCGTAACAAGAGCAAGAAGCATATACATCCAACTCAGGGCGGAAGCCATACCGTACTCTGTTCCCTTTTCAGTCATTTCATTCATCATACTCATTACCGGGTTATTATACTTTGTAAATGAGTCAACAAGAGCATAAATACAATTCAAAATAACGAAAGGTGAAATGTAAGGAAGTGTTACATGCCAGAAAGATTCCCACGCTGTAGCTCCGTCAATTTCGACTACTTCATAGAGAATATCCGGAACACTCTGCAAAGCTGCAAGGAATATCAAAATTTCAACACTGCTGCTCCACATTATATCTCCGATATATTGAGTAATTTTTCCACCGAATGATGAAAAAATACCGCTTGAAGAATTTACAAGAGTACCAAATACGCTGATACTTCCTACTCCTTCTCCAAAGAGATAACTCATAATTACACCTGCAAGAATAACAGGAATAAAGAAGATTACTCTGAAATATACTCTTCCTGCAAACTTTTGTTTAAGAAGCACCGCAACAAACAATGCAAAGAAAACTATTATCGGAACTTGCCAAAGTGAATCCAGAAATGAGTTCAGCATAACCTCACCAACTTCAGGATCCTGAACAATGTCTACATAGTTCTGAATACCATTCCACTTACTCTGTCCCTCGAAACCATAAAGGTCTGTAAGCTGAGTAATATAAAAACTGATTCTGATTGAAAGCACCAACGGAACCAAAATAAAAATTATGAAACCGATAACCCATGGTAATGAGAATCCCCATCCCTCAAGAGACTTTCTTCTTTCAAAGGAAATAACACTGCCTAAAGTACGTTTATGCGCTAATTTCTTTTTTGCTTTTACTTGTTTAGCCATGCATTACTTCCCTCCCTTCTCTGAAATTTTATAGCTTTCTGCATTAATTATAATCTTTTCGCCATTAACATCCGTAACTGTTTGTTCAGTAGCCTCATAGTTTACATAAACTCTTGTACCGTCTGAATACTCTGTACAGAAAAAGTCAAGATCATCAACCACTCTGAAGTGGTCTGTAATATCAAGCTTTGCGAAAGGCTTAACTGCCTCAGCAACAGCCTTGTAGCGCTCTGTAATTTCATTTTTCAATGTTGAATATTCTGAACGATACAAACCGTTATAATAAGTATATCTCAATTCACTTGTTTTTTCTTCTGTAAGCTCATAAGACATAAGAGAACCATATTCTATAGAACGAAGAGTAAAGAATGCTTCATCGTCCTGATTGTTTACAGGGGCAGAATAATAATCAACCAATCCATGATATACAATCTGCATAAAAGGAATCTCTTCATCCAAAACAATGTGAGATGATTTTTCAATAGGCATATCAACAATTATATCTGCATACGGAATGGCGTATGAGTTTCCGCTGTATACCGCAACATCATCAAAGTTAGCACCGTATTTCTGAAGCCATTTTACATACAAGCTGATTGTCTGTACTCTAAACAAAGGATTTTCTTCGTTGTAATCAGAGTATACATTGTCTCCCAACTGTTGCAAGTCGACATTATTAGCACCAAAATCTTTGAGATTTTCAATCAAATCATCAATAAGCTCTTGATCGAAATATTTAGGTCCCATAACATAGAAATCAGTTCTTCTGTACACACCGGAAGTGTCATTAATATAGTAGTTAAGATAAAAAGTATTTGCTTGCTTAACAATTGAATTTCTAAATGTTGCTCCGTTAGTAGGGCTACCGTAAACAATCAAAAGGTTATTATCAAGAGCAAGTGTAATATCTTTACCCTTTGCCCAACTATACAAATCTTTTAAATCACTCTTTCCGCCGTAAGAACCATCAACCTTAAGCTTTGATGTGGCATTCCAGAAGTAACCGCCTTTCTGCCAGCCTAAAAGTGAAAGACGCAAATCAGAAGCACCCATAGACTCAAGCTCATTATAAATAGAACGAACATCCTCAAAATCAGTCATTACTTTAACTTGATCAAGAACACCACCTACTTCGTTTTGAGCTCCCATAAATAATTTTAAATTAAGTACAGGTGAATCACCGGCACTTCCGGCAGCAAGCTCAACACCATAACGTTCTTTCCATTGTGCAAGAAGGTCAGAGCGAACCTCTTTAGCTACATCAACATAAGAATATTCCTCTGTTTTTGATGATGCAATCTTAGTTCTTTGCTCAACGTCACCTATTTGCTTATCCTTTACAACCATATCATACTGTGTTCCGCCGTTTGAAATCTGAAGTTTATAGAAATCACGGTAATTGTATTGGAAATATATTGCATAAAAAGGAAGGTTTCTGATGCCGGGATTTGAAATCTTAAGCTCTGCATTGGAATCTCCTTCTTTTATGAAAGAAGTCATTATAGAGTTTGCAACGCTGTTAATATTCTCTCCATCATCAGCAATATTCTCAACGATACCATATGCGCCAATAGAAAGAAGCAAGTTGTTATAATCCGGTGCATCACTTACATCAAATGTCAAGTCATTACCGTAAAGTTTCTTTGAATATTCGTTATAGTTTGTAATTCTTGCTGTGTCAAATTTCGTAAGAGCACCTGTACCGTCAGGTGTTACGAAATATCCCTCTTGTCCGCTACGATGAGCGCCCATATAAGGAAGTACACTTAAAGAAACCAAAAGAGGTCTTCTGTCTTGTTGCTCATTCTCGAGACCTTCTCTTTCAATGATACCATTTACAGGAATTCTATAAACAAGCTCATCATTTTCGATTGTAATCTCAACAGAAAACTCTAATTCAAGTTCTTTCATCTCGTAACGAAGACGAACACCGTTTTCTATATAATAAGCAGTTTTAACATGTGGCATTTGATTTACGCCCAATGTAAATCCACCGTCCATACCTGATTTTGTATAACCTACGAAAACAGGAGAAGTAATAAATTGACCTGTTTCTGAATTCTCAGCATACAAATCCAAATCAGAAGTTTCGCCTTCTTCAAGTGTTGTTTCATGAATAGGCTCAGGATATGAGCGGAAAATCTCACCCGTAACCAAATCCTCTAATATGAAAAGATTATCTCTGTTTGAGAAGCTTAGTTTCAATTTGTCATTCTCTGCTACAACTGTCATACCTTGATCAGTAAGCATTACACCGTTTATTCCCTTTGATTTATCAGGCGCAGCAACTTCTCTGATACCCTCTACACCATCTTTAGGGAAATTAACCTCATGTCCGTCGCCAGTGGCCACTGCAACGATGATAAAAGCAAGAATACAAACAAATACAAGAGCTACGCATCCCTTGATTATTTTTACTCTTTTTTCTCGTCTTGCTACTTGAAACAAAGGATCATTATTTTGTTTTTCTTCAACATTTTTCTTCTTAAACAAGATAAATCATCTCCTTACCAAATTGAATAATAAAGCCAAACATTTGGGCTGCAAGACCGTATACTATAAGGAACAGTAACGCTACCGCAACTACGCCGACAGCGGTCAGCATAAATACAACAAATGCCTTTACAGGATGGAAACCATGTATACCCTTTATGCAGAAGTACACAAGAGCAATGGTGTATATTGTAAGCAATGTGCCAATAATTCCGTAAATACCGGATTCGTTTAATGTAAGCAAATGCGTAAGTGCAGCATATGGCAATGAGAGAAGCATTAACGGACCATGACAGTATGCACCGCCTATAACTACGTCTCTGAATCTACCTTCACCGTACATAATCGTTGTAACACCATAATTTACTATACAAACAACACCCCAAGGTAAGAACGAGAAGAAGAATGTCAATACCGGTTCTATTGTATCGAGTGAAGCTCCGCCTCTGTAAATAAAGCTTGTAGCGTAAGCAGAAACAACAGAAACAATCGCATACAAAATCATTATAGCTATCATATCTAAATATGAGCCCTTGTTTTCATATCTGATTTCTTCAAATCCGTCTACAGGATGACGCATTATATTAGTAACACGACCAAAGAAATGCTTAACTGTAGTGAAGAAATTCTTCTTTTCTACAGGAGGTCCGTATTTCTTTCTTCTGATTTTTTTAATCGTAACAACCGTAACCCATAAAGCCAAAATAACTACTATACATATAATTATTGTAGAGAAGTAATCTCTTAAGAAATCTGCTCTTCTTTCTTCATAAGCCTCGGATGCATAATTGGCATTTTCTGCCTCTTCAAAATAATCATAAGCTTCATCATTATTTTCTTCACGCAAAAGAATATTACCGATATTAACCAATGCCAAGGAATAATAATTACTCTTTTCTTTAACTTTATTCCATTCTGTCTTAGAATCCTTATACTTACCATCGCTGTAAAGATCATTGGCAAGGTGAACAAGATTTGCAAACTCTGTAGGCTCAAATACAGTTATATTACCGGTAGTTTTATTAAGAACAAAAACAGACAAATCGTATAACGGTTGACCATACTCACCTAACTTTTGTTCTCCTTTTTCATCTAAAACAGGTTTTGCATATGTCTCAATACTTACAGGATAAGAAAGCTGTCCGTAACCGTTGCCCTTCGTTCCGAAAGCAAAAAGGTTATTTCCTCTTTCATCGTATTCATAAATTCTACCATATTGTCTATCAACAATAAGCATGTTATTGTATTTATCAACTGTAACATCACAGAATATCTGGTTTATCAGTGAAAAGCTTGACATGATACTGTTATCACGGAAATCATATGAACCATACAGTACATCTGAACCGCCAATGTTAATCTTACGAACCTGCGGAGGAGTTTCTGTAGTTGTTGTAGCATACATATAACCATCTTCACTTGAGTAAATGTTAGTAAAAGTATACGGAAGTGTAACAACTGAACCCTTTCTGTCTTCACGGCTCCAAAGAAGCTTTGCTAATGACTCCCAGAATGAAAGGTTAACCTTATTTGTACCATAATAGCTTATAAACTCACCATTTGAGCTAAGCTGTAAAATACCATTACTATCACCTTTGTTTGTTACATACATGAAACCTCTTGAGTCCTTTGTAACTTTCTCGGGCTGATAAGAGAAATCCTTTGAAAGAAGCTCGCTTTCAGGTTTTGAATATGAATAACGAAGGTTACCGTATTTTGTAAATTCAACAATACGACCGTTACCTGAATCGGCAACAATGATCGCACCGTCCTTAGGATCTACATATACACCTGTAGGATCTTTTAAAGCAGATAAGTCTCCATCTACATACGTTCCGTCACTGCTGATTTCAAAAAGGAACTCGTAGTTTGCACCATACACAACGATTCTGTTGTTACCTGTGTCTGCGACATAAATCTTTCCTTCTTCATCAATGAACATATCTTCCGGATTTTTGAGCTTTCCTGTTTCTGTTGAAAGAAAGTCGATAACCGTACTTATTTCATAAGCTGCAGGAATAGGTTTTGCTGTCTTCTCTTTTTCCTGAATATAGTAATTTGCATAAGGTGTTCGTGCACTTGCAGTTATACCTGTTGAAAGTACCAAGGAAGTTAATATAAGAAGACATATAAATTTTTTAAATTTCATTGCCCTTAAACCTCCGTTATTTAATTCCTGAGTGTGCCATTGTGTCCTGAACTCTGCTCTGGTTAATGATGAAGATTATGATACTCGGAAGAGTCATAATTAAACCAGATGCAGCTCCGGCACCTGTTCTGGCAATACCGCCGCCAATAGTTGACATGAAAAATCCTAATGTTCTTAACTGCTCTTTGTAAATATACGTTGTGGATGTACCTGTTTCGCCCCAAATACCACCAAACGTAAGAATAATAACAGTTGCTTGAGCGTTTTTAAGAAGTGGGATTGCTATCTTTTGATAAAGTTGCCATTCAGAAGCACCATCTATCTTACCGGCTTCGAAAATATCATTCGGAACTGTATCAAGGAACTGCTTCATAAGGAACAAACACGTTGTATTAGCAAGCCCCGGTATTATATATACAAGATAAGTATTATCTATGCCAAGTGAGGTAATAATCAAATAAGACGGAATACCTGCGGCTGATGCAATAAACATCATTGATGTTGTTACAAGATTCATCAAACCTTTTTTGCCCGGGAATTTGTGTTTTGACAAAGGATAAGATGTCATTGTCAAAAGCCATACCAAACAGAAAATATAACATACTGTTATTAAAATTGTATTAAAGAGATACCTTGTAAATGGTACTGCACTATTAGCTGTGATAGCCGTCAAATCCTTGAAGTTTTGAATTGTCGGATTCTTAACAAAGAATGTAGGCGGATAAAGGAACAACTCCTCCGGTGGCTTAAATGCTGTGCACACAAGGTATATCAACGGAAGCAAAGATACTGCGCCGGCTAAAGTAAGGAATACTAATATGACGACTTTACCGTGATCTTTACGTTTTTTAGCTTTCTTTAAATAATCAACGTCTACTTGAAACATATTATCACTCCTTCTCGCCTAAAACTTTAAATGCAACACGACCGATACCGAGAATCATAACAGAAAGAACCACGGCAATAGCAGATGCGTAACCTACCTCAAATCGTGTACCTGAATAGTCACTAAGATGCAACATAATTGTAAGAGCAGCGTCCTCAGGGCTTGGGTGTCCGGCAATTGTTCCGCCTACAGAGAATGAACCTGTAATCGTAATAACTGCGGCAAATAACAATTGCGGCATTGTTTGAGGAACGTCTACATACAAAAGCTTTTGGAATCTTGACGTTACACCATCAACCGAAGCTGCATCGTAAAGTTCTCTGTCAACACCACGGAAACCGGCAACGAACGAAAGGAACTGTGTACTTAAACTTGACCACAAGGCAACAATGATAACAACAGGCATAATATAATTAACATCCTGTAACCATTGAATAGGTTCATAAATGAAGCCTAAATTTAAAAGCAAGGAGTTAAGGTAACCTGTACTATCGTTTGAAAACATTACCGCCCAAACAACCGCCATGGCAACACCGCTTGAAAGAGCAGGTGCATAGAACGCCAAAACGTAAAGAGGTCTTACCTTATCCGGAACCTGGTTAATAAACCACGCAAAGAAATATGACGCAATATAAGAAACAGGTCCAACAATTACCGCGTATGTCAAAGTATTTGTAAATGCCTTTAAGAAAAGAGCATCATCAACAAACAAGTAAACATAGTTTTCAAGTCCATTAAAAACCGGATCTTCGAAAATGTTCCAATATGTAAAACTGAGACCTAATGATGCCAACAAAGGTAACAACGAAAAAGTAATAAAGATAATGAAGAATGGAGCTACCATCGCATAAGACATCTTATGTGTCCACATTTCGTGGAGTGTGTATCCAAATCTCTTTTCTACATTGAAAAATCTCTTTTTCGGTGCAACGGGCTTATTTGCTTCAGCTTTTTTTACTTTTTTCTCTTCTTTCTTACTCACAAATTATCCCTCCAATCACTTTGCAGCAGCACGATCAATATAAATCGCACCATCTTTTGGGATACCAAACTCTGCTTGCTTACGACGCATCTCTTTATTGATTTCTTTTACAGCATCTTCAAGAGCAATTCTACCGCTAAGTCCCTGCATAACAGTTTGGTTCAATGCTGTAACCAAATATCTTGATGTATAGTAATCACCCATAGTTCCCGGCGTTTCATCCAAATGCTCCCATTGAGCATTAATAACATCAAGCTCCTCCTGTGTATAAGGAAGCGATTGAAGTGCTACCTTGTTTGCAGGATTCCAACGAGAAGCAACACCAAATGTAGCCTCTACCTCTCTACCATATTCTGCCTGAACAGCATTAGAAAGCCACCACTGAATAAATGTCCATGACTCAGCATAATGTTGTTTTTCTTCGCTGTCCTGTTTTATGATGATACAACAAGAAGCAACGCCACTTATCGATCTGTCAATAAACTCTTCTCCTGTTTTCTCATCAACACGAGCTTTACCGGGAAGTAATGTCATTGCCCACTTACCATTAAGCTCAGGAGCGGAGTAATAAAGTTGTTGATAGAATGTCAAGTCAGCAATACCTATAGGCATTTCACCTGACTTAAATCTCATGTAGAAGTTTGCTGCATATACGAAATTATACTGGAGATATAAGTTTGAATATTCCATAAAAGCATCGTATGCGAGCTCGGTATTCAATGCAGATTGCATTGCATCCGGGGTGTAGAAATCTCCACCATACTGATAAAGCATAGGTGTGTAACCTCCTACTCCATAGTTAAAACAGAAGTCATAACCTGAGTTTGTCAAGGTAGGAAGAATCTCATATACTTCTTCCCATGTTTCCGGAGGCTCCACTCCTAAAGTATCAAAAATATCAGTTCTATAGAACAAAGCGTTCCAGTTTTGAGTCTCTGGGAAAGCGTAGTAGTCACCTAAATAGTTAAAAGGAACAAACGCCTCATCATGGTATGATTGTATACCATACGGATTATCTGTATTTTTCCAGAGCTCATCAAATGTCATTACGTCTATGCCATTATATTCGTCAACACATACCTCGTTAAGAGGGGCAAGAGCACCTCTGATGGCAAACTCAAATACAGAACCTTTACCAATTGAAATAGCAAGGTCCGGAGCAGTTCCTGCAACATAACGTGGCATAATCAATCCCTCAGAAGATCCCGCTACCATGTTGATATTTACTTTAATACCATATTCAGGTGTAAACTGCTCACTTACCATATTACGCATAATATCTACGTGCTCACGACCTCTGGCAACGTAAACTTCGATTTCCGGCATACCCTCTGTATCGAGTCCCTCACGAGCACCGGCATTTTCATATCTTTCGCCGTCAAATGAATTTAAAAATCTTACAGCACCAACATAAAAACTTTGCAAAGCATTACTCCTCGCATTAGGATAGTCGTAATTCTTCGGAGCAGCAACCATATAGTCAATAGCAATAGGCTGTTCCTTAATAGAAACCATTGTATTACTCAAACCTGTTTGAGCATTAGTAATATCATTAAGTGAAATAGCAACTTTTTCTAAGTCCTCATCAAAATCCTCAAACAAATCACCGGCTACTTTAACAGCAGATGCATAAGAAGTAACCTTACCGCCGTTTAAGTAAATGAGATCATCATAACATTTGTCAAAAACAGCCATGTATGTCTTAATGTCTTCTTGAATTGTAGGAATATAAAGTTGTAAATCATAGTCTCTGTTTTTATCTACTGTATATCCACCTGACGATGTACGAGCAGAAGCAGTAATTTTAACAATTTTATTTACAAGTGTTGATATTGAGTCCATTGATTCTTCTATTCTCTGGAGAGAATGACGAAGCGGACCAACTTTATTAACTAAAGAAATTGTATGATCGCCTTTTTCTAAGTAAAAGAGATATGGATTTTGATCTGCATCAAGCAAAGATACAGCCGTCCAACCATCTGCATAAGGGAAACAATATTCTTCCATTTCTGCAAAAGGAATAGAACCGTCAATCTTTATCTCTTTAAAAGATGAAACGTATGTAAATTGAGATTTATAACGGAATCCCAATTCATACCAACCTGTCTCAGGTACATTAAATTCCCATTCTACCTTATCTCCGCCTACAGACCATCTGTCACCACCGAAAATATTAAAGAGTGTTGCTTCATAAGAGTCTATAGTTGCCTTAGAGGTTGTATAATAATCATTATCAGTCTCCATTCTGACACTTATACTTGTTGTCCATTCCGGAACCTCCATCTCCTTCTTTTCAGCAGCTCCGGTATAAACAGCAGAATCAGAAAAACCATTCTGAGCCTTATAGTCTGCATAAGAAGGATTTACAATAGGAGCAATAAATTTTATATTTCTTATAGCTCCGCTCTCTTTTGAAAATGTAAGAGCAATTTTGTGAGATCCTCTTTGTAAATAGAAACGATATGGATTTCTGTAAAGTCCGTCAGGATTCGACATAACAGTCTTTTGCCAATCATATATTTCCTGTGTTTTTGGACGAATCTGATTACCTACAACGTCTTTATTTGCAGCATAGTCATAATCATAAAAACCATACATTCTCTTTAATGCCATATTTGAAGCATCTTTGAAAGGAAGCTTACCATCTATGGTAAAATTCACAAGCATATCCGTATCACGGCCCGCAAGCATAAGATACTCAATGTAAAGTGAGTACAAGCCCGCCTCATCAACTGTAATATCAAATTCCAGCTTTGTACCTTCATTTGAAACATACAGTGCTCCGGCAATGTCCAGGACTTTCTCGGAATTGTCACTTTTTTTTGTGTACTTTACACCATCTTTATACTCTTCGATTTCATTAAGAAGAAAAACCTCTGACTCAGTAAGATCCTTATATTGAGAAAGGAAATCCCTGAGCTTTGAATCAGTAAGATAATCTTTAAGACCTTCTGCTGTATAGTCTTTCTCATCTACCCCTGACACACCGTATTTTTCTTTTAACGCAGCAATCTTATTTGCTGTATCTGTATGCGACTTTTCAATAAGAGCCGCCACATCTACATTAATAGGATCTCCGGAATAATACGTGTACCCCTTGGATTCATACTTTGTCAGAACCTTGCCGTATTCCAAAAAGCTGTTATCCAAACGCTCTTCATTCGCAACGAACGGATCAAACTCCATTTCATCATAGTTCTCGTAATTGTATTGAACTGTTTCAGCGTCTCTGTTGCCATAAATAACAAAGACTACTGCAGCCACAAGTACAAGTGCGACTACGACAATCGTTAAACGAATCATCTTCTTTTTTTTCTTAGTCATACGATCAACCTTCCGTGATATTTTGGTTATTAAAACGATAATAATTATCACTATGCCTTTTTGGGCAATCTAAACAAAAGAATTATATATATTTCGTGCAACTGTGTCAATAACAAAATGCCAAAAATACTTTAGTTATTTTGTGTGCAAATTGTAAATAATTATAAACTGAGGACAAGTTCTTTAAATGTATTACCTCTCTCTTCAAAGTTTCTGAAAAGGTCAAAGCTGGTGCTTGCGGGAGAAAGCAGAACGCAATCTCCAAACTCTGCATTTTCCTGTGCATATTTTACAGCTTCTTTATAATTACTCGGATGGAATATCTTTATTTTTTTTTCATCAAATTTATCACAGCCTTTAACTGCAGCTTCGATTTTTTCTGCGGTGGGCCCTATCAAAATTAAAGCTTTTACCTTATCGCAAATTACAGGACCAATATCATCATACGGTATATTTTTATCCTTACCGCCTGCAATCATTACCACATTACCTTCAAAAACAGAAAGAGTCTGTATCGTTCTGTTAGGACTGCTGTCTATTGAGCTGTTATAATATTTTACACCATTAAGTTCCCTAACGAGTTCACAACGATGCGAAACACCTGTAAACTCTGCCGCAACTGCCTCAATATCGGCTTGAGTAATGATGTCAGCACACGCTGCAATAGCCGTTAAAAGATTTTCTCCGTTAAAAATTCCAGGTACTTTAAGTTCAGAACGTACGATGCTGTACTTTTCTATATTATTTAAGGAAGAAATATATTTTAAATTTTCATCTTTTAAAAGCCCATAACCCTCTGCTCCGTTCACAAATTCAGAAACATCGCTATTATAAGCAGAAAACATACGAACTCTTTTACCTTGTAAAATACACTCTGATGCAATACCGGCTGTAATTTCATTCTTATCATTTAAAACAACTACACCATTTGTTCCTTGATATTTAAGAATATTTTTCTTTGCATCTATGTATTCTTTGTAATCTTTGTGAACATCAAGATGGTTGGGTGAAATATTTGTAATAACTGATACATCAGGACTTTTTTTCATTGTCATAAGCTGAAAACTCGAAAGCTCCAAAACAGCAACATCCTCTGCTTTTATCTCAGGTAAAATATCTATAAGCGGTCTACCAATATTACCTCCAAGCCAAACTTTTGTTTCCGTACCCTTATAATGAGCCGAAAGAAGTTTATATGTGAGCGTAGTTGTGGTTGTTTTACCGTCACTTCCTGTAATTCCATAAGTTTTACAAGGACAAAGCTCAAAGAAAAGCTCCATTTCAGATGTCAAATGTGCCCCTTGCTCTACTGCTTTAACAAGAGAAGGAACATCAGGTCTGATAACAGGAGATTTAAAAATAATATCATATTTCTCCGACGGAATATTCTCTAAATAATCCTCTCCCGTTACAGCACTTTTTATCATGCCTTCTTTTTTTAACAAATCTATATTTGCCAAAACCTGCGGACTTGCAAACTTATCGTATGCCGTAATATTACGAGCACCTGATTCACACAAAAAACGAATCAAAGGTACATTACTGATACCCAAACCTAACACGGCAATTTTTGCCGCAGCAATATTTTTCTTAAAACTTTCAAATTTATTTGTCATGCCCAACGCCTCCGAAAAGATTATACTATTATAATTATGAAAAGTACACAAATTTCTTGACTTTTCTTCGTTGTCTGTTTATTATAGCCTGTGTGTCTTTATGCACAAAGGAAAGATTTTTTCAAAATTTTGGAGTGATATAAAATGATGTATAAGAGTACAAGGGGTTATCCTGAGAAATACAGCTTTTCTGATGCTGTTCTTACCGGCATAGCACCCGACGGAGGACTGTTTGTTCCCGTAGAATTTCCTGAATTTAATTCGCAGGACATGGATAGACTTTCCAAAATGAATTACTGTCAATTAGCAAGTGAGATTTTTTCTCAATTTGCAGATGACTTCACTAAAGAGGAGCTTGAAACATGTGTTAAAAATGCATATGCAGACGGCAGCTTCCCTGAAGAGCCAACTCCCCTTTCCGTTCTCAGTAACACTTTAAGTATACTTGAGCTTTGGCATGGTCCTACTTCTGCATTTAAAGATATGGCTCTTCAAATTTTGCCTGAGTTTATGTCTGTTGCTATAAAGAAAAGTAAAAAGCACAATAAAATTGCAATTTTAACAGCTACATCAGGTGACACCGGAAAGGCTGCTCTTGCAGGCTTTAAGGATGCAGAGAATGTAAAAATAATGGTGTTCTATCCTGCAGAAGGCGTTAGTGAGATGCAAAAAACTCAAATGATTACTCAAGAGGGCGAAAATCTTTCTGTTATTGCTGTTCGCGGTAATTTTGACGACGCACAAACAGGCGTTAAAAATATTTTTGGAGATAAAGAGTTTGCAGAGATATTGAAAAAAAGAGGTTATACACTTTCTTCTGCCAATTCTATTAACATCGGCAGACTGCTACCTCAAGTAGTTTACTATTATTACGCATACTTTGCACTTGTTAGAAACGGAAATCTTAAATTAGGCGATAAAATCAACTTTGCTGTACCGACAGGCAACTTCGGTAACATTTTAGCATGTTACTATGCAGCAAAAACAGGACTTCCCGTTAATAAAATTGTTTGCGCCACAAATGACAACAATGTGGTTTCTGATTTCCTTAATACAGGAATTTACAATAGTAAGCGTCCTTTTATTCTTACTATTTCCCCTGCTATGGATATTTTGATTTCATCAAATCTGGAGCGTTTACTGTATGATGTTTCCGGAGAAAATTCAGAAAAGGTATCAGGAATTCAACAAGACCTCAAGGCAAACGGTGTGTATTCCGTAGACAAAGAGCTGTCTGACACGATCAGTTCTTACTTCTGGTCTTCTTCATCAAATCAAACGGAATGTCGCAAAACCATCCAAAGTATCCACCGTGAGTTTAACTATCTTGTTGATCCTCATACTGCCGTGGGTATTGATGTATATGATAAATACGTTATTTCAGCAGGAGATACTACTCCGGCTGTGGCAGTTTCTACTGCAAGTCCTTTTAAGTTTAATAAAACAGTTGCAGAGTCCATTTTTGGAGAAGATTCTATTAAAGGCAAAAATGAATTCGATATTCTTAAAGAACTTTCAGATAAAACAGGCTGGGATATTCCCGTTCCGCTTCGTGACTTAGATAAGAAGCCTATTCTTCACAAGAGAATATGCAATGTTGCAGACATGAAAAACGAAGTAGATAATTTTTTGCAGTAATATTTATTTAGGAGGATAAAGATGTTTAATATAGCTATTTTGGGATGCGGCGTTGTTGGTTCAGGCGTTGCTGATATTCTTTTTGATAAACAGGCAGAATTGAGTAAACGCTTTAACCAAGAGGTTAAGCTTTCAAAAATTCTTGACATAAAAAACATGGATGGTACGCCATACGCGCCGTATCTTGTTACCGAGCCTGCCGAAGTTTTTGACGACCCTTCAATTAAATTGGTGGTTGTAACGATAGGCGGACTTGATTTAGCTGCAGACAGATGTTTTGCTGCTTTAAGAGCAGGCAAGCATGTTGTTACATCAAATAAAGCTGTTGTAGCTGCATACGGACGCGAACTTACAAAGCTTGCCTATGAGAATAATGTGCGTTTTCTCTATGAAGCAAGTGTGGGCGGTGGTATTCCGATTATACGTCCTATGAATATCTGCCTTTCTGCTAATGATATTTATGAAATTCAAGGAATACTTAACGGTACAACAAACTACATGCTTACAGGTATGTATAAAGACAAAATGTCTTTTGACGATATATTAAAAGATGCTCAAGCGAAAGGCTATGCGGAGGCAGACCCTACTGCTGATGTTGATGGCTTTGATGCTGCACGTAAGATAGCAATTCTTTCCTCAATTGCATATAATGGCTTTGTAGATTTCGAAGATGTTAAATGCATTGGTATAAGAAATGTTATCTACGCCGACCATGAGCTTGCAGCTACCGGTGGCTTTGCTATTAAACTTATTGCCGGCAGTAAAATTACAGAAAAAGGTGTTCGCATAAGCGTTGAGCCTAAGCTTGTTTCAAAAAGCAGTATGTTAGCAGCAGTTAATTCAGTTTACAACGCCGTTCTTGTAAGAGGTTCTTACACAGGCGATTCACTCTTCTACGGACAGGGTGCCGGAAAATTGGCTACAGCGAGTGCCATACTTGGTGATATCATTGAAATTCTTGAAGCACCGGAAAGGCAAAACCTCCCTGCTTTCGTAGACAAGGCAGCCACTATTGTAAAAGATTCACAAGAAAAAGAGCGTTTTTATGTTCGCGTTAAGGCAGAATTCAAGGACACAGAAAGCGAAGAGCTTAAGTCTTGTATAAATTCCGTATTTGGCGATAACGCTGTATATCTTGGATACGCACTTTCCGACAACTCAACAGCAGCATTTATTACTGACTACTGTTCAGAGTCAGAATTTAACAACAAGTGTGAAGAACTTGCAAATTGCAGCTATGTTGAAGCTGTTACATACACAATGCGTGTTGCAGAATAATTTATTCAGAGGTGTAAATATGAAAGTTATTAAATTCGGCGGCAGCTCACTTGCTGACGCTAAACAAATAAAAAAAGTTTGCAGTATTGTATTATCTGACAGACAAAGAAGAATCGTAGTTGTTTCTGCTCCGGGAAAACGCGATGGAAACGACACAAAAGTTACTGACTTGCTTATTAATCTTGCACAGACTTGTCGTGATGGCGGTGACAAAGAAGCCGCATTAGACGCAGTTATAGAGCGTTATGCAAGTATTGCAAAAGATTTGCATTTAGGAAAGGAAATCATTACCACAATTAAGAAAGATTTAATTGGCAGAATTGCGAAGTTTTCTGATAATTACGGTATGTTTGAGGATCTGCTTAAAGCTGCCGGAGAAGACAACTCAGCAAAGTTGGTTGCTTGTTATTTACAAAGCATTGGCGAGAAGGCAGAATATATTGATCCCAAAGAGGCAGGAATGATTCTCAGCAACGAATTTGGTAATGCCCAAGTTCTCCCCCACTCTTATGAGCTTCTTTCTAAGCTTTCAGAGCGTGATACAATTATGATTTTCCCCGGATTTTTCGGATATTCGGAAAATGGCGATGTTGTTACATTCTCTCGCGGCGGTTCAGACGTCACAGGCGGAATTCTCGCTGCTGCTGTTAATGCAGATGTATACGAAAACTTCACAGACGTAGACTTTGTATATGCAGCAAACCCAAAACTTATTGAAAATCCGTTCCCGATTCCGCTGTTTACTTACGAAGAAATGAGAGAGCTCTCATATGCGGGTTTCAGTGTTTTACATGAAGAAGCTTTAGCTCCTGTGTACAAAAAGGGAATTCCTGTTAATATTCGCAATACAAACAATCCGGACGCCCCAGGAACTTTTATCGTTCCGGACAAAACTGCTCCAAAGCCAACTTTGCCCGTTGCCGGCATTGCTGCAGATACAGGATTTATGACAATTCATGTATACAAATATATGATGAACCGTTTAATTGGTTATGGTCGCAGTCTGTTATCAGTTTTAGAGGAAGAGGGCGTTTCTTTTGAACATATGCCGTCGGGAATCGACAGTATATCTCTTATTATCCGTGAGAAAAATTGTCCCCCTGAGAAATTAGAAAAAATCGTAAAAAAATACAAAGAAGATTTGGCCGCTGACTCTGTTATAGTTGATAAAGATCAAGCAATCGTAATGCTTGTCGGTCGCGGAATGACTAAAAATGTCGGTGTATCAACACGCGCCACAGCAGCTTTTGCCAAAGCAAAAATTAATATACGTATGATAAACCAAGGTTCATCTGAGGTTAGCATAATGTTCGGAGTTGAGGCAAAAGACGCCAAAGGCTCTGTAATTGCTTTATATAACGAGTTCTTTAATTAAAATAATATATTCTGACTTATTTCAGCACGTCTTGTTCTGTTTGATCAGCTTCTTCTAATTTAGAAAGCTTATACATGTATCCGCAGTATATCCAGAACAACGTGCTGAATATGCATACTTTATATAATATTCTTGATTCTACAAATTCGGTTGCATACATCATCAAACACAACACAAATGACGATAAAAACCAAATATTAATTTTTTTATACGTTTTGGCTACATATTTAGCCGATTTTCCCGCTGTAATCACAGCAAATGAACCTAATATCAAAAATCCAACAATACCCGAAGAAACAAGCACACAAAGATATATATTGTGCGTATTTCCAAATTTAAAGTGATAACTCCATTTCTTATCTTTGAGATTTTCTGTAGCTCTCTTTACAACATTTTCACGACCTACTCCAAATATAGGCGCCTCACAAAATTCTTTAAAGCTTGCTTGCCAAATGTCCAAACGATTCGCAAAGGCAGTACTCTCAGGTGCATTAGGATCCTCAAAACGATCTAAATCAACTTTATCTATTCTCTCTTTTTGTTCTGTTTTAGCTCCTTCAACAACCTCTTCCGGTTCAGATAGTACGTATTTAGTTAAACCCGGAACGTAGGCCAAACCTTCTCTCAACACGGCTCCCACGGCAAAGAAAATAAGCAAACTGACTGCCGCAGACAAAATGGCGATGCTTGCATTTTTCGCCGTGAAATTTTTAAATACATACACCATGCCAAAAAATACGCCAAAAGCAGTAGTTCCCGCTAACACGTAATAACCGGCTCTTGAGCCTGTCAGCAGTAAAACAGAAAATTGAATAAAAATATTAATTATCAATGGAATTAATATTCTTTTTTTCTTTTTTGTAAAAATAAATGATATTGAAAGTAATATAGAAATAATTGTTAATGTCGCGCTCGTATTCGGATTGTATAAGCCCCAAAGGCGAAACTCAAACATTCCGTAGTAGGCCTGGTATATACCGTTGCCTGTTGTATATGTGCCGGATATGGAAAAAATATACAGTATAAAAGATATTGTACTTAAAACAAATGTAAAAGCAACAATTACTGCTGAAACAATTTTTATTTCTTTTGTTACTTGCTCTTTTGTTGTACCCTGTGGAAACAGAAAAAAAAGAACAAAAAACAAGACCATAAACGCCAGCGTTTTAAAACCACTGATAACATGCATTTGGTTGATTAAAATGGTTATTGCATAAGAAAGAGCAAAACCTCCCAAAAAAAATGCCGTTTTGGTAGAACGCAAGGCTCCTAAAAGTTTCCCTCTTAAGAGTTCATACCCTATTATTACAAAACCGTATACCATCAATATATCAATAAAAAATTCCATCTTTTCTCTGATATACGGTATTGTTATTAATGCTGTTGTTATTAAAAATAATATTTTATATGTGCACCTACTAAATATGTATTCATCAGCTGCTACGTATAATTTCTTCTTTTGTTTATTTATTTGATTATTCATTAGTTACTTCCTTCATTAGAATTACTAAGTCAGTGACAGTATATCAATAATATCAAATAAAGTCAAAACCTGAATATTTTTGACGATATGAAGTCATATCATTTTGGTTTTTTAAGAATGGTTTTTGAGAGTGGTTTGTATGTCAAAACAGTCAATGCAGAAATGACAAGCCATTTAAGTAGATTAAAAGGCAATGTTCCCAAAACAATAATGCCTTTAACATCTTTTATATATTTACAAGCCGATTGTGCCATTTTAAGAACTACATTCAAACCGAAAAACTTTGAATATGTAGGAATTAAGAACCAATAATTAAATGCACAGGAAAATATTGCTGTAACTACCAAAGAAACACCCAGCGAAACAACAGCACCCTTTTTTGTATGCAATTTCCTATAAATCAATCCGGCCGGCAATATAAAAGAAAGTCCTATAAGTGTATCGGCAATGGCACCTATTCCGGCACTGTCCGTAAATGTACCTGCCAATAAAAAGGCAATTAAATTTTTAAGCACTGTGATAATGACGCCTGCCACAGGTCCCATGGAAAAAGTGCCTATTACAACCGGGAAATAGCTTAAATCAAATTTGTAAAAACCGGGAAAAATAGGAATCGGGAAATCAAACATCATAAGCGGCGTTGCCACAGCTACAAGCATCGCGATTCGCGTAACATAGAATGTCATCTTAGATGACTGTAAAGAATTCTGGGACATAATATCTACTCCTCTCATCCGGACTTAAACTTTGCTGCTTTTGCTAACATCGTCTTACCGTCGGCTACGGAATCTCACCGTATCAATCCAATCATCGCTACAAAATATTTGATCGAACTCGCAGGCTTTACTGCCGGTTGGGAATTTCACCCTACCCCGAAGTACGGTGTGTATTCTACCACCGTAATACATAATATGTCAATAAATTAAATAATGTTCATTGACATAAATATTTAGCAGTTGTATGATTCTTTGGGTGAATAATATGAAAATAACCGTACTCACAGAGAATATAAGCAATTCAAACAAATTCGAGTCCGAGCATGGCTTGTCATTATTTATAGAAACGTCAAAATACAATATACTTTTTGATATGGGGCAAAGCGCTCTTTTTATACGAAATGCTCTCTCTGCCGGAATTGATCTTTCTAATGTGAATTTTGCTGTACTATCACACGGACATTATGACCACGGCGGCGGAATGAAGCATTTTCTTCAACTTAACCATACTGCGCCTGTTTATGTCAACAAAAACGCCTTTGGCGATTATTTCAACGCATCTTTTAAGTATATTGGTCTTGATAAAGAACTCAGCAAAAGCAGCCGCTTGATTTCCGTAGAGGGAGAAAAAACAATTGCAGAGGGCTTTACTTTGTTTTCATGTAATGAAAAGCCTCGCCCGAATGACAAAGGCAGTTTTGGGCTTAGTGAACTAATCGGCGGCGAGTATATTCCTGACAAATTTTTGCATGAGCAGTATTTGTTAATCGAAGAATGTGGCAAGAAAGTCTTAATAAGCGGTTGCTCTCACAAGGGTATTCTCGATATAGTTTCTTGGTTTAAGCCTGATATTTTGGTTGGCGGTTTTCACTATTCTAAAATAGAAGATAACAAAGAGCTTGAAGATGCAGCCAAGATTTTAAATTCCTACAATACGACATATTATACTTGTCATTGCACCGGCATAAAACAATATGAGCTGATGAAAAATTTCATGTCAAAACTCAACTACATTTCTTGCGGCGATATAATAAACATAAAATAAAAAGGCACCCCAAAGGATGCCTTAATTTTTTGATTATTTGCGAAGCGATTATCTCTTAAGAAGAACCTCTTCTTCATATTTTCTAACTTCTTTAAGCCACTCGCCACCAACAGGAACGTTGTTAATCTCGCAGAAGTAATCCCAAACTGCACCGAAGGGCAATGTTTTGATTTCTTCAAGAGTAGCAAGACGTGTTGTGAAATCAAATTTCTGCTCAGCAGCAACCAAGTCAGCAGTAGGTTCAAGAAGAGCGATAAGCAATGCTTTTTGCATATTACGCATACCGATAACCCAAGCAGCGATACGGTTAATACTTGCATCGAAGAAGTCAAGACCGATGTGTGTTCTGTCAACAAAGCCATTGCGAACAAGCTCAGCAGCAATGTTTTTAAGCTCATCATCAAGAACGATTACATGGTCACTATCCCATCTGATAGGACGGCTAACATGGAGAAGAACCTCGTCAGCATAGCAGAATACAGCAGAAAGCTTATCGGAAATAACCTCTGTAGGATGATAGTGTCCTGCATCAAGGCAAACCAACTTGCCTCTTGAAACTGCATATCCAACGCAGAACTCGTTAGAACCTACTGTATAAGCCTCAGCACCGATACCGAAAACTTTGCTCTCGAATGCATCAAGAGTGTACTCCTTCGGATACTCTACGCTAAATATCTCATCAAGTCCCTCCATCATGCGTTTTCTGGGACCGTATTTATCAACAGTGATATCCTTCATACCATCGGGGAACCAGAAGTTAGTAACAGCAGGTGTTCCCAACTCTTTACCAAAATATGCAGCGATTTCACGGCTTGCCTTACAGTGACGAATCCAGAAATCACGAACTTCTTTATCAGGATGGCTGATTGTCATGCCGTCAGCGGACATAGGATGTGAGAAACATGTAGGGTTAAAATCAAGACCAATATTGTTCTTCTTTGCCCACTCAACCCACTTAGCAAAATGCTTGGGCTCGATTTTATCTCTCTCAACATTACCCTCAAAATCACCGTAAATAGCGTGAAGGTTGATTCTGTGCTTACCTGGAATCAAAGAAAATGCTTTCTCAATATCAGCTCTTAATTGCTCAGGAGTTGTTGCCTTACCGGGATAATTACCTGTTGTCTGAATACCGCCTGTAAGCTCTCCGTCAGGATTTTCAAAACCAATAACGTCATCGCCCTGCCAGCAATGCATTGAAATCGGGATGTTCTTAAGCGTTTCAAGAACTTTATCTGTGTCTATGCCATACTCAGCATAACGCTTTTTAGCCAATTCATAACTTTCTTTAACGTAACTCATTATGTATCTACACTCCTTATATAAAATTTTATAAATATCATTAACAAACCATATTCATATGGCAAAGTTTACAATAAAATACTGCTTATGTCAATAAGCCATTACAGCCATAAAAGCAAGCTCAGGCTGAGTAGTATCACACCTGCTGTACTGCACCACAACAGGCACATTACTCTTAACGAGCACTGCATACGGAACGCCTCTGGGCACCGTTTCGCCGCTTTCTGACTTAATGCGATCCATTCTCACGTGATGAGTTCTTCTCGCCCCACAAGACGCGCTAAAGCCCTTCATCGGCTCTCTATCTTCAAAATACAAAGTAAAGTCAATAATAGCATTCTCATCTCCCGTATTTAAGATACAAATTGCCTCATGACTCACATAATCTCCGTTATCCTTTACCGGGAAGAAAGCATCCGGTATTAACCACTCACATTTACCTGTACTCATACGTCCTCCTTATTATTTATAGTATCATAAAAAGTTTTCATAAGTTGCATATAAATTCCCGATGTATTGTTTTTCCATGCCTCGCAAATAGCTGCACCATCCCTGCTATCAGCTACCGGCATTTTAATATCAACAATACAATTTGTGCCTTCTCTGACATAACAGCGCACATAAACATTCCCGCCTGCATCTTCAAAGCAATCAGCATTTACATACATAGCACGCTCCAAAGCATCGCGATTTTCCTCAATATACGCCTCATATCTTGCTCCCAGTCCGCCCGAGAGCATGTATTTCATCTGATTTAATCTTTCTCTACCCTTTTCGGTTACGGAAAAAAGCACACTGCCGTTGCTGTCCTGCTCCCTTTTTACGCAACCTTTTGCAATAAGGTCTTCACGACACTCCTGTATAGAAAAATAATTCACAAGACCGGGACCGAGAAGCACCGCACTCAGTGCATTATCTGTCATTCTTATACCCAATTTATCAAGTACAAATAATATCAATATTTTATTTGCTGTGTACTGCTCACTATTCTCAAACATAATAATCAAACTCTATTTCATAAATTCTAACCGTGTCATTTTCTTTTATGCCCATTTCTTCCAACTTGCGGATAAGACCTTTTTTCTTTATTACTCGTTGGAAATACTGAGAAGACTCATAGTCGTCAAGATTAACGGAATCTACAATATTTTTTATCCATGGACCTTCAACAACGTAAATGCCATCCTCTACTCTAACAGTGAAAGGTTCTTCTTCGTCCTCAAGGCTGTAGACAGTTTCCGTATCTTCTGCAACAAAAACGCTACCCGCAGGCATTTTGTCAAGAATACTACCGCAATATGCCATAAGTTCTCTCGTTCCTTGCGCCGTTATGGCAGATAATTCAAAAATTCGCCATGCACCGTTTTCTCGCTCCGCGATTATTTCGTCTCCGCGAGCCTCAAGCCATTCATCAAATTTTTCTTTGAAAATTTCAGCATTATCAGTCGCATTTTCTCCATCCATTTTATTAAGTGCAATAATCTGCGGACGCTTTGCCAAATCAATATTATACTGCTCCAGCTCTTTGTTTATAAGCAGAAAATCCTCAAACGGCTCTCTGCCCTCACGACCTGAAATATCAATAACATGAATTAAAAGCCTTGTTCTTTCTATATGCCTTAAGAACTCATGTCCCAAGCCTTGTCCCTCAGATGCACCTTCGATAAGTCCCGGTATATCAGCAAGGCAAAAACTTCTTTCTCCATTATTGAAAACAATACCCAGATTCGGTTTTAGAGTAGTAAAATGATAGTCTGCAATTTCAGGTTTTGCTCCCGTGGTAACAGACAGTATGGTAGATTTGCCAACATTTGGAAAACCTGCCAATCCCACATCAGCAAGTAGCTTCAACTCAAGTTGAAGCTCCAACTCCCTGCCTTCCTCACCGGCTCTGGCAAAATTCGGAATCTGTCTTGTACTTGTAGCAAAATGCATGTTTCCCTGACCGCCTTTGCCACCCTTTAAAATTATTTTTTTCTCTCCGGGCGTAACCATATCGGCTAATATACGACCTGTTGCAGCATCTTTAATAAGCGTTCCTTGCGGAACTTTTACAATCTCATCTGCTCCGCTTTTTCCCGTCATTTTATTTTTGGCTCCGTTCGCTCCACCCTCTGCTTTAAATTTTCTCTTATACTTAAAATCAGCAAGAGTAGAAGAACCTTCATCAACCACGAAAACAATGTCTCCGCCTTTGCCACCGTCTCCTCCGTCAGGTCCGCCTGCATTTACATATTTTTCTCTATGAAATGATACTGCACCATTGCCCCCCTTACCGGAAGCAACAAAAATTTTTGTTCGATCAATAAACATTACTTATCTCCATCGTAATATAACGAAAAAAGACTGCTATACACAATATATATTCTATAAGTGCATTGCAGTCCTTCAATATCGCCTGTTGAAAACTATTAATCTTCAGCAATGATTACGGCTTGTTTCTTATCTTTACCAAGTCTGCGGAAAGAAACCTTGCCATCCTTCAAAGCGTAAAGCGTATAGTCTGTACCCATACCAACGTTCTCGCCGGGGTAAATCTTAGTACCTCTTTGTCTTACAAGGATATTTCCTGCAAGTACAAACTGTCCGTCTGCTCTTTTAACACCAAGACGCTTTGACTCTGAATCTCTACCGTTCTTTGAGCTTCCAAGTCCTTTCTTATGAGCAAACAACTGTAAGTTAATTCTTAACATGACTTCACACCTCCTATGTTAGTCAATCAAATGATTTATCAATCACTTTAATGTATTCGTCACCGTAGGAATATTCAATCTGCTTTAATCCGATAAATGCCGCCTCCATAACTGCGTAAGCAGGCTCTGTACTGTTAGCATCAATCTCAAATTTCATATATCCGTCTTCTATCGAATACTGCGGCACCTTGCCGCCTATCTTTTTTTCATCAAAATAACCAATCGCTGTATATGCTATAGCTGATACAGCCGCACAAATAATATCGCTGCCCTCTTCTGCATACCCCGCATGCCCCGAAATCTCAAATCCGGTAACTTTTTTTTGATTATTCCTGAAAATTCTTGCTGTTATCATGCTGTAAAATTAAGCATTGATTTTCTCAATTGTGAGCTTTGTATAGGGTTGTCTGTGACCTTGTCTTTTTCTATAACCCTTTTTAGCTTTGTGCTTAATGATGCGGATTTTCTCGCCTTTGCCTTGTTTAACAACTGTTGCAACAACTGTTGCGCCGTCAACATAGGGAGCTCCGAATTTAACATCATCCTCGCTTACAGATACTGCAAGTACTTTATCAAATGTAACTGAAGACTCAACTTCTGCATCAAGCTTTTCAACGAAAAGTGTGCCGCCTTCTTCTACTTTGTACTGCTTTCCTCCTGTAACTATAATAGCATACATATTTCTGCACCTCCATAACAATCTCGCCTGTATATGACATCCGTGCGAAGACGTCACTCACGTAAGGCACCGCAAAAATAATTTTTCGCGAATTTGCAAGCCCCGTCAGAGCGGTAACTGCTGTATTGTATCACGTTAATTCTTATGCGTCAATCCCTAATTTTGTATTAATATTGCAATTTCTTCTTCTGTAAATTGATACTTTTTATTACAGAAATGGCAACAAAGTTCCGCTCCATGATCTTCTTCAAGTATTTTTTTTATTTCATCTTTACCAATACTGAGAAGAGCCTCCTCCATACGCTCTTTCGAGCAATCGCATTCGAATTTACACTCTACTCTGTCAGAGATATCTAAATTATATCCTCTTGTAATATCTTCCAATATATTCTCTATTGTAGCACCTGCATTAAGCAATGTTGTGACAGATGGCATGTATGATATGCTTCTTTCTATGTCGTCTATAAGCTTGTCCGGTGCTCCGGGCAAAAGCTGTACCATAAATCCGCCCGCCTTCACTACATTCAACTGTTCACCGATAAGTACGCCCAAAGATACCGCAGCCGGCACCTGTTTTGACAATGCGTAATAATACGAGAAGTCCTCTGCTATTTCACCCGAACGAAGGGGTACACTGCCCGAATACGGTTCCTTTAAACCCAGATCCATCATAACATTCATGAAACCCTTACCCACAAGGCCTCCAACATCCAGCTTGCCATCTGATTCACGTATCGGAAGGTCTGCATATGGATGGTCTGCATAACCCTTTACGAAGACCTTATCCAATGCACCTGCTGCTCCGTTTTTCGTTTTTATTCTGCAAACAGTAGCCATTCCTCCAATCGGGCCTTTACCTTTTAGCTGTATAGTCAATTTGTCAGTATCGTTTTTCATTTCTTTAGCCATTAAGACCGTACCTGTAAGCATACGTCCCAATGCCGCCGTCGCAGTCGCAGACATATTATGCGTTTTACGCGCGTCCTCAACCAGTTGTGTAGTTTCCGCACCTATTACGCGCAAATACCCATCTGCTGCCAAGCCCGAAATCAATATATCATTATTTTCACGGATAATTTCCATTTCTACTCCTCTTTCTGCTTTTTATTTTTGTTATGGTTTTTCACAAATAAAATATAGTCTATCATAGTCATCTAACGCTTTTTCAGGATAAAGATACGCAAACTCAAAAGGATGTCTCAAATCATCATAAATTGTAAAATTACAAAAGCCTGCCTTTGTGAGTCCTTCTCTGAGCACACTTGTACTCCATATTCTTTCGGAAATCTCTTCATCATATCGTCTGTACAACTCATCTTTATCATTACACCTTTCAAAAGCTGTAATGTTATACGAAATTTTTCCCGATTTTTCTAAAAATTCACACGTCCAAAAAAAACTGCCCCAATCAAAATCCTCAAAAGAACATTCACCTCTGCTGTAGTTATTCTTAAAAAAGCTTGGCATAACAACATCAAAGAACAAGAAGCCACCACTTTCCAAAGATTCATACGCTCTTTTAAAAAACGCAAACAATTTATTTTTATTTGTAATATGATTTAATGTGTCGGTAGTGGCAAAAATTGCCGCAGCACTACTTCCTATTTCCATTTTTGAAATATCCTGACACACCCACGTTATGTTTTCTTCCGGGTGCTTTTCTACAGCCTGAGCAAGCATATCCGGAGATATGTCAATACCAATAACATCATAATAAGTGGCTAAAATAGTTGCCAACTCTCCGCTACCGCATCCTGCATCCACAACAAGAGTTTTTTCTCTTCTTTCCTTAAATGCCTGAACAGCTCTGCTTTTTTGTATAATCGGTCTGGCAAAGCATTTCCATTCTACGTAAACTCCATGAGGGAAAAGCATATCATAATAATTCGAAATAAAATTATACATCAATTCACCTTTTAACCCTTTAAAATTTCAAAAGCTTTTTGAAGTTGTGTATCATCTTCACTACCTTCTGTTAACGCAATCTCTATATCCGGAGAAATACCAACCCCGTGTATACACTCTCCCGAAGGCGTAAAGTATCTGGCTATTGTTAATATTATTCCGCTACCGTCTTCAGAATAATCTCGTCTCGTCTGTCCCAGTGCCTTACC
This sequence comes from Clostridia bacterium, assembly GCA_017522515.1. The sequence continues at coordinate 126,050 of JAFWZH010000250.1, forward strand.
ATAAGTCTTTTCGCCCACAAGAGTTGCCTTTTTATGATCTCTTATAGCTCCCGCAACTAATTCTGAAGCGCTGGCAGTGTTTTCGTTGATTAGTACCACTAAAGGAACATCAATACATTCTGCATCAGACTTTATTTCACTTATTCTTTCGCCTTTTTTATTCTCTGAGTAAGCAATCAAACCTTCCGGCAAAATTCTGTCTGCCACAATATCCGCTTGTGCCTCGTAACCACCGCCGTTATCGCGTAAATCCAATATAATACCTGTACAGTCAAGTGTCTCTATTTTCTTCATTGCCGCAAGAAATTCTTCACCTGTATCTTCGTCGAACTGTGTAATTTTTATATACATTATACCTTCGTAGTCATTTACAAAAACGGACTGTTTGCTTACTCGAGCTATGGTTACCTCTGCCTCTACGGAAGTACCGTCTGTTCTTTCTGCCTTTATCTTTATTAAGTTTCCTTCTTTGGCAAAGAGCGAATCTAAATCCGCTTCAGAGTATTCGCTGACTGCTTTGCCATTAACAAAGGTTATAACATCACCTGTAAGAATGCCTGCCTTTTCAGCGGGGGAACCGCTCTCGACACTGAGCACTTCCATTCCCTTATCAGTATCTTTGTATACAAAACCTGCTCCAATATATGTGCCTGTGATAAAGTCCACGTATTCATCCAATGAACCCGGTTCAAGATATGTGGAATAAGGATCGCCCAAAGCTTCCACAGCACCCGAAATAGCTCCTTCTATCACGTCGTTTACATCATAATCCAAACAATAATATTCGTCTATAAAACGTAATAAATCCCGAAATTTATCTACCTTATACTCATCAAGATTATCACCGGAAAAAGTGACGCTTTCTGATTTTCTGAAAAGAGCTCCGTTATAATAAATTCTATCTGCGACTAAAAAAGTAACAAACACTGTAACGATAACCAGAATTATCGCACCTGCAAACAAGACATTTCCATTTATGCGAAAGGACTTGCCATTTTCGCATTGATTTGTATCTTCATTCATTTTTTCACCTGCTTAAATTTTAACATAGCGACGTACTGCAATCACACCGGAAACTACGCCAACAATTATTCCGGCCGCAAGAAACATAAAGAAAACACACACCGAGAACTCTGAAAATTCCGCCAAACCTAAAATATTACGAAGATCTTCAGATTTTTTTTCAACAAGTTTATATAGGTATGCATACGTGACTCTCAAGGCAAAATATGAAATAGTTGCACTGATTATTCCAATAATAATGCCTTCAACCACAAACGGGCCTCTCATGTATGCCTTGGAGGCACCAATATTTTTCATAATAAATAACTCTTTATTACGAGCAAATACCGTCAACCTGATTGTATTGGCAGACAAAAGTACAGACAAAAAGCCGAAAACTATTACTGCTACAATGCTTCCTATTCGCACTCCTTTATTAAGCGACGAAAAATATTTATACACCGAGGTATTGTCCGTCACTTCTTCTATCCCCGGAACTTTTTTCATGTCTTCAGAGAATTGCTGAACATTTTTTACAGATTTCAGCTGAACTCTGAATGAAACATACATATAGTCAGAATCAAAATCTTCAAATAAATCTTGTTCTTCTTCAAACATTTCTATAGCATTTTTAAGATTTTCTTCTTTAGAAATTCTATCTACTTTGTCAACGCGTGAGTCGCTTACGATAACATCTGCTATGGAATAACTGGCTGCGTCACTAATTTCCGTAGAACAATCTATCAGAACTTCTTTTTGCTGTTCACTAAGATCCGTTAAGATTCTTTGCAAATTAACGAAAACCATCACTAAACATCCCATAATATACAGCGAAACAAAAATTACAAAAATCGACGAGAAAAGCATATGCCAATTTTTGAATGAATTCGCCATGCCTTGACGCAAAATATAATAAAAAGTTCTGATTTTACGCATTTTCGTCACCCTCCGTTTCACTATCTGTAACAATTTGATTCTCGTCGTCCGTAACAGAAGTAGCATTAAAATTGATTGCGGAAACGGGCACTTCTACTTGAACAGGCTCATTTAATACAACGGGCGAATCGTTTTGTGTCGTCTGCTCTTGATTCTCGGTTATTTCCTCTTTGCGTGTAACATTCTCTTCTGTTTTTACTTTTGAAATATCATGCCCATGATTAAGCATAATAACTCTCATTCCCATTTCCTCTGCCATTTGTTGCTCATGTGTTGCAACTAAAACGGTAGTGCCGTACGCATTAATCATCTTTAAAAGAGACATAATTTCGGCTGAGTTCTCAGGATCAAGATTTCCCGTAGGCTCATCAGCTATTAAAATATCAGGTCCGTTAACAATAGCTCTTGCCAAGGCAACTCTTTGCTGTTCACCACCGGAAAGCTGTCCGGGGTAATCGTTTTTCTTACCACTAAGACCCATTAACGAAAGCGTAATATTAACTTTCTCTGTGATTTCTTTTTTTGATGCGCCTGTAATTTCCATTGCAAAAGCAACATTTTGGAAAACAGTTTTTTTCTCTAAAAGCCTAAAGTCTTGAAAAAACACACCAATACTTCGTCTATACCTTTGAACTTGTGTTTTTTTGATTTTAGACACATTGTGAGCATTAACGAAAATCTTTCCCGAAGTAGGCGTTTCTTCCAGTAAAATCAATTTTATCAGAGTCGATTTACCTGCTCCACTGGAACCCATCAAAAATACAAATTCGCCTTCTTCTATCTGAAAGCTGAGATTTTCAATAGCCTTTACTCCGTTATTGTATTTTTTCTCAACATTATCAAAAACGATAATCGGAAGATTTCTCTTCTCGTTGTTAAATAAACTCTTCTTTTCGCTTTGTTTTTCTTTTGTATCTTGTTCCATTTTTAATATTTCTTCCTTTATAGCAAATTCTTTATTATATTTTATTAAGTAACGCAGGCTCTTTATTCTCTATATATTGTAAAATCAAAAGAGCAATCCCGATTCTCATACCTACATCAAATTTAGAACAATCAAGCCCCGTCATTTTATTAAACTTCTCTAATCTGTACATCAAAGTATTTCTGTGAATATACAACACACGAGAAGCCTCACTAATGTTAAGATTGTTTTCTAAATACACTTTAACAGTATTGAGTAATTCTTTTGCCGATTTATCTTTTATAAATCCCTCTCCGAAAGTCTCCGTAATATATCTAAGACAAGCATCCATAGGGATTGAATAAATCAATTTCTCAAGTCCAAGCTTTGAATACTCCAAGCAATTATCTGTCATTTCGAAAATCATACCTATATTTTTCGCTTTATCCGCCTCAATATACGCATCATTTAAATTCATGATTGATGATGTTTCAGAACTGACAGAAACACAAGTTTCAACCATCGCCTCCAAAAGCAATGTATTTTTTATCATATTGGCATATTCAACAATATAATCATACGTGATATCTTCTTTTATAGGGCAAATCACAGCAGTCCTAGCATAATCTATGGGAATAATTAAGAAGCCATGTTCCGTCCCGAAAATCTCTTGCAACGTGCGGCAAATGAGCTCGCTATCGCCTGCAGGAGCTCCCGAAACAATATTCAGCGTTACAAGTACAACTGCAAAACCGCCTGCATTTGCCATAAAATCGCCGTATACAGCCTCTATTTGCTCTTCAGTAACATTTCGTCTGCCTTCTATAAGGAGCTTTTTAAATATATTTATAAGATCCTTACTGCTTTGAGACTCTCTGTATTTAAAACCATGTGCCGCAAGCGCCAAAATATTTTTATATGTTCCTATATTATTCTCAACATCGTCATTAGCATAAGTATTTAAATTTATAAACATAAAAATCAACTCATCATTATCCACAGTAACATTTTCAAACAAAAATTTGCCACGAGAAAATTTTGATGTTTCATATGAATTATAGGCGTCATCATTTTGCAATTCCGAAAAAATCACTAAGAGCTCTTTGCTTATATCACTCTCGCTCTGCTTTCCGCTATAAAACAGCACGTGTCCGAGTTCATCAACAATACCAAAATCAGCACCTATATACTCAGCTATTTCTGATAACTGTTTTTTATTTGCACTACTTAGCACTACGGACACCTCCTATTTCACATACATAACATTATATACTAAATCCGCTCAAAAGCAAACACAAAAATCCCAATAAAAAATTGTCATTTTATTTTTATATATTTTTAAAAAAAAGGGTTGACAAGCTGCTACTATTTTTAGTATAATAGCCGAGCGTTCTCGCCGAACGTACATTTTGAGTCGTTTGGTGAGTTCATACGGCGGCGTAGCTCAGCTGGCCAGAGCATCCGGTTCATACCCGGCAGGTCATAGGTTCAAATCCCATCGCCGCTACCATACGGCCCCTTGGTCAAGTGGTTAAGACATCGCCCTTTCACGGCGGCGACACGAGTTCGAATCTCGTAGGGGTCACCACAAAAACTCTCTTATCTGCAAAGATAGGAGAGTTTTTTTCTTAACTAAAATTATATTCCCATTATTAAATACATCTATATCACCTTTCGTGTGTTCACATGTAGTAATTACGCTACTTTTTTGTCCCAAAATCCCCTTGTTACGGCTCTGCAAAAATTTTTATTGCCCAATATTCCCTTATGAGTTATAATTCATTGAAATTGTTTGGTATTATTTGTAAAATACCAAGGCATCACAGCATAAAAGGAGTAAAAGGCATTAAGCCACAAAAATGAAAAAAAATATTACAATCCCAAATTGCATAACATTTTCAAGAATTTTAGGAGCATTTATTTTGATATTTACTCCGAGTTTTTCTCTGTCTTTTTATGTTGTTTACACAATATGCGGTTTCAGCGATGCAGTTGATGGTTTGATTGCAAGAGCAATGAAAAAGGAAACAGAATTCGGTGCTAAACTTGACAGCGTAGCAGACTTAGTTTTCAATGCTGTTTTATTAATTAAGATTTTTCCTTTTTTATGGAAGAATCTCCCAAAAACAATTTGGATTGCAGTAACAATGATTATTTTAATTCGCTTATCCGCGTACCTTGTTGCATGCAAAAAATACAGAAGATTCGCATCGATTCATACATACGCAAATAAACTTACAGGATTATCCCTTTATCTTGTCCCTTATCTTGCCAAGCTGTGGACGGTTCCTGTTTGCTCAACAGTTTGTGTAATCGCAGGTTTTGCATCTTTAGAAGAACTTGTTATTCATTCTGTATCTAAAGAATATAACCCTTCTCACAAATCAATTCTTATGTTAAAAAAATAATTATGGTTTTACATAGTTAAGCGGATTGGTATGTGCACCGTTAACTCGTACTTCATAATGAATATGAGGTCCTGTGGATGCGCCGGTACTGCCAACAAGAGCAATCACCTGTCCACGTTTTACTGACTGACCTGTCTTGGCTATTACTTTGCTGCAGTGAGCATAGAGCGTTGATATTCCGTCACCGTGATATACAACTATATACCATCCATAGCCGCCCTCGTTATATGTTACCGAAGTAACAACACCATCAGCAGATGAAATAATATCTGTGCCATAAGAGGCGCCAATATCTATGCCGGTGTGCATTTTCCAATATCCATAAATCGGGTGCAATCTCATGCCGTAATATGATGAGATTTTTTTAGTGCTTCTGGACGGCCAAATAAGTCCGGAATAACTCTGTGTCTGTTGATTATAAAGCTCTTGAAGCTTTTTAATTTCTGATTCTATTTTATATGATTCAGCTTCTATTTTAGATTCTTGTGCTTCTAAAATTGCAAGAGAATCTCTGCTTACCTCTAATTTATCAGCAACTATTTTTTCATTTTTCTCAATTGCCTCAATTATTGCTTGCTTTTCAACCAAAAGAGCCTCGGCGTCTACTTTTAGCTGTTCCTGAATTTGCTTTTTACTTTCAAGATCTTGCTTCATCACAAGAAGTTCTTTAAGTGCTTCCCTATCATTTTCCATCATACGAGAAAAAAGCTTATCTCTATTTGCATAATCCAATATATCCTCTGCCTCTACAAAAAGACGAAGAGAATCATATTGAGTATATCTGTACATAATACGGGCTCTTGTATAGAACTTTTTTAACGCTTCGTTGTATTCCTCTTCTGCTTGCTGAATTGAATTATAATACCCCTCGATTTGTTCATATATGTAGTCCAAATCGTCCAACATCTGCTCAACAATCGTAGCCTGTTCCTGTTTTTGTGCAAGAATCGCCGCCATTTCCGCAGTAATCTTAGCATCTTCCTTTTTTTGAGCTTCAATTTCCGCTCGTAAACCTGCCAGTTCGTTTTTAAGCTCGTTTTTATTTGCCTGTTGGTGGGTTATTTGATTTTGTATATCCTCCAAGCTTGCTGCAAAAGAAGCAACAGCCATATTTATAAAAAGTGTCAAAATTATAGTAAAAATTACAACCAACTTATACGATCGATTTTTTTTCATTTGTTTTGCCTCCGAAAGAATGAGAAAGTAATTTGGTATATTGACTTTCGTTGCTTATAATCGCTTAGATGATACCATAACATATACAGACACGCAACTTTTTATTTCCGAACCTCTAAAAAACTCATTAAAATTACTTCTTAGCTACTGGTCTGTATGCAAACATAAAGTTGTTAATCGGTTCACTTGATGGTTGTACCGACTGTATTCTATGGTCAGAGCCGCAATCATACCTGAAGTGATTAGCTCCCGAATCATGTCCCGCGTACAAAAATGTATGTGCAGGATACATAACACCCGTCACCGACCTTGTTGGATTCACAAAAACATAATCTCCTGCCTGTAGGTCTTGTACGTTATCTATTCTTATAAAATTTTGTTTCTCTGACCATGTCTCAAAGTCATGATCATTTCTTCTGGCATCAAATACATAAATACCGTTTTCCCTAGGCTGATCAGTAAAACCTGCATCATAAAGAGCCCAACAAACAAATCTGTCACAGCTTACAATTTTAGCCTCACAATCCATAGCCGGATTCATAGGAGCATGGCCGTACTTAAAACCGGATTCACGTACGAAATCTGTTATTTTCTTCCCTGCACTTAAAATATCTGCTACAAGCTCAGAATATGTAGTATAAACGACTTTACCAAAAGAATTGTATACTTGATATCCATAATGGGCAAATTTATCTGCGCAAGCCTTTGCTTCGTCTATGTTATCAAAATAATATTCATCCATCTCAGCCTGCGCTGTTTTTACGCAATACTTATCACTGCAACCGGTTCCCGAACACACCATAACAAAAACCACTCCTAACGACACAATTCTCAGTATAGTTTGAATCACTCTGCTCTTCTCACGTTTTTCTTTCATTTTGTTGTTCACTCCTACTATAATTTCTCAACAAGACTAATTAGTTATATATTAGATTAAAAATTAGAAAAAGTCAACAAAACGCAAAAAGCCGGTTGCTATATCGCAACCGGCCGTAATGCTATGTTTTGTACAATAATTATATCGCTCTTGTAACCTTTCCTGATTTCAAGCAGGAAGTACATACGTAAGCGTAACGGGGAGTGCCATTAACCATGATTTTAACTCTCCTTACATTCGGCTTCCAATTTCTCTTTGCACGTCTACTCACCTGAGAACGTGTAATGCTGATGTGGCGTCCGAACATCATATCCTTTGAACAAAATTCACATCTTGCCATTTAAACACACCTCCCTTGAAAATCTTCAAACAGCGTTTGCTATTGTAACATATCTTTTTCTGCAATGCAAATACTTTTTTTCTTTATTAATACAAACTTTTTTTCTTTATTAATACAAAAGCAATAATAAACAATGAGCCCGCAATTCCCGACATAAATAAAATACATAGAATGTCATTGTCATCACCTGCATTCACATTGTTTTCGTTTTTACGAGGAACTACCTCTATTTCATATACACAGTCTACTTCTTCTCCTTCATTGTAGTAACTTACCTCTAATGTGGTTATACCTTCCTTCAATGCAGTTAACTTTGCAACATCACCGCTGCATTTGTCTGAATTGTTTTCTCTATCACCCAAAGCAACCACATCTCTATCAGCAACAGACCAATTAATTTCAAAAACAGAAGGATGTGCAAAAGATTCTAAATCAACACTGTAATAATTTCCTTCAACAGAAAGAGCATCTACAGCTTTAATCGCATTCCAAAATCCGGGTTCTTGCAGATACAGTTCAAATCGGCCGTTTCCCTTATGCTTTATTTTAGAAAGTGCAACTTCAGGAAAGTCTTTCGGCTCATATTCACGATTATCATCGTATTTATCAAGACATACAACCACATAAGAAAAAGAAAAAGGCTTTGTATATCCTTTAGCTCCTAAAAACTTTAAATCCAAAGACTCCCCTACTTCAATTTCAATCTTTTTACCTTCAGGCACATTCAATTTTATTGTTCCTTCAAAGGGCTCTGTATACCCAATATAAGCCTCCTCAACATAAGGATTGTTCTTCGCAAAATTTTTCATTTCTTCAATTGTTATAGCTGTTTTTAATACAAAATAATAGCAAATCTCGCGGTAGTATACATCTGCAATTTCATATTTAGAATCGCTCATTATATATAATGATTCTAATTCAAGCTCCGGAAAATCTTCAGCGGTAAATTTTCCATGTTCGTGATATTCTTTTGCTATTCTTACATTTAATGTTTTGACTTTTTCAATTTCATCAGCCACAACAGATAAGGCAGGCACCGAATTTATTAATAAAATCACAGCCAATATAAATAACGCTACATTCTTTTTCATGATTAATACTCCTTCATTTTGATATTCCCAACATATTTTTTAGCATTGTTAACTGCATATCATCAATTTTCACTTCAAGATTTTCATTAACACTGCGCAAAATATTTTCTTCCAATGTATAAACAACTTCAGATTTGTCATCTTTACAAAAAACAATGGTAAAACCTGTAAATTCGATTATTTCATTTGGAGCATCTACAGAATCCGTTGAACTGAAGTCATCCTCTGTTGGAATTGCTGCTTCTTCTTTTGCATTTATACAAAGACTATGAATAGTAGAAAAAATTTTATCAATCTTAGAAATATCAGTAATTTTTTGTATATCTGATCCAACACCATTTTTATGTTCAATTTTAACTGTCGTATATGAGCACACACGATTTTCATGGTTTGTATTTTCATCTTTCCTATCAGGCATTATATCCATAAAAAACATTACTAAAAATACTGTAAAACATATCGCAAGGGAAATGCCTATCATTAACATACGACTACGTTTTTTTCTGCTTTTTCTTTTTTTATCTTCTGCACGACGCAATATTTCTGCCTTACACTCGTCTAAATTCCTCATAACAATCCACCATCCTCTTCTAAAATGGCACGAAGCTCTTTTTTAGCTCTAAACAAGAGATTATCTATCTGCTTTCGATTTTTCTTCATAACCTTTGCAGCCTCTTCATAAGTCATTTCTTCAAAGAAAACAAGATGAACAGCAGCACGCATGTCCTCCGGAAGTTTTGACATCGCATTATTCACTCTGATTTTACGTTCATCAGCAAGCACAATTTCAATCAGTTTTTCTTCATCATCTTTCATATTTTGAGCCTCTGACAGATCCACAAAATCTATAATTTTGCCACGCTTTATGTAGTCCAAAGCACGACTTTTACCTATCATAAAAAGATAAGTTTTAAGTGTAACCTTAAAATTATATCTTTTCTTATTGATAATCAGATCAGAAAAAGCATCCATCGCAATATCTTCTGCAACATGAACATTATGCACATAGCCATATATAAAAAATACAAGACTTCGGAATAACTCTTTCATTAAATCATCAAACGCATACTCATCTCCATCAAGAAAGCGACGATAATAAATCGTGCATTTATCCATAAACTCCCTCCTATCGAATTCTTGTTTAGGCTATTCATGTATTATACGATTATACAGCACGAAACTCCTTATAAAAACCATAATTTTTTTAAAAAATAAAAAAGCTACAGACAAGCAAACCTATCTGTAGCTTTTATAAAAAGTGAAATCAGTCTTCAAATACTGTAATCTTTAAAAATTATTCGTTTGTTTCAGACTCTTCTGAATCTGTGTTCACTTCAATTGCGGGTTGGAGTTTAGCCGCAAGGATATCACCAATTGATGTACCCATAGGAGCAGCCTTATCTGCAATAACCTCATCCTCAGCGTCTTTCTTTACACGCTTTTCTTTAGCAGGACGCTCACCGCGATCTTTCTTACGCGGTCTTTCTTTTTTCTCAGGAACAATCGGATTGCCATCTTCATCAAGCTCTACCGGCTTCGGCTCAGGATCATATGCCTGAACATCACGAATACTGAGGTTAATTTTCTTCTCAGCTATATTTGTATCGATGATTTTAGCCATAACTTTCTGACCAATCTTGAGACAATCAGCTGCACTCGAAATTCTCTGATTTGAAATCTGAGAAATATGTACCAAGCCATCAATTCCGGGTGCAATATTTACAAATACACCGAAAGCAGCAAAACGTACAACTGTAACTTCAAGAATGTCTCCAACCTGATAAAGGTTTTCTGCATCAAACCAAGGATTATCTTCTTGCTTTCTATATCCAAGAGAAATTCTCTTTTTCTTTCTGTCAAATTCAAGAATCTTAACTTCTACTTCTTGACCTACCTTGAGAACCTCAGAAGGATGTTTGATTCTGTTCCACGAAAGCTCTGACATGTGGATAAGTCCGTCATATCCTCCGATATCAACAAAAGCACCGAAAGGAGTAAGGCTCTTAACAACACCTGTAACTACCTTATCAACTTCGATTTTGCCCCAGAAAGCTTCTTCTTTTTCTTCTCTCTCAGCAACAAGAATAACTTTTCTTGAACCAACTATTCTGTTGTGACCTTTTTGGCCTTTCTCGAAAGCTGTAATGATAACTTCAACAGTCTGGCCAACAAAAGCACTCAAATCCTTTGCATATCTCTCTGTGAGTTGAGATGCAGGGATAAAGATACGTACTGAGCCAAGATATGCAACAACGCCGCCGTTTACAGCTTCTTTAATACGAACTAAAACGGGTGTTTTACTCTCAAAAGACTGCTCAAGAAGAATCATGTTCTTCTTATTATCAACACGTCTCTTAGAAAGGATAGCTTCTCCATCCTTGTCGCTTACTTTAACAACCATAGCTTCTACTTCGTCACCAATGTTCAATTGGTCAGGCTCAAAACCCGGAATCTCTGCAAACTCGTCGATAGCAATAAAGCCTTCGAATTTAAATCCGAGATCAACATATACGCCTTTGTTGTCAATTTTGTTGATTGTACCTTTTACAATCTGTCCGCTTGTGATTGTTGTCAATGACTTGTCCAATAAAGTCTCAAAAGACTCATTTTCACAAGCTGCATTTGCATCATCAGCTGTTGCGATTTCCTCTACAACCTCATTTACGCTGATTTCTGCATTTTCGATTTCCTGATTGATTTCACTCATCTTACCAATAACCTCCCCGATGATCCAGTCCGGAACTGACGCTCCTGCTGTCACACCAACTTTCTTATATTTGTCAATACACGATACATCTAACTCTGCTGCATTTTCAACAAAAAAAACATTTTCACAAAGCTGAGAACTCAAATCAAACAACTTGCAAGTGTTAGAACTCTTTCTATCACCCACAACTATCATTAAGTCAGTTTGTGATGCAATTTTCACTGTCTCCTCTTGCCTGAGAGATGTCGCACTGCATATTGTATCAAAAAAATTCACATTGTCAAAGGATTTTTTTAAAATTTCACATATTTCATCAAAAATCTTTTTTGAAAAAGTAGTTTGAGCTACCACACTATACAATATATTGATTTTACTCGATAAAACAAAGTTTTCCGCCTCAGCTACGCTTGATAAAACAATTGCATTTTCATCACACCATCCATTTGTACCAATTACTTCAGGATGTGCCGCATCTCCTATAATTATAATCCTTCTGCCTTCTTTATATTGCCTGCTTACAAGTTTATGTATTTTAGCCACAAAAGGACATGTTGCATCAATTACAGTGCACCCGGAACTTTCTATTTCTCTTTGCTTTTCCGGTGATATTCCATGAGCTCTAATAATCACTGTAGCTTTCTCAGGATGACCATTTGTTTCGGTAAAAATCTCTTCTACAGTATGAACAACCCTCATGCCTTTTTGAGCGAGCTTATTAATAACGTTATCATTATGTATCAGTTCGCCATAAGAGAAAACAAATCTATCGTCTTTTTTGTTGTTAAGTATTTCAAAAGTCTTATCTACAGCATTGGCAACACCAAAACAAAAGCCCGCCTTTTCTGCCTTAATTATCTCCACCCTCAGGCACCTCCATTAATGAATATATACCATCAAGTATATCCTGTGCCATATTGGTATAATCCTCTTTTGTATACTTTTGGCCTTCGGGAGCTTTCGGAAGCATTATAGGATCACCAAATCTAACGTATACGCGTCCAAACAAACGTATTTTTCCCCATATTGCTACCGGTTGCACGGGCACCCCCGCCTCAATGGCAAATTTTGCCACACCATGTTTAGCTTTGTTATTTCTGCCATTGCCTTTTGATCTAGTTCCCTGAGGAAAGATACCTACAGCCTCTCCTTTTTCCAAAAGTTCAAAAGTAGTTCTTGCGGCAGCAACATCTCTCGAATTTCTTCTAACAGGATAAGCACCGCAAGCAGAAAATATTTTACCCAAAAGTTTATTCTTAAAAATTTCCTCTTTTGCCATCCATTTTAAATAGCGCGGTAATTTGTACCCTATCATGAACATATCGAGCATACTTTCGTGATTTGCCGCTACAACCAAGCCACCACTTTCAGGAACCTTTTCTTCATCATACACTTTTACTCGTATAAAAAAGAAAAATATAAATCTGCAAATAACTCTTAAAACTTCCATTATCCTCACCAAAAATTATTTTTTAATTTTGCCATTAACAATCTCTATCAATGCTGTTTCGCTCTCAGCTTCTGTCATATCAGAAGTGTCAAGCAACACTGCATCCGCAGCTTGTTTTAAAGGAGCAAACGCTCTTGAGCTATCATTTGCATCACGGAATTTCATATCACTGAGTACTTCATCATACGTCACCTGCATATTTCCTTTTTCGCGGAGCTCTTCATATCTTCTTTGTGCTCTCACCTCAACAGAAGCTGTCAAAAAAACTTTTACTGCCGCGTCCGGCAACACATAAGAACCAATATCGCGACCATCCATTACTACATCATTTTTAGACGCAATATCCCTTTGAATTTCGACTAATTTAAGTCTTACCTTGGGAATAACTGCCACTTTTGATGCAGCAATCGAAACTTCCGGTGTACGAATAAGACCGGTCACGTTTTTTCCGTTGGCATACACCTGCTGATTTCCGTCCTCATATATAACATCAAGGGTGAAATCATCCGTCAAAGCCTCCAAGACTTTTTTATTATCTTCGACAGGCAATGTAAAATCCACACCATTTTCTATAGCAAACAAACCAAAAGCCCTGTACATCGCTCCTGTGTCAAGGTATATATATCCAAACTTCTTTGCAATCTTCTTTGCTAAAGTGCTTTTGCCTGCCCCCGAAGGACCGTCTATTGCAATATTACGATTCATAATCGTCCTCCTCTTCAGTCATACTGTTGTAAATTACTCTATGTCCTAATCCTATCGCCATTTCATTAAGGTGCAAAAGGCCTATTCCGAAGAATATTGCCACACTTATATGTTCTCCGCAACGAGCAATAGCAATTTTACCTCCGATATTAAGACCAATCGCCTTATTTACAATTTGCGAAACTGCTTCCCTTGCAGCACCTGCAACAGCACCCTCTTCTGCATGAGAATCCGCAATCAAATTTTCTCTTTTTGCAGCAACAACAGCTCTTTCGATTACTTTTGTTACTGACGCTATAAACTCTCCTCCAAAATCCACAGCCGCCGTCTTAATGCCCTCGCTTTTAAGTCTTAACTGTTCAGCTTTTTCTGCCATCCTGTCTTTTGTTATTGCTACGGAAATTGCCGCTGTAACGGCATCTCTGCTTCCTGTTTCACTAAACATAATTCAACGCTCCTTTTGCATGGTTTATTTTAAACTACCCATTACATCTTCTTCAAACCAATTCGCAATCTGCGCCCCCGCACCACCATCATAATGGGAATTTCTCAAATATACGGCAGTTATTTTATTCTCCGGATCTATCCAGAAATGCGTACCGTAAGCACCGCTCCAACCAAAACTGTTTTTTGGCAGTATATACTCATTATTGTTTATAACTCTTACTCCTAAGCCCCACCACTGTGAATCTGCCGGGTTCCACGAAATCGGCACATAAGCTTTTTTCATAAGTGATACTGACTCAGGTTTTAAAATATTGCCTCCATCATTTAAAAGCATTTCCGCAAAAGCAGAATAAGCCTCTGCCGTTCCGCCTAAAGAGGCTGCACCGCTATAGAAAGTAAGTGGTATACCTTCAAACATTGTTTTGCCTATATCAATGTACCACGACTTCTCACCATCATATTTATGCACAGAAACCATACGTGCCCACTGTTCTTCATTAGGCACAAAAGTCATATCTTTTATGCCCAGCGGTTTTACAATATTTTCCTGTATATACTCCTCAAAAGGTAGTCCGGATACTATTTCTACGAGCCTTGCTGCTACGGAATGTGCCGCTCCCCCACTGTAATACGCATACTCTCCCGGCTGAAAAGAAAGCAGTGAACGCTCTATTTTGTATGCATAAGAAGCAAGATTTTGTCTGTCAGCCTTTGTAAAAAGCGAACTTTGATATACTCCGACACCATCAGAATCCGAAAACAAGCCGTTTGTGTGGTTAAGAAGCTGCTCAACGGTTATCTCATTTTTTACAGGTTCTTTCGGCACAGCCTTGCCATTTTCATCCAGCATTCCTACATACATATTTGAAAAACGGCTTAGATACTTTGACACCTTATCGTCTAAAGATAAATGTCCCCTTTCCGCTTCTATCAAAACGGCAACCGTGGTAACAGGCTTTGACATAGAGGCTAACCTGTACATACTGTTTAATTCATTGATAAAAGCTTTGTGAAAAACAGCTTTACCATTTTGTTTTATAAGTATTTCACAACCGCCAAGTTTACCGCTTTTAATCAAAGCGTTTTGTCTTTCTGTTAATTTTTCGCACAAGAGAGAAGTGTCCAATAATTTCATAATACCGTCTCCGTAATGTATTCACGTAAAAAAGCCGGAGAAAGCTGAAATCACCACAACCTCTCCGGCGGATTATTAAATAAATCAGATTTCGGGAATCTGAATTTCTATTTCGTGACCAAGCTCTGCCGAAGTTGCAATTCCGGAAAGAATAGCCTGGTTATAAAGAATCTGTGAAGTAGGAACGGGAGCCGGTGCACCTGATTTGATGGCATCAAGGAAAGAACGAATTTTCATTTCAAATACACTGCCGTTAGTTGACCTAACGGGAATTTTTGTTTCTACTTGGTCGCCTGCAACTTCATGATAAATTGTCATGGGGCCGCCGATGGAACCATTCCAGCATTCTGTAGAAGGAATACGCAAACCGCCCTTTGTACCCAGAATAACAGTGTCTCCGGGAGTGTCAATGTTCATTGCCCATGCAATACGGAAATCTATAACAATACCGCCCTCAAGTCTTATAAAGCCTGCCGCAAAATCGTCCACGCCAAACTTTTCAGCGTATTCCGGATGTCCCGGATAATAATCAGGACGTTTACCGAAGAAATCGGATTTATAACCTGTTACCGTAAGTGGCTTAGGATATCCGATGGCATTCATTACCATATCAAGAGAATAACAACCAATATCGCCCAAAGCACCTATACCGCCTGTTTCTTTCTCAATGAATGTTGTGCCAAAAGGCGTAGGAATGCCTCGTCTTCTGCCACCGCCCGTCTGTATATAATAAATTTGTCCCAATTCGCCCGATTCCACAATTCTCTTAAGCATTTTCATATTCTCGTCAAATCTTGGTTGGAATCCAACGGAAACAATTTTACCGCTTTCTTTCTCCGCTTTGCAAATTGCAATAGCTTCTTCCATTGTAACGCACATAGGTTTTTCAAGCATTACGTTAACACCTTTTTTTAACGCATAAGTTGTACAAGGCTCATGCTGGCAATTGTACGTACAAACGCTTACAGCATCAAGATTCAAAGACTCATCGTCGAGCATCTCTTTATGACTGCCGTAAAATTTCACTCCGGATATACCGAGACGTGCGGCAAAAGCTTCTGCTTTGCCCGGAATCAAATCGGCTAAACCAACAATTTCAACATCAGGCATCTTCATATAAGAAGTTGCGTGGGGCTCCGCAATCCAGCCGGTACCTATAATACCTACTCTAAGCTTTTTGCTTGTATCTATTTCCTTTTTTTCTTCTTGTACTTCTTTAAATTTGTCTAAAATATTACCCATAAAAACACCTCATTTTATAAAAATTCTTTTATAGCAAAGTTTTTAAATAATTAATACTTAATTCTGCACATTCAAGTGCACTTCTACCCATACTCGGAGAATCCTGTTCCACAACGAGCCACTTTGTGCCGGCTACCGTAGCTGCCTCAAGAATTGTAGGTATATCCTGCTTGCCGTATCCTATAGGACGGAATTCAAACGCTCTGCTCTGCTTTGCTTTTTCGCCTTTAACGCCGATAAGCTCATACATGTTTTCTGTTTTGCTTCCTGCAAAATCCTTAAGATGCAATATATTTGCTCTGCCTGCATATTTTTTGACATAATATGCAGGATCTACTCCTGCCACATTTACCCAGCAAAGATCAAGCTCTGTTTCCAGCAAATCAGACGAAATTCTATCATAAAGCTCATCGAGTGCATATTTATCGTTAATTTTTGTGAATTCATAGTCATGGTTATGATACATAAGCTGCAAGCCTTTAGATTTTGCTGCTATGGCTATTTTTTTAATATCCTCTAAAGTTTGTTCCCACATATCAGTACCCGGGCGACGATTCAATGCCAGATTAGGAATGGCAGCATATTTGCAACCTATAGACACATATCTATCAACAGCACCCTCAATATCACCTAAAAATTCATCTATTGTAATATGCGCAGAAACTGCACATAATCCGATTTCTTCCAGTAAATTTTTTACTGTGTCTGCATCATGTCCGTAAAGTCCTGCAAACTCTACACCTTGAAAGCCCAATTCTTTTACTTTTTTGAGTGTACCCTCAAAATCCTTTTCCAAGTTGTCCCTTACAGAATACAACTGCAATGCTACTGGAAATGACATATTTAAACACAACCTTTCTATTAAAACTTACGATTTAAAACTTGTTGTAATTCTATAACAATCAATATTGTTTGTCAAACAAAACAGGGCATAAATTAAACAGTTGATATTTTCCCTATTGCGTGGCAAAATATAATAACTACTTAAACAAAGGGGTATTTCTTTGAGCGATAAACTTTTAACATCAAAAGAAAAATATGCGTATTATGAATACATCTACAAGCGTAAACTCCATCGTTCTGCTACATGGGCTTCACTTAGCTCTTTTGCAGGGGTTTTTGCTTTGTCAATATATTTACTCTGTCATTTATGTTTTAGTGACAAAGCAGTGTCATCAGTATATACAGATAAAATTTTTTATTTTATTAATTACCCTTTGGCAAAGCTTTTCGGATACATTCCTTTCTCTGTTGCCGAATTGTTATTATATGTTTTTATTATCTGCACTGTTGTTTTCTTATTTAAAACCATATACGCTACTGTCGAGACTGCTATGCTGTATTTTCGTATGAAAAAGCAAGGTTATTACCCGGAAAGACGCTCCATGCTTCGTCCCGCAGGCAATCTGGGTTTACGCTTTGTTTCTGTTTTCTGCATAATTGTTACAGTTTTCATTTTCTTTGGCGGCATAAATTACACGGGCATGACATTTTCCGAAAAAGCAGAATATACTGCAAATAATTATACAGTGGAACAATTACGCCAATTCTGTTATATAATGGGTAAAAATGTTTCTGAAACGAGACAAGCACTCGAAACAAAAATTGATGGTTCAATAGACGAGGCATATTCAGAATACAATCCGTATAAATTAGCAGAAGAAGCAAAGAAGGCATATAATCTTTTGCCTCAGAAATACAATTCTTCGCACACAGACTATCCTACAGTTAAATTTGCTTACAGTTCCATCGTAATGTCAAATATTCACATTACAGGAATTTATCCGTATGTTTTACCTGAGGCCATCGTGAATATTCATACGCCTATCATGAGCCTACCTCATACAATTTGCCATGAAATGGCACATCAAAGAGGTTTTGCAAGAGAAGATGAGGCTAATTTTATTGCATATATGACTTGTCTTCAAAGCGACAATCCGATTTTTGCGTATTCTGCATATTACACAGCCTTTTCTTACGCAATGGACGAATTACGATATTATGACACAAAAACGTGGACAGCTATAATGGATTCCGTCGATAAAAACGTAAAAAAAGATATTTCTCGCGAAAATGCTTATTGGAGTCAGTTTGAAACTTTGAGCCATGAATTTACATCCGGAGTAAACGATACATATTTATCCGTTATGAATGTAGAAGATGGTGTTAAAAACTATGGTAAAGTAGTAGAGCTTCTTTTAGCTGAAGCAATACAATCAGGAGTTATAAAATAAAAATCATATCTCGCCTGTAGGGAGTGCTGTATCGTCTCCGGGATTACCGGTAGGCGAAATATATTCAGCAATTTTCACCGAGCATACATACTCTCCTATTACAGTGAATTTGTTACTATCTATATCTACAAATTCAAGCGGCAAAATATACTCTCCTACGCCTCTGTCTGTTAAGTCAATCGTCGGTCCCAAAGAGGACACTGACAATTTTGCCAAATCAGCAGCTTTTCCTTTTATGGCAACTGTGAATTTCTCAACAGAAAAATCATACGTAAATTCTCTGGGATTCTTTCCCGGCGTACTTACAGAACTTGATATATCAACCTCAAAGTTTTTGATTTGATATTTTAATATTTCTGCAGAAACAGAAACATCTGTTGTTTGATATGCTGTAATTCCAGCCGGAAGATATCCTGTAATATCGAAATTTTTTATTACATTTGCAGAAGCGCCCGAAATATCAATTGTGCCCAATTCAATTTTGTTTATATTACGCAAATCAGATGCCGCACCGCAAAGCAATACAGTGTCAGCAGTAATTCCGGTTTTACTTAAATAATAATCATTATGCGGTATACCCGAAACTGAATATGTTACGGGAACCTTTTTTGCAACTTCGATTTTAACGGTAATTTTCTCTGTTTCGTAATCTGCTGTTACTTCTTCTCCGCTTTTTAAATAATAATGTCCTAAAAACGAACCGCTTTTATCCGAATCAATGGAACCTGCCGTAAGGCTTTCATTAAGTTTTACTTTAATGCAATCTATATTTGCGATTTCTGATTCAAAGCCTGAAATTTGAACTGTTCCCGGCTCTGCTGTAACTGATATAAACTCAAAATTTTCAGCCAACAAACTATTATCATATTCAACAACAACATCTACGTTCGCATGTGAAATTTTGTCATATACTACCTCTATTGTTTTAGGATAATAATCCTCAATTTTTATGCCCAATCTGTTGCATTCCGGTTCTTTTATTTTTAGCGTAGTCTTACCGGAATCTGTAATTTTGGCAAAATCAACAGCCGCATACAAATCGGATGATGTTAAATTTCCAATTATATCAGACCGTCCCGAAGCTTTAACTGTTATTGTACTCGGAACAGAAGAATCTCTGTCGCTCAAACCCAAGGTAGCCGGTGTATTTACATTCAGTATATTAAGCGGAATGTCCAAAGAGCGTTTTTCTGTAGGATTTGTGTAGTTTAATACAAGAAGCCACGTCATAATTCCAAGGAGCGCAGAAATAATAATATAAAAAGTTTTGCTTTTTAAGAAATTTCTTATTTTAATCATTTTTGCTTACCTCCCCTTCTGAATATATTTGTTTTTTTGCCTGTTGTTTTATCGTTTTCTGTTTTAGGCGCCAATGCTTCAAGCAAGAAACTTCTCAAAGCATCTTCTTTCATATTTCTTTTTAACAGACCGTTTTCTGCCACGGAAACATACCCTGTTTCTTCTGAAACAATAATTGATATACAGTCAGTATTCTCGCTTATACCTATTCCGGCGCGATGACGTGTTCCCAAATCCTTATTTAATTGCAAATTTGCGGAAAGAGGCAAATAACACGCTGCCGCCGCAATCCTGTTCTTCTTAATTATAACTGCTCCGTCATGAAGTGGTGTATTTTTTATAAAAAGCTGTCTTAAAAATTGTGCAGTAACTGCAGAATCCACTATTGTTCCTGTGCGTATTACCTCGCTTAAATTTGTTTTTCTTTCAAAAATTATAAGCGCACCTGTCTTCTCTTCAGCCATTGCATAAGTAGCCTTTACAATTTCACTTACCATAAAACTTAAATCAGCAGTTTTTTGTGTACCGCTTTTAAACATTTCCATAAAGGAAGTCTGTCCCAAACCTTCAAGAATACGTCGTAATTCCGGATGAAAGAGAACTATAAGCATTACCGGCAACACTTCAATTACCAATTTAAGCACAAAGGACAAAGTTGAAAGCTGTAACAATTCAGCTAAAAAAGCTACAAATAAAATCAAGATTACACTTTTTATAAGTTGAAAAGCTCTTGAATCACGCAAAAGTGTCAGCAAAAGATAAAACACATATGAAATAATCAGAACATCAAAAATAATTCTGAAAATATCCCATACGCTGTTTATACCAAGATATTCACCTAAAAAAGTAGCAAATCTACCAAAGTCCGATGCTGATAAGCACATAGTATATTCCCCTCTTTTATAAATACATCAAATACTGAATCAACATAAACAAGGTTGTAGCAATCATGGAAAATGCAAGCAAAAGGCAAACAATCCTTACTATAAACTTAGATGTTCTCCCCTTATTTTTTTGCTTACTCATTATTGGTCACCTCATCACTGTTGTATTTTCCCTCCACACCGGATACACTGTTGTTAAATGTATTAATTTCCTCATCCATCTTATCTGAAATAGCTTTAAGTGCGGCCTCCATTTGTGCCTTAACATCATTACACATTTGTGTAACCTCAATACGCATATCGCGAAGTCTTTTGTTTTTATCCACAATATTAACACGCAAATTTTCAGATTTAATCTCTAATTGGCGACGTTCAAATTCAGCCTGCTCATGGGCACAGCTAATAATTTCTTTTGCAGTATTTTCTGCCTTAATCAAAGCATCTGCCACCTTCGACTTTTCTGCCTGTAAAACAATATATGAAGCAGAAAGCTGATTATGCTGTGCAAGCAAGCCGTTATACATGTCTGCAAGCTCACTGTATGCTTCCCCCAGCTTTATTATTTCATTCGTGT
The DNA here is from genome assembly GCA_017522515.1 of Clostridia bacterium. Next base: position 147,458 of record JAFWZH010000250.1, read on the forward strand.
TGGCTTCTATAATCTCGGTATAGTGCTTATTGAGTGCATCGATATACTCATTTACATATTTTTTACGATACTTCTTTAAAGGTACGTCAAAAGTCTTAGGCTCACACTTACCCTCTGCAAGAATTTCATTTTTATCAAAGGGCTGTATAGGTTCCAACATTTTATTCTGCATTTGTGTTTCCATTTGTATTCCTCCTGACATACTTTTCAATTACTGTTTTAATTTCTTCGTTTGTCTTTAACCCGATTATCCTCTGCTCAGTTATACCATTAACTATAAATGCCAAAGTAGGAACACTTGCTATACGGAATGCTTTTACTGTCTTTGGGCACTCTTCTACATTCACAAAACCAATTTTTAAAAGACCGTCATACTCCTCTGCAAGTTCATCTAAAATGGGAGCCAGCGTTCTGCAAGGGCCGCAATTTTGTGCCCAAAAATTCACCATAACAGGAATTTTACTCTTAATAATATACCTATCAAAAATTTCATCGCTAAACTGTATTATTTTATCCGATGGCATTACTTTATCACCTATTTTTCTTAAAGTTAACAGTTGTTTAAAGTATAAAACAACCTGAAACTTTCGTCAACATCAAAACAGACCGCTGATGTTACCGTTCTCATCTATGTCAATCTTCTCTGCAGCAGGAATCTTAGGCAATCCCGGCATTGTCATAATAGAACCTGTAAGTGCCACAACAAAGCCTGCTCCTGCGGAAACCTTCAAATTTCTCACTGTTATGTCAAAATTCTCCGGTGCACCGATTTTAGTCATATCATCAGAAAAACTGTATTGTGTTTTCGCTACACACACAGGAAGCTTACCAAAACCCATTGCCTCTAACTGCTTTTTCTGTTTTATAGCCTCTGCAGTATAGATTACGTTGTTTCCTCTGTATACCTTTTGTGTTATAGCCGATAGTTTTTCATCTATCGAGCTGTCATCTTCGTAAGAAAACCTAAAATTGCTGTTATCTTCTTTTTCGCAAAGCCTTACAACTTCTTGTGCAAGCTCTATAGCTCCTTCTCCGCCTTTTGCCCAAACGTCGGAAAGTGCCACATTCACACCAAGCTCCTTGCATTTCTTTTCTATCAATGCAAGCTCTGCGTCACTGTCTTGAATAAATCTGTTAATAGCAACAACACATGGCAAACCGTAAACTTCACGTATATTGGATACGTGTCTTAAAAGATTCGGCAAACCTTTCTCAAGCGCTTCGATATTTTCTGATGCCAATTCAGACTTCGGTACACCTCCATGCATTTTCAAGGCTTTTACTGTAGCAACCACAACAACAGCAGAAGGACGAAGTCCTGCCACTCTGCACTTGATGTCAAGGAACTTTTCCGCACCTAAATCTGCACCGAAACCTGCCTCTGTAACAGTATACTCACCAAGCTCCATAGCTGTTTTTGTAGCTATAACGGAGTTACAACCGTGTGCAATGTTTGCAAAAGGACCACCATGAACAAGAGCGGGCGTACCCTCTAATGTTTGTACAAGATTAGGTTTTAAAGCATCTTTAAGAAGTGCCGCCATAGCACCTTCCGCCTTAAGCATAGAAGCTGTAACAGGCTTTTCATCGTATGTATAACCAACTATGATTCTGCCAAGACGCTCCTTTAAATCAGTCAAAGATGATGCCAAGCAAAGCACTGCCATAACTTCAGAGGCAACTGTTATATCATAGCCATCTTCTCTCGGGACTCCGTTAACTCTGCCTCCGAGACCATCTGTTATATTTCTCAACTGGCGATCATTCATGTCTACACATCTGCGCCATGTTATGCGTCTGGGATCAATATTAAGCTGATTTCCTTGATATATATGATTGTCAAGCATTGCAGCTAGCAAATTGTTTGCCGCACCTATTGCATGGAAATCTCCCGTAAAATGAAGATTTATATCCTCCATCGGAATTACCTGAGCATAGCCGCCTCCTGCAGCGCCTCCCTTAACACCGAAAACAGGGCCTAAAGAGGGCTCACGAAGAGCTACAATAGATTCTTTGCCAATTTTCCGAAGTCCGTCAGCAAGACCTATTGTCGTGGTAGTCTTGCCTTCTCCCGCCGGAGTCGGCGTAATAGCTGTAACAAGTACCAACTTTGCCTTTGCGTCTTTATGAGGCATTTTCCAAATGTCTATTTTGGCCTTATACTTACCGTAGTACTCAACATATTCCATGTCGATACCTGCTTTTTCAGCAATTTCACCTATCGGTTTGATTTCTGCGCTTTGCGCAATTTCAATATCACTTTTGTACGAGCTCATGGTTTATCCTTTCTCTTAAATATTAAAATTTATATATTTATTTTAGCGGTTTGCCTTTAATTTAGCAAACAATTTAACATTCTTTGTTTTAATCCTTGAAATTAAAGTACCCTCAAGATAACATAAAGTTACATTCTTCCATTTTACGGGCAAAAGCATAATTTTCATGTATTTGGAATTAGGTTTTGCGATTTTTAGTGCTTCGGACACATTTGGATTGTTGAGAATGCGTTTAATCTCTGCTTTGCGTTCCTTTTTACTTAAAGTGCAATTGGGATTTGTAACGTTCTCTATGCAACCGACTACTCTTTCTATATATCTACGGAATACCATTTCTCTCGCCGCCGCTTTTTTTGCATCGTCTTTAATATCCCAATATTTATATAAATCAAGCATCCATTGATGTTCTTCTTCTCTCTTTTCATATAAAGTGCTTTTATATTTTGCTGTTTCACTCTCTGCTCTTGCTCTCATAAAATGATAATAAGGCTTTGGATTAAAAACTACCTTTTTAACATCTCTTATAAACGAAAGTACAAACGGGAAGTCGTCCATCCATGTTTGCGGGAATTTCAAATTATTATCTGACATATATTTAGCTGAATATAATTTATTCCATGGTGAATATAAAAGATTTTTATCAAAAAGCTTATATGCATTTTCTCTGAAAGACTGCTGTGTCAGAAAATCCATTGGCTCTTCTGTTTGTATTTGAGTATACTTTTCGTCATCGCTGTAATACGTTTCAATATAGAAACCTGTTACAACAAGCTCTGCCTCATTCTTCTCTGCCAAATCATACATTTCTTGCAGCATTTCAGGCTCTGCCCAGTCATCAGAATCCATGAAGTACAAATACTTGCCTTTTGCTATGTCTATAGCTCTGTTACGAGCAGCCGGTGCACCTGCATTTTCTTGGTGAATGACTTGTATACGGCTGTCTTTTTGTGCATATTCATCACATATTTTACCGCTGTTATCAGGTGTACCGTCATCAACTATTATAAACTCAAAATCCTTGAATGTTTGATTAAGTATACATTCAATTGCTTTTGATACGTATTTTTCTACTTTGTATACGGGCATTATTACTGTAATGCCCACTTCATAATTATTATTCATTTAACAACCCCTCTGCCTCTGCTGTTTTAAGGGCAGAAGCTATAACTTTATCCATATCGTAATATTTATACTCGGCAAGACGTCCTCCGAAAATTATATTTTTATGCATATCGGCTTCGTCTGAATATTTCTTATATTTTTCTTGGTTTACCGCATCATTTACGGGATAATACGGTTCTTTGTCTAAAGTCCAAGATTCTGAGTATTCTTTTGAGATTACAGTACCCTTTTGTGTACCGAATTCAAAATGCTTGTGTTCTATAATTCTTGTATACGGTGTCTCTTTATCTGTAAAATTCATTACCGCTACGCCTTGATAATTGTCAGTTTCGAGACATTCTGTCTCAAATCTTACTGTTCTATACTCCAGCGTACCGTACTTGTAATCAAAAAAGGAGTCAATCGTGCCCGTATAAACCACTTTATCTGCGAGCTGCATGTATTCCGTACGCTTTTCTTGACTTTCGTTAAAGTCTACACCGAGGCGAACTTCAACACCTTCTAAGAGCTTGTCTATTATTTTATTGTAACCGCCAATTGGTATGCCTTGATATGCGTCATTAAAATAATTATTATCATACGTAAATCTTACAGGCAATCTTTTTATTATAAATGCAGGTAATTCATTGCAAGGTCTGCCCCATTGCTTCTGCGTATAATCTTTGACGAGCTTTTCGTAAATGTCGGTGCCTACGAGTTTAATTGCTTGCTCTTCAAGATTTGACGGTTCGTCCTTTGCTTCTGCTTGCTGACTTGCTATTTTAGCTGCCGCTTCTTGAGGAGTGACAACTCCCCATAATTTATTAAAAGTATTCATATTAAAGGGCAGATTATAAAGCTCACCTTTGTAATTTGCCACAGGAGAGTTTGTATATCTGTTAAATTCACAAAGGTTATTTACGTATTCCCAAACTCTCTTATCGTTTGTATGAAAAATATGAGCTCCGTATTTGTGAACGGTTATACCGTTTATTTCTTCACAATAAATGTTGCCGCCTATATGGTTTCTTTTTTCTATAACAAGGCATGTCTTGCCTTTTTTTGTAGCCTCATGTGCAAAGACGGCTCCGAAAAGTCCGCTTCCTACAATAAGATAGTCGTATTTTTTCATAAAGAACAAATTCTCCTTTCGGCTCTGCCTTGTATACATACGATTTTAATTTTACCACACATACAGAAAAAATGAAACGCAAAATTTTATAACGAATATTTGGTACCTCTGCCGTTACCGATAGTTTTGACATATCCTTTTTCATTTAGAGCCTCAAGAACTCTTAATGTTTTGGATTTGGTATATCCTGCCATTTTTGCAATTTCACTGCTTGATAATTTATCTCCGTCTTCTAAAACGCTGATAACCTTTCTTTCATCGGTAGATACATAAAATTTATCTGTAGTCACCGGCAATATTACACTGATTGCATTTTCTGTAGCTGAGAATTTCGGTTTGATTTTAGAATTTTGATATTCTTGACGAATCCTCTTTATTCCTGTACCAAACATTTCAATGTATTTCATTCTAAAAAATATATTGCCCAATATGGGATTCCTCAAACAAGAAATCTCGCCGTTTTCATATTCTTCTAATGTCAATCCTTTAGGAAGTCCTCCAGGCGATTTTATTTCTATTCTGTCATTAAACATAAATATGCGGATATGTGCGTTATAGCTCCAATCACGATGAATCAGAGCATTGGCAATAGCCTCACGAAAAGCATTTTCAGGTATCAAATCTACTGTTTTTCTCTCTATACCTAATATTTTCTCATATTGATAATATCTTTTTATCATATTTACTGCTGCGTCGTATTGTTTTAATATTGATGTGCCCGCGATCGTTTCTCTGTCCATAATCTCATTTATAGACATACCGAAGCGTGCCATATCAATGCCATAAAATTTATTTTTATCGGCAAGTAACGCTGCTGCATTATTATATTTTCTATCCTTGGTAAAAAAACCCAATGTTCTCAGAACATCTTCTGTTATTTTTGACAACCCCAACTTCTCAATAAGCTTTGTGCTTAATTCCTCAAATATTAAGTCATCCTCACCACAAGATATTTCTTCAAATGACAAATTGCTACCCTCCAAAACCAATTTTTTGAGTTCTGCTTGGTCTATCTCTATTGTGGCAGTATCACTTCTTCTATACGCTTTACCCTTATACAAATACGGCTTATATGTTCCCTCTTTAACTGCCAACCTGATTGTACTATCCATATAATTTATTTTGAGGTCAAAATTAGGTTTTGGAGAAATATTGTCGTTAATTTTATTTTCTATATCTAAACATACCTGATTAAGATTCTCTATACCGCAAACAGTCCCATCGTCATTCAGTCCGAATATGATTTCTCCATCTCCAAAATTACTATAAGCACTGACGGTCTTCAAAAATGTATTTGTAACAGTTGATTTAAATTCTAAACTTTTGTTTTCTCTCATGACATATCTCCTCCACTTTCTTATATAGAGTACCACGAACAAAACGCAAATGCAACGTAAAATTTTACGTTGCATTTGCGTTTCATTTTTCGATATTTTCCACTATGTGTAAGAAGAGAATAATATGTAAAGTGTTTATTGTTATTTTCTTGTTCGTTTGTTACCTTGTTACTGTGTTTTGTGAGTACTTTTCATTTACAGGAAAAGACATTTAGTATATAATTAAATCGTTATATGGTTTTTTACTCGAAACTTATTTTCGTGATAAATTGTAATGTATTATTCGATTAGAGAAAGGAAATTTGAAATGAAAAAAGCAACAGTAGTATTGCTTAGTTTAGCAATTATTTGTATTTTGATATTAGCGGGTTGTAATGATAATTCAACTAATACATCAGATGTAACAGCTTCTGCAAAGGCAACAGAAAAGATTGAAAATACACATAAGCCTTTATCCACAGCAGAGCCTACTGGTACTGCGCAAACGGCGGAGCCTACAAACTCTACAGTAGAACCTACAAAAGTTCCTACACCAACACCTACAGCAGTAGCTCAACCTACAGCTGATCCAGCAATCTATAATGACGACTGGGGTTATAGCATAGACAATAGTAACACACTTAGAAGCAATTTCCAAGAACTTTTTTGGACCAAAACAAGGCATTTAGTAAAAATTCCTAAAGAACTCCAAAACAAGCAACTTGATGTAATAGATGCTGAAAATGAGCAGATTTTTATAGAAACAGGTTCTTTTAATGAAGGCACACTTACCTATTATGCTTTGAGAGACGGAGTGTTTTATAAACTCAATCAGGGTAAAATAGTAAAAAAATGTTTTAATGGATATGATGCATTTGGTTGGGTAGAAGAGGATGGTACAGCATGTTCAATTGGCGTAAGGTCTAATTGGTGGAATGAAGTATACATCGAAGGAACAAATTGTATAGAAATTGGCTATATAGGAGGTAAATTAATTGTTGTTAATCAATCAGGAAAAGTGATAGATGTAAACAAAGAAGATACCTTAAGAGAGTCAATAATTGTTAACCGGGTTTAACTCAGAGGTAGAGTAGCACATTAAACATGTGAAGGCGCAAGTTCAATTCTCGCAATCCGGCATAGATTGCGACTATACAGAAATTTACGAGGAGCTTAGTATATGAAAGAAAATGATAAGATTTATGAGGAAATTTACATTGGTGATTTAATAAAATCTAATTCATCTCTTGTTCCGAAACCAGCGGAAGAATCCAAGTCTGAATCACAAGCACGCTTTAAAGGTTTTCTGCAATGGATAAAAGAAGAAGGCAAAAAAGCAAAAAGTTAAAGACAAGAAAAATTTTAAAAAAAGAATCAAGGCGAAATAAATGCGAAAATTTTGCGCACTTTTGCGCAAAATTATTGATTTCTGAAACAAAACAGGATATACTATGGTAGAGGTGATACAAATGACTCTAAAAGAACTTCGTATATCTAAAGGGCTTGAGCAAAGTGAATGTGCTAAAATTCTCGGTATGTCGAGAAGAAATTATCAAAATTATGAGTACGACCTAAGTAAAATAAACACCGCCAAGTATAACGCAATCTATAAGCAATTAGAAGCCTACGGCAATAGTGTACAAAGCGGCACCTCTACTACTGTAAATATAGAATTTCACACCAATGTTATAACGGGCATTGGTTTAAAAGCGCTTTCTAAGAGAGTTGATAAGTACAAAAAAAGAGACTGCTATAAAAAACTCAAAAAGTTTGTAGCGATGGATTCCGACGGCAGGATTTGCATTTTATACGGTCTGAGACGAACCGGCAAAACAACACTTTTATTACAAATGATTAGTGAACTTCCCTTAGAACAGACAGCTTATATCAAAATTCAGATTACCGATAATATGGCAATGCTAACAAAGGATCTTTATAATCTTTTCAAGAATGGTTATAAATATGTGTTCATTGACGAAATCACGCTGATGGATGATTTTATAGGAACCGCCGCAGTACTCTCGGATGTGTTCAGTATGATGGGAATGAAGATCATCTTGTCCGGTACCGATTCGCTTGGGTTTGTTATGGCTAACAGAGACGAGCTTTATGACAGAAGTGTGATGATACACACATCCTTTATTCCATTTAGGGAGTACGCAAAGCTTTTAGATATTCACTCTGTAGACCGTTATATAGAATACGGCGGTACGCTAAAAATGGAGAATATGAGTTTTGATGATCCCGATTCAGTATTTGATGAGGTCTCTTTTCGCAACGATGAGAGCACGAGAAAGTATATCGATACCGCCATCAGTCGTAATATTCAACATACCCTCAAAAACGACCACTACGGTGAGTACTTCAATCAGCTCCGTGAGCTTTATGACAAAGGTGAGTTGACAAATGTGATTAACCGCATCATTGAGAGTATGAATCACCGCTTTTTGCTCCGCGTAGTACAAGAGAATTTTAAGTCTCACGATTTAGGCTCGGCAAGAGAATTACTCCTTCACGATTTCCCTGCAGAACGTGCCACTGTTCTATATGACATCGACGAAAAAAAGGTAGTAGAACGATTAATGAGGATCATTGAAGTAAAAGAAAAATGCGAGACTACAGTCGAGGTTACACAAGAACATATCAAAAAGGTCAAAAATTATCTTTTAATGTTGGATCTTATTGTCGACTGTTCCGAGCGCTATGAAAACGGGAAACACTCAGAATATACAGTATTTGCTCAGCCGGGTATGCGTTACTCTATTGCGAAAGCTCTGATTTATTCGCTAATGCAAGACGAATATTTCCATTCGGTGTCGGAAATTGACAAAGGATATATTGTTGCTAAGATTCTTGATGATGTCAAGGGCAGAATGCTTGAAGACATCGTGCTTCTTGAAACATTTAAATCAGCCTACCATAACCAAGAAGTGTTTAAATTCAAATTCGACAACGGCGGTGAATATGATATGGTGATCTACGATAACAGGCAAAACACCTGTAGCCTCTATGAAGTTAAGCACAGTACTGAAGTCACCGAAAGACAGATGCGCTATCTCAAGGATGCAAAACGGTGCAAAACCATAGAAACAAAATTCGGTACAATCACAGGAAAATATGTTATCTATCGCGGTGAGAGCAAAACCGTTGACGACGTTGAGTATTTAAATGTAGAGCAATTTTTGTGTGGATTAAAATAATTTGAACAGTATAAGGTCTTCTTTTGATTTCTTCCAAATTTTTTCTTGTATTTAATTTTCATGTTTTCATAAAATACATGTGAAAAATTTTATTGAAATTCGAGGTGTTTTTTTTGAGAAACAAATCCATATTTTCCAAAAGCAAAAGAGACCTTTCATATATTGTTGTTATGGTAATCACAGTGCTTGTTTTATCCTGCATAGCTGCACTTCTTTATAATTATGGCACAAAACATGAGCAGGAAACCAATATTCCGTCGGCCCATGTGCAAGAAGTTTTGTCAAAGCGCGGCTCATACGGCAGCGAAGTTACCGCAATACAAAAGAAGCTGAAAAATTGGGGTTACTACACAGGCTCCGTCGACGGAATCTACGGCAGTCGTACAGAGACTGCAGTACGTTATTTCCAACGAAAAAACGGGTTGGTAGTTGACGGAATTGCCGGCAAAAACACGCTTGCCGCAATGGGTATACAAAGCTCGTCGTCATCACCTGCAAGCAGTTCCGTAGGCGGATATTCTTCCAGTGATTTAAATCTAATCGCAAGAGCTGTTTACGGAGAGGCTCGCGGAGAACCATATACAGGACAAGTTGCAGTAGCGGCAGTTATTTTAAACAGAGTGAGAGATTCACGCTTCCCCAAAACCATAGCCGGCGTTGTTTATCAGGCGGGTGCATTTGATGTAGTTGCGGATGGCCAAATAAACCTTACTCCCAACGACACTGCCTATAAAGCTGTTCGCGATGCTGTAAACGGTTGGGATCCCACCTATGGTTGTTTGTATTATTACAATCCTCGCACTGCAACCAACAAGTGGATTCGCTCGCTCCCAATATCTACCACAATTGGCAGCCATGTGTTCTGCAGAGCGAAGTAAAGAATACTAAATTATTTTTTATAAAAAAGCGGTGCGACCATCAGCCACACCGCTTAAGCAAACAAAATATCATATTAACTTTATCCGCATCAATGATGGAAAAGTCTTATTCCCGTAAAGCTCATTACCATTCCGTACTTGTTGCATGTATCGATAACATGATCATCACGGATAGAGCCACCCGGTTCAGCAACGTATTTAACGCCGCTTTTATGAGCTCTTTCAATATTATCACCAAATGGGAAGAAAGCATCAGAGCCTAAAGCAACATCAGTATTTTTATCAAGCCAAGCGCGCTTTTCTTCTGCTGTGAATACATCAGGCTTAACCTTGAAAATACGTTGCCACTCACCCTCGGCAAGAACATCCATATAATCCTCACCGATATATAAATCAATTGCATTATCACGATCAGCACGCTTAATACCATCAACAAATTGAAGTCCCAAAACTTGAGGAGATTGACGAAGGAACCAATTGTCAGCCTTGCTTCCTGCAAGTCGTGTGCAATGAATACGAGATTGCTGTCCGGCACCTATGCCGATTGCCTGTCCGCCCTTAACGTAGCAAACAGAGTTTGATTGAGTATATTTCAATGTAATCATGGCAATTGCAAGGTCAATTTTTGCACTTTCGGGAAGCTCTTTGTTCTCTGTAACGATTTGGTCAAAGAAACCTTCCTCGATTTTCAGCTCATTTCTGCCCTGCTCAAAAGTTATACCGTATACATCTTTGTGTTCAATTGGCTCAGGTACGTATTCAGGGTCTATTTCGATTACATTGTATCCGCCTTTTTTCTTCTCTTGCAATATCGCCAAAGCCTCAGGTGTGTATCCCGGAGCTATAACTCCGTCGGAAACTTCGCGCTTGATTAAGAGTGCGGTAGCCTCATCACACACATCAGAAAGAGCAATAAAATCACCGAAAGAAGACATTCTGTCAGCACCGCGAGCTCTTGCGTATGCATTTGCGATAGGAGAAAGCTCAAAATCAACATCCTCTATCCAATAAATTTTGCGTTCAACATCATTTAAGGGCAATCCTACTGCCGCACCTGCCGGAGAAACGTGTTTAAAAGATGTTGCAGCCGGTAAGCCGGTTGCTTGTTTAAGTTCTTTTACAAGTTGCCAACCATTGAATGCATCGAGGAAATTTATATATCCCGGTCTGCCGGAATGAATCTTTATAGGCAACTCTTTTCCGTTTTTCATGAAAATTTTTGAGGGCTTTTGGTTAGGGTTACATCCGTATTTTAATTCTAATTCTGTCATCATGTGCCTCCGAACTACTGTAAATTATTTGTTTTTATTAATTATTCTTGTATCGTACTTGCCTGTTTCAATGTCGATATAGCGAACAAATAAAGAAACCTTGTTGTCTTCGTTAAGATTTGTCCAAACCATATTTGTAAACTCATCTATATCGCCCTCGATTGCAATCTGTTTGGGCTCACCCTCAAAGCTGGGCAATGGATTACCATCACATTTGTATGTATGAATAAATCTGCCTTCACCTGCAACGGGATTTTCGTATGCAAAAGTAAAACGGTTACAGCTTGAGGGATCGCCGTAATTTGATTTTAAAATTGACATTGCATAATTGTACTTGCCATCCTCCACGTGCATAATACCTGAAATTCTCGGTGTGTAGTTGGGAGCATCAGGCTCAAATTCTCTTGTGCGAAGAGCTTGCTCAAAAGTTTGTTGCTTGTCCATAAGCTCATAAATCGTATCTGTCTGGTCACCATTTGTAACGATTGTTTTATTGCCCAAGACACGAACAGGGGCATAAATTATAAGGCTGGGGTCGCTCAACTTTGAAGGATCAAATGCTTGTGTGCGTATTCCCTTGCCGTCCTCTACGAAAACGCGGTTTCTGCTGTTAACGCTTCTTCCCATTATAAAATATGCAGTCACAGCATACTTTCCATCTTTTGATTTACCGATTACTATTCCCCTACCGGGATATGAATTGCTTTTTAACTCTTGCTCCAATGAATACATTTCAAGAATCCTCCTAATAATAAATTATAAATTCAAATTTGTTATTTCAAATACATACGTAGCAGGTCCTTCCATAAAAGCAGAACCCTTTCCGTCCCAAGAGATAAGTAAATCGCCGCCCAACAAATGCACCGTTACATCTCCCGGCTTACAATATCCGTTAAGTATAGCTGCAACAGCGGCGGCTGTGGCACCGCTTCCGCAGGCAAAAGTCTCTCCGGAACCTCTCTCCCACACTCTCATATTAAGCGTATGGTCGTCAACCACTTGTATAAATTCAATGTTCGCCCTGTCAGGGAAAAATTTATGATTTTCAAGCTTCGGGCCGATTTTTTCTATTTCAAGTTTATCAACATCATCAATAAATTTGACTCCGTGGGGATTTCCCATATCAACAAGTGTTAAATTATGAATTTCACCGTCAACTTCTAAGTCTGCATGTGCCTCTGTCCATCCCTTTACACCCGGGATAAGCGGCACACCCATATCTACGCGTGAGCCTACACAAACGCCATCTTCTATTTTTAATTTTAAGTGTTTTACTTGCCCTCCGGACTCAACATCCACGCAGTCTTTTGTAATGTATCCGTTATCATACAAATATTTACCCACACAACGTATACCATTGCCGCACATCAAGCCATACGAGCCATCTGCATTGTACAGGCGCATTTCAAACTCAGCCTTCTTTGAAGGGCAAATTAAAATCAATCCGTCAGAACCAACACCAAAATGTCTGTCTGAAAGCTTAATTGCAAGCTCCGAGGGATTTTCTATCATTTCATTTATACAATCTGCGTATACGTAGTCATTGCCCAAACCATGCATTTTAACTAATTTCATTTAAATATCTCCTCAAACATAATCATTTCGAATTTTATCACATCAAGGCGTTTATTACAACAGCCACAAGCCACAAAACAAGCAAATGGGCAGGATAAAAAGCATAAAATCCATACTTAACATATTGCGCTTTAGGTTTACCTATAGGCCATTTTCCCTTTTGTCCGTTGTATAAAAATATAAGAGGCAACGCCAAGAGTGAGAACACCTGAACCATCTGCCACATACTTAAAGTTGGTATACCGGGATCTTTCCCAAAAATCCACAAAACCGGTAACAAAACCCAATCTAAAATATACGCGTAAAACACACTGCAAAGTACACCTAATACTGTTAAAATCTTTCTCATATAGCCCTTGCCATAGAATACCGTAAAAACAAAAGCCATTAAAACACCTTTTTCGCCATAATCAGAATTGATAAAGCCTAAATAATTCATACTGAATACGGCGGCCGTAGGCAAAAAAGCCACCCATTTTGCCACATTGTTTCTGAGCATCGCATCAGTTATCCAAATACAAATCAAGCATATAAACAAAGTCACAAAAACGTTGCCATTCGCGCAAAGAAGTTCCCCTTCTGTAAACAGAGAAAACGGTATCTGCGAAATAATTGCAAAAATCCCCAACCTTACAGCATACATTACTCTGTTTGACGAGTGCTTATAGCCATTGTAAAGCAAATATAAATACAACGGGAAAGCCAATCTGCCTATTATTCTCAATATGTTGATATTAAAAGCGAAACCTATGTGGTCTAAAAGCATCGAAACACAAGCTATTATCCTTAAAGCCATTGCGCTCACGGCACTCACACTCCGTATAAATTAATTCATCACCATAGTACTATATATTTTCCTGTTTTTCAATGTCAAACCGAAAATTACTAAAGCAAGCGTAACAAGGCTTAATATCAGCCCTGACGTAAAACCGGGCACATTGTATTCGATTTCAACATTGTGGGAACCCGAAGTAATATCAAAGCATAACAATCCATCTTCTAATGCGTAAGTTTTGACTTCTTTACCGTCAACTTTCACACTCCACCCATCATCATAAACAAGACTCGTAAAAACAGCTCCGTCACAAGAAGCCTGCAAAGAACCCTTCAAATAACCTGAGCCCCACTCGGTAATATTAAGTGCATTACTCTTTAAAAAAGCAACAGCTTCTTTAAACAATGATTCATCCAACAAATAAAAAACATTCCCGTTCGTATTTACCCTTGCTGTCTCTAAAGTAATATGCGCCGTTTCGCCTGCTGTATAATAACCCAAAAATTGCACACAATCTGTTTCGCCTGTAAATAACGTAATATCGTATTTACCATCAATCTTCATAGTTGTATCGCCGCTGCCTTTAGGAAAATATGCATATAGCGGACCTGCAGACGGCACTTGTACGGAATACTCGACGTAGCCGTCGCCTCGTTCTTCAAAAATATCACCGTTTGCCTTTGACAATTGTTTAAAATACGAAATATCATTACCAAGCATACAATTTAGCAAATAGTTTTGAGACTCAATACTGTTCGATTTCCAATTGAATTTTTTTAAATTATTACTTACAGCGATACACGGCATAACAGCGTAAGGATTTTTATACAAAACAGCGGAACCCTCCCGTTTAACTACATCGTAATGCTTATAAGGAACACTGCACCAAGAAATGATTTTACCTCTATCATCAAGGCGAGAAATTTCCGCATCACTCATAACATATTTTACAGAAAACAGTGCGTCGGTAACAGCTGTAGAACCTGCATAAGAACTCCAATACCAGCTTTGCGCAAAACCCATTTTTTTAAAGAAATCATTGAGATTTTTATTAAAAGACGAACTGTAATGATTGATACCACCATATCCTAATGCAACAGGTTCATTAAAGGTACGCTGAAAACCTGAACCGATTCTGTAAAATTCTCCCTCTGCATCCTTTTCGGCAGCTGTCGCCAAGCTTTCCGTAAGAAGCTTATAATCTCTGTGCTGTTCATATGTTTCATATCTATGGTCTCTATCCAGGCCTGCAAGGATATAGCCGGCATTCGCATATGTTTCCGTAGCGGCAACAGCTATAAAACATAAAAGCACAACAGCACCGGCGATACGGAATACAAACGTTCTTTTACAGTTTTGCGACAATCTTAACAAGATTACGACAAAAAAGAGCAATAATACAGTTATAATTAAAAATTTAATGCTCAAATCATATTGTTCTTTTGGCAAATTGCTATCAGGTAAGTTTTTAACATAGACAAAATAACCTGCTGCCAGCAAAGCAAAGGTTATATGGCTTGCATAAGGTATTTCTTTAAACTTTGCGGCGGCCTTGGCTGCTGTGAAAACCATTATAAATCCAAACAAAAAGAAATATCTGTAAGGGAACCAGTTAGGTCTTTGAAAAACATGCCAAGCAATATCAATCTTATAAAAATATGTGCTTGCGGCGATAAATACAGTTATTACGGCAGTCATAATTTTTTCTTTAACTGATATACTTTTGATAAAAAAGTATCCGAAAAATAAAGCAAATATAATTATGCCGCAATAGAAAAAAGGAGTGCCGTTATTTGTTATGCCGTCATAAGCTCCTACAAAAAGTTTATTCAAAACTCTTGATAATTCATAGTTTATTCCGTTTTCGGGAACTATTGATGCATTGCCGATTTTACCTTCGAACAGAGAAAAAAACGTAGGAACCAAAAGCCACGCACCCAGCCCTGCGGCCACAGCAACGCTTCCGACAAATTTTACGCAGAAAGAAAAGCTTTTTCGCAAGAAAGCAACGCCCTCTCGAACAAATATATAAAGTACATAAAGGCAAGAAAAAATGCCTATCATATACGAAATATAATACGTGGACACGAATAAGAATGTGTAGGAAATACAAAGTAAATGTGGTTTCCCGCTTTCGGCTAATTTCTCTATGGCAAGAATAATTATAGGAAGCCATATAACGCCGTCAAGCCACATAAGGCACATTGAGTAAGCAATGTTATATGACATCAGCCCATAGAAAATTGCAAAAATAACATTTCTAGCCTTATTTTTACTGAAATGATTCATCAACATGCCGAAAGTCAGTCCGCACAAGCCGATTTTCAACAAGGTGAGTACAAAGACGCCAATATGCATATATTCATTTGGAAAAAGTAAAGTAATAAACGAAAGGGGCGAAGCAACGTAATACGCAAATACGCCTGCATAGTTGCCGCCCAATGCCTTTGACCAAGAAAACAAAATGCCGCCATTTTGCGGGTTTATATTTTTTAACCCGCAAAAAAATTCGGAATATTGTCCCGACATATCCATAATCATCAAAGATTTTTCGCCAAAAGGAGCAAAACCGTAAGATATAAAAATCGCCAGCAATATTACGCAAGGAAGCACAAAACAGGCCGCCAAAAGTAGACCTGTTTTAGTTCTTTGTGAATTAATTATATTTTTAATTCTTGCATTGCTGACAATTTGCATAATCTCTCCGTTATTCTAATTCAAAAGCACCTGTATAAAGCTTATAATATGTGCCTTTCTCTGAAATCAACTTATTATGGTCACCACGTTCAATTATGCGTCCGTTCTCAAGCACCATTATTACATCAGAGTTTTTAACTGTTGACAATCTATGGGCTATAACGAAAACAGTTCTGCCCTCCATAAGTCTGTCCATACCCCTTTGAACAATAGCCTCTGTCCTTGTATCAATTGACGATGTTGCTTCATCAAGAATCATTACCGGCGGATCTGCAACAGCCGCCCTGGCAATAGCAATAAGCTGTCTTTGTCCCTGTGACAAGTTTGCACCGTTATTTGTAAGCTCCGTTTCGTATCCTGCCGGCAAACGAGTTATAAAGTCATCTGCTCCTGACAATTTAGCAGCCTCTACACACTCTTCGTCCGTTGCATCAAGTCTACCATAGCGGATATTATCCATAACAGTACCTGTAAAAAGGTTTGTTTCTTGAAGAACGATTCCCAATGAGCGTCTAAGGTCAGATTTTTTAATTTTATTTATGTTGATACCATCATATCTTATTTTGCCATCCTCTATGTTATAGAAACAGTTTATAAGATTTGTTATGGTAGTCTTACCTGCACCCGTGGCTCCCACGAAGGCCACTTTTTGTCCCGGCTCTGCATATACGGAAACATCATGCAATACTTGTTTTCCCTCTGTGTACGAGAAATCAACATTTACAAGTCGTACATCACCTTTAAGCGGTGTATAGGTGAGTGTGCCATCGTGATGAGGATGTTTCCACGCCCATTTGCCTGTACGTGTTTCGCTTTCGGAAATGTTGCCGTCTTTATCTGTTTCAGCATTAACCAACGTAACGTATCCGTCATCTACTTCAGGTTCTTGGTCCATAAGATCAAAAATTCTCTGTGCTCCTGCAAGTCCCATTACGATAACATTTATTTGCTGAGAAACTTGATTGACATTGCCCGTAAATTGCTTTGTCATATTCATAAAAGGGACAACAATACTTATGCAGAATTCCTTACCTGAAATGCTGAAATTTTTTGCACCGGACAAAATAAATAATCCGCCGCAAACAGCTATGATAACGTATAAAATATTACCTATATTCATAATAATCGGTCCCAATACATTGGCGTATGCATGAGCTTTGCTGCTGTCTTCAAAAAGTTCCTCATTTATTTTATCAAAATCCTCTTCGCATTGTTGTTCGTGATTAAAGACCTTAATAACCTTTTGACCGTTCATCATTTCTTGTACAAAGCCCTCTGCTTTACCTATTGATTTTTGCTGGCGAATAAAGTATTTTGCTGAACCTCCGCCTACCTTCTTAGAAACAAGCATCATAACAAAAACACCCGCCAGCACAATCAAAGTCATCCATATACTGTAATAAAGCATTACGGCAAGCACACCGATAACAATTACAGCAGACTGTAAAAGTGCAGGTATGGCACGTGAAACAAGTTCACGAAGCGTGTCAATATCATTCGTATAATGGCTCATTATATCGCCATGCTTATGTGTATCAAAATATTTAATAGGCAAATTTTGCATACCGTTAAACATTTTGCCTCTCGCCTTATACAAGAATCCCTGTGTTATATATGCGCCAAGTTGATTGAATACCGCAACAGACAAAAGTGAAATAACATACACTACTATAAGTGTAATTATAAGCGGAAATATCTTATCAAACACATAATCCCATTTGCCTAAGTTGTTTTTATTATCTAATATCGCGTATATTTTTTGTGTAAATATTGCAGGCAAAACGGATACTATCGCCGAAAAAACAATACAAACTGCAGTAACAGGTACAAGAACGGGATAGAATTCTATAAGCATCCTAAATATTCTTTTTATAGACGAGGATTTTCTTTTATTATTTACAGAATCATTCTTCATCGCAATCACCCCCGCTTACTTGCTGATTATACACTTCACGATAAATGTCGCTCTTTTCAAGAAGTTCATTATGCTTACCTACAGCCGTTATTTTACCGTTATCCATTACAATAATCATATCTGCATCCTCTACAGAAGCAACCCTCTGTGCAATTATTATCTTTGTAGTCTCGGGAATATATTTTTTAAAACCTGCACGAATCATAGCGTCCGTCTTTGTATCAACTGCGCTTGTGGAGTCATCAAGTATAAGAATTTTAGGTTTTTTAAGAAGCGCTCTTGCAATACAAAGACGCTGTTTTTGTCCTCCGGAAACATTTGTGCCTCCCTGCTCTATCCTTGTCTCGTATTTATCCGGGAAGCTCTGTATAAAATCGTCTGCCTGAGCCAATTTACATGCTTCGATGATTTCTTCATCTGTTGCAGTTTCATTGCCCCAAAGCAAGTTTTCTCTTATGGTACCGGAGAACAAAAGATTCTTTTGCAAAACCATGGCAACAGCACCTCTTAATGTTTCTATATCGTATTCTCTCACATCAATGCCGGAAACTTTCACGCTGCCTTCTGTTACATCATAAAGTCTCGGTATAAGCTGCACCAAAGACGATTTACTAACACCTGTACCACCTATAATACCAACCGTAGCACCTGACGGAATTTCAATATTTATATCACTGAGAGCAAATTTCTTTGCACTCTTAGAATATTTAAAGCTTACACTTTCAAACTTTATTGAACCGTCTTTAACAGTCATAACGGGACTGTCATTATTAACAAGCGCCGGCTTTTCGTCTAAAACTTCACAAATACGCTTTGCAGACTCTGTAGACATTGTAAGTATTACATAAATCATTGAAAGCATCATAAGGGACATAAGTATTTGCATTCCGTAAGTAAGCATTGCTGACAATTGGCCGACGTTGACGCCGTGCTGTCCGAGCACCGTCATTTTAGAACCTACAAACATTACGAAAACCATATTGAAATACAGACAAATTTGCATAAGCGGTGAGTTTAATGCCACGATTCTTTCAGCTTTTGTAAAATCCGCACAAATATCCTTAGCTGCTGTATCGAATTTTTCTTTTTCATATTCTTCCCTTGAAAAACCCTTTACCACTCTCATGCCACGAACATTTTCTTCTATGGATTCGTTGAGTTTGTCATATTTTTTAAACACTCTACGGAATGCCGGCATAGCTTTACGCCCTACCAAATACAAACCAAAACCAAGGAACGGGACTACAATCACAAAAGAAGTAGCCAAGAATCCACCCATTTTGTATGCCATTATTATCGAGAAAATCAGGAGCAACGGGCTTCTGATTGCTGTTCTTATAATCATCATATAAGACATCTGCACGTTAGCTATGTCTGTTGTCAAACGAGTAACGAGTGATGTGGACGAGAATTTATCTACATTCTCGAAGGAATATGTTTGTATTTTATGAAATATGTCATGGCGCAAATTTTTAGCAAAACCTGCAGAAGCCTTAGCGCACGTAAAACCTGCTATGCCGCCGCAAGCAAGCGAGATACATGCCATCAGTGCCAATACGCCGCCGATTCTTATTATTTCGGATATTTCAGCACCTTTTTGAATTTTAGATACCATATCTGCAGTTATAAACGGTATAAAAACTTCTATTACCGCTTCTGCAACAATAAAAATCAATGTAATAATTGATGGCAACTTAAACTCTCTTATGCTTTTTGATAATTTTTTTAACATAGCAAACATATGAAAATATCATCCCTAACCAGAAAATAAAAATCGGTAGACCGTAAGCCGGGTTCTGTCGTGGACGGTCATCTATCTACGCATGTACATTACTGCACAGCTTCAGCCATCTTCGGAGCTGTCGGACCAACGTAACGCCCCATAACGATGTTGCTTCAGGTGGGGTTTACACGGCCGCCCGATCACCCGGACGCCGGTGAGCTCTTACCTCGCCTTTTCACCCTTACCTGCCAAAACAGCAGGCGGTAATTTTCTGTTGCACTTTCCTTGGAGTTACCTCCACCGGCCGTTAGCCGGCACCCTGTCCTGTGAAGCCCGGACTTTCCTCACCTGTCCCCTTACGGAAACAGCCGCGACCGTCAGGTCTACCGACGACGGACAGTATAACACAGTTTGTTGTAAAAATAAATCTTTTATTGTATAATGGTTAAGTATTTGCTTAAATAAAAAAAGTGAAGGAGCAATAGTAGTTATGATTAAAGTCAGCGAAACAAAAAGATATAATATAAAACCCGACACTGTAATAAGTGATGCCTTTGAGACAGCGTATACACGTTATGCAGAAGAACAACCGGTCACACCGCCTGACTTGGCAATGCCGGTTTTTACAGCAGTAAGCATGATTCTTTTGTTTATACTCTTTTTGTTAACAGCCTTAGAGTATTCAGAAGAGCGTTTTATATGGCTATTGTTATCTGCACTTTGTTTGGCAATAACAGGTCGCTCTTTTTATAAGTATTTTGTACAAAATAAAAAATACAAACAAGCAGCCGGTAAGCCCAGCGTTGTAAAAGCAAAAAGAGAAGGTTTCTATGCTTTTTTCAAGTCAAAAGATAACGAACTTCCGGAAACATTATCAGCAGGTGATATGTTAAAAATGGTATCACCTATAATAGGTAAACAAAATGATCAAGTTTACAACAATGCTCTTCGCGAAATGTCAGAGGATTTAGCAAGAATCAATAATCCCTCTCTTACAATGTGTAAACTTGTAAACCCTTGCGGTGAAATCTTTAATCAAGCAAGGAGAAGGCTCTATTTCAAAAACGAAGGTTCGCATTTTATTTTCTTTGACACTGATTGGATGAATCCAAAAGGCGAAATAGTTTGCGACGAAGATGACGTTGTTTCTTTTGGCGAATATTCAAAATATCCTTCAAGTATAAATAAGTCAGGTAACAAGATACGTCAAGATGCTGTTATATTAGAAATTAAAGACGGAGACAATCACGTTTTCTTTGAATTCCAAAGCGAAAGCTATGCAGAGATAAAAAAAGCTGTTTCTTCAAGAAAAGAAAGAAAATAAAAATTCTTTATTATAATGTAAACCTGTAACTTTATGTTTGTAACCACCATCACCACCTGTGCATATAATTATGTCACAGGTTTTATTTTTACGCTGAAATATACTCTGTCTTACTGAAAAATGCGAGATTTTATCACTGTAAAATGATACTGTGTGTATGTTCAATCCTTTATAATAGCAAATCGTAATGAAATTTTTTGCATATTCATCACGGCTTGTTATTCCAAAAATTCCCGCTTTTTTGAATGCCACTGTTCTTACTATTGCAAAGAGTACAAAAGGCACAACAGCCATAAATACAGAAAATTTTGCAAGTTGAAGCCATTCTGCAAAATGCGGTTCTATTATCATGCAAATAGCACCTATACCAAGTGTAATTATTATACCGCAAACAATCAGCGGCAAACGCACATACCGCAAAAAGGCCTTATTTGAAGGTTTTACAGAAAAAGTTTTTGCTTCTGCCTTTTGAAATTCAGGCAATAACATTTTTATGCACGTGTCAACTGTACCTTTCGTACCTGCCGGTATGAGCAAAGCTTCCTTTTTTCGCACCTTTCCGTATCCCGTACATTGCACAAAAGCCATATCCAAACCGAGAAAAAAAGAGATAAGATTCTGACGTCTGTCTAAAAAGTTTACTGTCTCAATCTTGCATACACTCTTGGTTTTAGAGAAAAAGCCATTTTCAAAATATAAGCAAGTATCGCTTCTGCGAACAAAAAATTTACTGTAATATAAAAAATTACGCATAATCCCCAGCACCTGTACTATTATCACAGCGAATATTAAATATTCTGTCGCTTTTGATAAAAAAGAAATGAACTCCGTTAAAATATTTAATCCTATAATTTTTCCCATACGATTAATCAGCAAAACGGTATATATTGTACTTGCCACAGCATCTGTTACACAAAAAGATAAAAACAATATTTCGTGCAATTTTGGACTGTATATTTTGGAGTAACCGTCTGTAGCAAGAATTTCCGTTTTTTTTGCAGCGGAGATTGTTACATACATATCAGAATGATTTTTCCCTCCCCCTTCTGTATCTATAAATATGTTTACAGCGTTTATAAATCTGAAAAACACCGGTCTATGATAAGTGATCGTTGTAATATTATTTCTTTTGATATTCTTTTCACTTTTAAACAGCACGCCTTTTTTGAGATAAATCACATTTTTTCCTATACTGTACCTGATATTTTTCCAATTATAAATTGCTATAATAATCAATATTAATAACAGCAGCACATCAATCCAAACACCTGACAGCCATTCCTTGAAGCCTCCGTTATTCCGTATAAGAAAGTACATGCCACGCACAGTCGGTATCAATAAAAAAGCAATTTTTTTATAAAACTTTTGCAAAATCGTTATTGGATGTGCTTTGCCCATTTTTTTACGTATCCTTCCGCTTTATTTTTATCTCCTATGGGCACATAAATTCGCCCGCCGGGAAGGTGGAAAACAAAAATTGTGACACCCGTAATTTTCTCAAAGGGGCCATGCACTCTTGTAATATAAATTATTTTTTTAAAGTCTATATTGACGCAATATCTGAAAATCACTCCATAGCTTATATAAAGATGTCCTTCCTTCATATAATGTTCCACTGATTTGCCAAACACAACTCCATAAACAGCGGCTGCAATAATTAATACCATTACCGCCAATATTATCCATTTTATAATATAATATGGCAAAAAAACTCTATATAAATAATAAATAGCTGCAAAAAACACTGCAGCTAACATTGTAACATATAATTCAATCGCAAAAGCAATTTTTATGGTTTCTTTACGCATTTAAGCCCTTCTGTTCTTCATACGATTAACATATAACTTTTAGCTACGCTTCACATTGATTATATGCGGTTTTTATAAAATTATAACATTTCCAGCTCTAAAAGCTCCTGCAAGCTAATCCAATTCACCCAAGAAGGCTTTCTAAACCAAGTCGACTGTCTTTTGGCATAATTTCTTGAGCCTTGTTTTACCTTTTCTACTGCAGTTTCCAAATCGCAATTACCATTAAAATAATCAATAAACTCTTTGTATCCTATTGCTTGGAGCGCTGTCCTGCTAAAATTATTTCCACAAATTTCCATAACATTTTTAACTTCGTTAAGCAGACCATCCTCCATCATTTTATCCACGCGCAGGTTGATTCTCTCATAAAGCTTATCTCGCGGAGTATCCACAGCGTATACTGTAAAATCAAACTCCTTAGGCGATGCTTTTGATGCCGCATTCCGTTGTGCCAAAGTCATTCCGGTGCTTCTTTTCATACCAAGTGCCCTCACAACCCTCTTTACATTATTAAAATGTATTTGCGCCGCCGCCTCAGGATCTTCCGCTGTAAGTACGGAATGCAACGCCTCTGCTCCATTTTCGGCATAGTAACTCTCTATTTCAGCAAGAATATCTTGATTTATGTCAGGCGAAGCCGAATACTCGATATTTTCAACAAGAGTATTTATATAAAGTCCTGTACCGCCTGCAACAATCGGTAATTTTCCTCTTTGAGAAACCTCGCGTATGCAATTTCGAGCCGCTTCGGCATATTGAGCCACGCTGTATTCTTCCCAAGGTTCAACAACATCAAGCATATAGTGTGGAATGCCTTCCTTTTCATCCTCCGTTGGCTTGGCGGTGCCGATATTCATGTATTTATATATTTGCATAGAATCGGCAGAAATAATTTCACCGTTAAAACGGTGTGCCAATGCAATAGCAGCCGAGGTCTTTCCTGAGGCAGTAGGCCCCGTTATTACAAGTGCTTTTACAGGCATCTTTTAAACCTTCTTTCTAATTCGTGTTCTGTAATTGTCACACAAATAGGTCTGCCATGAGGACAAGTTCCGGAATTTTCCAGTTTTGCCAATTTATTAAGCAATTCTTTAATTTCGAAATCAGAAAGTTTTTTGTTTGCTTTAACTGCAGCTTTACAAGCCATGGT
Source organism: Clostridia bacterium (assembly GCA_017522515.1). Next base: position 171,602 of record JAFWZH010000250.1, read on the forward strand.
GTAAATTTCTTCGTCAGAATATCCTGTCGTTTTTTTATTTTGTAAACCGCTTAAAATAACATCTTCTATGTTACTCTCTGCTAAAATCGTAGGCACAGCCCTGATTAGTACGGTATTTCCGCCAAAATCATCTATTTCAAAGCCCATTGCCTCAAAAAAGTCTGCATTAGCGGTAAAAGCAGTGTATTCCGCAGGAGACAACTGTAAAGAAATAGGCACAAGCATAGGACTTACCGCACCAGTATCAGAATTAACAGCATTTTTGATTTCCTCATACTTAATTCGCTCGTGTGCCGCATGCTGATCAATAAGCACCATTTCTTTACCATATTGCAGAATAATATAAGTGTCAAAAACTTGACCAATTACTACACCATCTGTGTAGACGCTTGTACTGTTGTATAAAACAGGCTGTTCTATCTTTTCTATCTTCTCAACCTTTTCCTCTTCAACCACAACCGAGTTTTCCCATATAGGCGGCAATTCCGGCAATTCGCGCAATTCCGGCTTTTCCGGCTTTTGCGGTAACTCCGGCATTTGCGGTACTTCCGGTATTTGCGGAACGGGCGGAAACTCTCTCCGGCTTGGCATCTCGGGAATCGTTATATTTTGTGGTGCAAATTTTATTACAGACGCAGTTACAGGCTCTGAAATCTCTGTCTTTACGGCCGAAACTTTATTATCATAAAGCACAGCATTTGTCACTCCGTGATAAACAAGCCTGTAAATTAAATTTTCTTCCGAGAAACGAACTTCAGCTTTTGTAGGATGCACATTAACATCAACTTTTGTGTAAGGTGCCTCAATCAAAAGTACAGAAAACGGAAATTTATTCTTCATCGTAACTGTTTTATAAGCTTCATCCAAGGCCGCCGTAATTGTTTTAGACTTAACACATCTACCGTTTACATAAAATAATTGTCTCGTCCTATTAGAAAATACAGCATCCTTTACTCCCGTAAAACCGGTTATTCTGTAATTATCACTTTGGTAATCAACAGGCAAAACAGAAGCTGCTGTTTCTTTACCGAAAATACTAAAAATAACGCTTTTAAGTTCCCCATTTCCCGGTGTGCGAAACACCTCATTACCGTTAGAAATTAATTTAAAAGCAATATTAGGATTTGCAATAGCTAATTTCTGTAAAATATCAGCAACATATGATGCCTCGGTACTGTCCTTTTTAAGAAATTTATACCTAGCCGGTGTATTGTAAAATAAATCCCTAACAGTAATTGTCGTACCGTCAGCAGCGCCTCGTTCTGCATTTTCTATTAAATCACAGCCTTTAATATGCACATATACGCCTGTTTGACTGTCACGAGTTTTACTTAAAAGCTCCACATCTGCAACTGACGCAATACTGGCAAGAGCCTCTCCTCTAAAACCCAATGTTGCAACAGAACTTAAATCCTCTCCCGATTTTATTTTACTTGTAGCATGCTTATCGAAGGCAATAACAGCGTCATCAGCCTCAAAGCCGCAACCATTATCAGTAATTCTTATATATTTAATTCCACCGGAGCGTATTTCTACGGATATATTGGTGGCGCCTGCATCTATGGAATTTTCCGCAAGCTCTTTAACAACAGAAGCAGGTCTTTCAATTACCTCCCCCGCCGCTATTTGACATGCTGTAAGTTCATCCAATACGATAATTTTGCTCATTTAACCTTCACCTTTATTTCAAGTCCCAAGTTTTTGACGATTCAACGCCATGATTTATATTTGTAAAGCTTACTGTAACTTTATCATCCAGATATTCAACCGCTGTAGCTATAAATTCATTATCTTTTTCTGAATCGTTAATTTTCCTGTTACTGGACGAGCCAATAATAACCGGGAAATTTTGATTCTCCGAAATCGATTTACTTTCACAAATCTCAGTTTTATGGTGATGGCCCGACAGCATCATATCAATATTCATCTTTGAAAGTAAAGCTGTCCATTCGTGATAAATATCCGGTGCCGGAGCATAATTTTCTTTTGCCGGGAACGGAATATGGCATATCGCTATTCTTTGCTCCACACCCTCCGCATTATATTCACTGTCAGCATTCGCAACAATTTCTTTTAAAAATTCTGTCTGCGCTTTTCTGAAATTATCAAAAGCCACCATTCCGCCGTATTCTTTATGGTCATCGGCCTTATCTTCTCCACAATCCAGCACAACTCCCCATAAACTGCCAAGTCTGAATGTGTAGAATAAATCACCGTTATTTGTACCTACATAGTCACCTATTAGCTCTGATACTTGACCGCGAATCTCATGGTTGCCGCGAGCATAAACTACAGGAATTTTACCTTCTGTAATTTTAAAAGCAATTACAGAAATATCATATAATTTTTCTAAACTTGTACTTTCGGAATTAATATCTCCGCAAAGCACCAATAAATCAAGCTTATCTCCGTAATATTTAGCTGTCTTGCTGCAATTTACAGTATTGCTGTGAGAATCCGCTACGGAATATATCTGCACGCCGTCACTTGTATCAACGGGGCGAAAATCGTATATTCTTTTAATCTCCGTACCTTTCTCCGGAGAATACGGTTTTCTCTCATATACAGGCGCAAAATGGATAGAATATTTCTTGGCACTGTCAAGTATTTCCATAGGAATTGTTATTTTATGATTTAAAGATTCGCTTCTTATAAATCCACCATATTCATCATAATACTTTTTGCCGTCAATTTCTGCCCATGCAATTCCCTTAGTATTTGTATGGTAAATGATTTGATATTCATCACCAACAGCAAAAACAGTAGGTCCGTAAGTAAAACTTGGTTCAGTGATAATTTCCGCCGGCACATCAGAAACAGGTATATGTGATACAGTAACATATCCTGTAGGAATGCTCATTACCTCCGTTTCTGCATTGAAGAAGAAATCTATAATAAAATCAACACCGGCCTGACCTGTCGCCTTATTATTTCCCGTTACAAAAATTCGATTGCCTTCTGTTTTAATCATATATCCCGTATCGGAAAGTGCGTTCAATTCTGTCTTGGCGAAAGGAAACTTACTTGTATTGCCGATAACAATCTCCTTTGCATCCTCATCAGCTGCCTTGCTTTCCTTTTCTGAAACAACCTTTACCGTCGCCCCCGTTACTGTTTTAATTTTCTCAGCAGCTTTTTCGCAAATCTCTTTATTCTCTATATCGCTTGTCAAATTCGTTGTATAAGGATAAACAAGTGTGTATTCCGTTTTGCCGTCTTCAATAATTTGAATTGTTCCCGTACCATTGCAAGCACCGAGAACAATCATTAGTGCAAAAATCGCAAATAATATTAGATTTTTAATTGTTTTACTTTTCATGTCGTTTACCTCTTTCTTGACCACTTTTCTACAGATTTAACATTATGTAATATATTTGTGAATTTTACCGTTACCTCTTTGTCATCTATTTCAATAGCCGAACCCACAAAGTCAAAAATATCATCTATGATTTTATTTGGAGAAGCACAAACAACAATATTGAAGAGCTGATTATCTCTAAATTCCCCTGCCCTTTGTATAAATGCTCTGTGAAGATGACCTGAAATCATTACATCCAAATTCATTTGAGAGCACAGCTCCGTCCAATCATTATAAACTTCCGGTGACGGCGGGTACTTTTCTGTGGGGAACGGAATGTGGCACACACCAATTCTGTATTCCACTCCGGGAGCATTATATTCACAATCCGAATCAGAAATTATTCTCTTTAAAAATGATGTTTGCGCCTGTCTGTATCCCTCAAAATTAACTAATCCTCCATACTCCGGATGATCATCTTTTTTGTCCTCTCCGCAATCGAGAACTACTCCCCAAAGCTTGCCTATTCTAAATGTATAGTACATATTGCCATTATCATTACCTACAAATTCACCTATATTTTCTGCAGCCTGACCTCTTAATTCGTGATTGCCACGCGCATAAACCACAGGCTTACTGCCCTTTGTAAGCTCGAAAGCAACTACAGAAATATCATAAAGCTTGTCTATACTTACACTTTCTGAATTTATATCTCCGCACAGCACCAATAAATCAAGCTTGTCACCGTAATATTGTGCAGTCCTGCAACAATTTTCTAAATTACTGTGTGAGTCTGCAATACAGTACAATTGCAAACCATCTGTTGTATCTATAGGATAAAACTTAAAACAAGCAGAAATCACATCACCCTTTTCGGGAAAATACGGTTTTCTTTCTCCAACCGGTGCAAAGCAAATTGTATATTCTCCCGCTTTATCCAAAACATCTGTCGGAATTGATACGTTATGATGTATACTTTCACTTTTTATGATAGCTCCGCACTCATCATAATATTCTTTACCGTCAACAACTACCCATGCAATACCTTTTACATTTGTATGGTATACAATTTGATACACTTTACCAACTGCAAAAACAACAGGCCCATGTGTGATTTTGCCAATAATTTCTTCTTGTTTTGATTCTGAATTATCTGTCATTTTCCTCAAACCCTCTATTTTTATTTGCTCTTTTTATTTTACTAAACTACTGCTTAGATGTCAAAGTATAAAGCAATATATAATTTATCTACATTGATAAATTATTAAAAATTGATATAATAACTAATGACAAAAAAATCAAAAGGAGACACCCATGAAAGATTTAATCAAAAAAAATGTAAATTCGTGCAAATCTCTTATGCTTGAAGCAGAGCGTTGGCTTTGGGCGCATCCGCAAACAGGTTTTACAGAATGGGAAGCAGACAACTATCTGTCAGATAAATTTACAGAACTTGGCTATACACTAACAAAAGCCGGAAACATCCCCGGTTTTTATACTGATGTTGATACCGGCATACCGGGCCCCACTCTCTGCATTATGGGCGAACTTGACGCTCTTGACATTGCCGGTCACAAGGAAGCTGTCAACGGAATGTCTCACGCTTGCGGACACAATGCACAAGGAGCTGTACTTTTAGGTATTGCTGCAGCATTAAAAATGCCCGGCGCACTTGATGGTCTTTGCGGCAAAATAAGACTAATGGCTACACCAGCAGAGGAAATGATACAGTTAGAATTCCGTGAAGAGCTGAGGCAAAAAGGCGTTATTTCTTACCTGGGCGGCAAAATCGAATTTATGCACAGAGGCTTTCTTGATGATGTGGATTTGGCAATTTTGGTGCATGTTAACACAAACGAGGATGGTATAGAATATAAATGCAGCTACGGTAGTAACGGATGTATGGCAAAAACAATAAAATACAAAGGACGAGCTGCTCATGCAGGCTGTGCCGCACACATAGGCATTAATGCACAATATGCCGCAATGTTAGGCTTGCAAGCTTGCAATGCTTTAAGAGAGACATTCATAGACAGTGATCATATACGTTTTCACCCTATTATGAAAGGTGTTACAACAGCAGTAAATATTATTCCTGACGAAATGCCAATAGAAACTTTTGTACGCGGCAGAACAAACACTGCAATCAAGCATGAGAACAGAAAAATAAACCGTGCCCTTGCAGGAGCTGCCTTGGCAATGGGCGCACAAGTAGAGCTTCACGACAGGCCGGGATACTCACCGGAGGTACATGATCCAAAATTCATGAAATTAGTAGAAGATTGTTGTTGCGACTTAGTGGGAGCAGATAAGGTAGAGTTTCATTACAGCGGTTGGGGCACTGCCTCATCAGATTTCGGAGATATTACAGAAGTTATGCCCGGTGTACAACTTAATGCTGCAGGTGCAGTAGGTATTTGTCACAGCGTAGATTATTTTATGAATGATCCCGAACGCTTTTGTGTAAATTCCGCTGCTTTACAGTTACTGGTTGCTTTTGAATTGTTAAAAGATGATGCTAAAAAAGCGAAGGATATTATAGCTTCTTATAAACCTACATACAACTCAATTAAAGAGTATTTCGAATCCATAAATGAGTTTTTATTAGATAAAGAAGCTGTAATATATGACAAAAACGGCAATGCAACCGTAGTATATCAATAATTTACGGAGGAAATCTTAATGACATTTGTAAAAAAACTTTTATTACTGATTATAGTTTTGATGTTCCTGCTTTCTAACCTGCCCGCAATGGCAGCCGAAGAAGTAGTGGTTGTTTTGGACCCCGGTCACGGAGGCAAAGATAACGGTAGTTTTGGGGTTTTAAATGGTACAACTTATACCGAGAAACAACTGAACGATATTATTACTGCCCATTTATATGACAGTTTAGGAAATTATGAGGGAGTAAAAGTATATCTTACTCGTTATGACGATTCAAAGCCTTCCCTACAAACGAGAAGCACAATCGCAGGTGATTTAAAGGCCGATCTTATGATTTCGTTACATATGAACTCTTTGGAAAATGCTGCCTATTGGGGTGGTACGGAAATCCTTGTTCATTCCGGCAACTATCTGCCTCAAGCAGCCAAAGACACAACTTCCATTGCAAACGATATTCTAAACAGATTTACTAAGTATGGTTTAAAAAACAGAGGTGTAAAGACAAGAACAATCGATGGTGATGATGCAGATTTTTATCTTTATCCAAATGGTGCATACGGAGATTATTACGGTATAATAAGATATGCCACTGCGATGAATGTTCCCGCAATGATAATAGAGCATGGCTTTATGAGCAATGCTTCTGACTTAGCATTTCTATCTAAAAGTGAAAATTTAAAAAAGCTTGCAGACGAGACTGCTGCCGCTGTCGCAAGTCATTTCGGATTGGCAAAAGGCAACGGCAATAAAGTTACCATGAAAATACAAGAGGATTTAACAATAGGAGATATACCCACAACGTTAACGGTAGGCGATGAGATTCCGTCGCTAACGGCTTCCGGCGGCAGCGGTTCCGGACAGTTGCGTTTTGAAAGCAACGATTGTGAGGTTATTAAGATAGAGGGCAACAAGCTAATTGCCGTAGGGCCGGGAAACGCAAACATTACTGCTGTTCGCGGTACAGACGGGGAATACCAAGCAAAAACCAGCGACAATTACATAAGGATTGCTGTAAAAGCGCCTTACGTGCCAACACCAACACCAACACCGACACCAACACCGACAGCTACACCCACACAGGCTCCTACGCAAATACCAACACCCACACAGACGCAAATGACTACAGATATTCCTACGCAAATACCTACAATTGCTCCTACGCAAACACCGGCAGAAACAAAAACACAATTGCCTGCGTCAGCACCGATTGCAACATCTCCGCAAGCCACAAATAAAGTATCTGTCAGCGATTCTTCTGCAGATGATTTTTGGACTGTTATTTTAATTGTTGCAGGGGTATTTGCTGCTTTTATAGTGATATCGGTGGTATTGTTAGTAAAATCAAACAATAAAAACAGGAGAAAATATTATAATTAACGGTTTTGATGATTAAAGCAAATAGCAACCTTGCTCATTAAGAGCAGCTTCTTGTTCTGCGGGCCACACAGAAACGTGTACTTCTCCAATGTGCAGCTTGCCAAGGAAATACATACAAAGTCTTGATTGACCGATACCGCCGCCTATTGTATATGGGAGGCGGTTTTCTAATATTGCCTTATGAAAAGGTAACTCGCGTCTGTCATTGCAACCGGATTTCTCCAACTGGTCTGCAAGTGAATCTTCGTCAACACGTATACCCATGCTGGATATTTCCAAAGCAATATCAAGAACGGGATAATAAAGCAATATATCGCAATTTAAACTCCAATCATCATAATCAGGCGAGCGTCCGTCATGAGGTTTGCCGGAACGCAACTTACCACCGATTTGCATAAGACAAACGGCACCATGCTCCTTTGTATAAAGTGTTTCTCTTTCTTTGCCGCTTTTATCCGGATACATATCTTCTAATTCTTGAGAAGTGATAAAGGCAATTTCATCAGGAAGAGAGAAACCCTTCATACCCGCTGTAAGTTCAGGATGAAGTTCTCGAATGTAATTCTCTGTAGCCTTTAAAGCCTTATATATCTTATTAACCGTATCCTTAAGCATATCAATATTACGGTCTGACTTATTGATAACAAGCTCCCAATCCCATTGATCAACATATATTGAATGTATATTATCGGCTTTCTCATCGCGTCGAATTGCATTCATATCTGTATATAAGCCTTCCCCCGGTTCAAAGCCGTATTTGCCTAAAGCAAAACGTTTCCACTTTGCTAAAGATTGTACAATCTGTACATCAGAACCTGTTTCAAGCAAATCAAATTGAACAGGACGCTCCGTTCCGTTCAAGCGGTCATTTAAGCCGGATTCGGGAGTTACCATAAGCGGCGCTGTAACACGCATTAAATTCAAAGCCGCAGCAAGCTCTTTTTGAAAAAAATCCTTAACTTGTTTAATCGCAATCTGCGTGTCTTTAAAATTCAAAATAGATTGATACATTGTTTATTCCTCCCATTCAACAGCATGACCATCTAACGACCATGTCTGAGCACTGTCAATATATACTTTTACAAATTTACCGGCTGCTTCACTGCAATTGTTTATATCTGCAGTAAAGTTAACGATTTTATTCCCCTCTGTACGACCTGTAAAACGCTTTATGTTTGTACGACTTAAGCCCTCGCAGAGAACCTCCACCGTTTTACCCACCATTGCCTCGTTTTTCTTCCTGTCTACGGAATTCTGCAGCTCTACCAGCTTGCCAAAGTGCTCTTTCACTTCTTCTTCCGGTACTTGATTTGGATTTTTTGCCGCAGGAGTACCAACTCTCGGTGAGTATATGAAGGTATACGCCATATCATATTGAACTTTTGTCACTAAATCAAGTGTTTCTTCAAAATCCTCAGGAGTTTCTTCCGGAAAACCCACAATAATGTCTGTAGAAAGCACAATATCCGGCATTTTGGCTCTTATACGTTCTACCAAAGCCAAATAAGACTCCTTTGTGTACCTACGATTCATTTTATTCAAAATAACTGTACTACCCGCCTGAACCGGTAAATGAAGCTGTTTGCATACTGCAGGGTACTTTGCCATAACATCTATCAGCTCGTCAGACAAATCCTTCGGATGAGAAGTCATAAAACGGATTCTTTTAAGGCCTGTATCTTTTATACTCTCGCAAATGGCAGTAAGCAAATCCGCAAAGCTGCGACAACCGTCATTTTCCGTAAGGTCTTTACCATAAGAATTTACATTTTGTCCCAAAAGTGTAATTTCTCTAACACCGTTTGCTGCCAAACCTTTGATTTCACTTAAAATATCGGTCATTTTTCTGCTGCGTTCTCGGCCTCTTACATACGGAACAATACAATATGTACAGAAATTGTTGCATCCGTACATAATTGTAACCCATGCCTTAAAATTACTGTCTCTTTTTATCGGCAGACCCTCTGCCACTTCACCCTCAGTATGTGAAATCTCACACACGCGACAATTGTTAAAAATAGAATTATATACAAATTCCGGTAATCTGTGTAAATTATGGGTGCCGAACAAAATATCTACATTCTTATATTTCTTATTTATTTCATCAATAATGTGTGGTTGCTCTGTCATACAGCCGCAAACAGCAGTAAGCATTTCCGGCTTTGTACGCTTTGCACCTTTAAGGGCTCCTATGTGGCCAAACACTTTTTCCTCTGCATTTTCTCTTATACAACAAGTGTTGAAAACAATCAAATCACAAATTCTGCCATCATATTTGCCTTCAATTTCGTCAGGCACAATACGGTAGCCCATGCGCTCTACCATTCCGGCAATCTTTTCGGAATCATGCTCATTCATCTGGCAGCCAAATGTCTTAATGCATGCTGTGGGCTGCTCTGATTTTCCTAAATTAATATCGCGCACACACTGCATGTAATAATTCTGTTTCTCTATATCTTCGTACGGAATAACTCTCGTAGCCATATATTTCCTCTCCTGTTAAATTCTCTTTTCAGCCTTTTGATGTAGGCGGTACAAAATATTAAGTGCTTCTATAGGTGTCAAAGATTGTACATCAAGACCTTTAAGTTCGCTTATTATTTCATCCTGCATCACTGAATTTGCTGTAAACGAAAGTAAATCAAGCTGATTTTCAGTGCTTTCTGCATACTGTGAGCTTTTACTTTTTGCTCGGCTCTTTTTGCTGCCGTTTTTGTTTTCTTGTTCTTCAAGCTGTTGTAATATTTCTTTTGCTCGCAATGTTACAACCTTGGGAATACCTGCCAAAGCTGCCACGGAAATACCATAGCTGCCGTCAGCACCTCCACGCTTCATTTTTCTTAAAAATACTATATCATCGCCTTTTTTCTTAACATCGACACAGTAATTTTTAACACCGGGAACAGTACCCTCCAGCTCCGTAAGTTCATGGTAATGAGTTGCAAACATTGCTCTGCTTTTCAACGTATGTGCTATATATTCAAGCACTGACCAAGCAATACTTAACCCGTCAAACGTACTTGTGCCGCGACCTATTTCATCAAGAATCAAAAAGCTCTTAGGCGTTGCGTTTGATAAAATATTGGCAACTTCACTCATTTCTACCATGAAAGTACTTTGTCCCGACGCCAAATCATCAGAAGCTCCCACTCTTGTAAACAGCTTGTCAACTATAGACATTTTCGCCTCAGACGCAGGAACAAAAGAGCCTGCTTGAGCCATAAGAATCATAAGCGCCACTTGTCTCATATATGTGGATTTACCTGCCATATTAGGGCCTGTAATAACCAAAAGCAAATTGTCATTGCAATCCAACAGTACGTCATTTGGCACAAAATCACCGCTTGCATTCATCTTCTCAACAACGGGATGACGTCCGTCTTTTATTGATATTTCTGTAACATCACCTGCAAGGACATCAGGTCTGCAATAATTTTCACGGTCTGCAGTTTCTGCATATGATGCCAGTGCATCAAGTCTTGCAATAGCACTTGCTGTTCTTCTTAAGCGATCTGCTTGGGCAAGCACATACTCACGAACTTGGCAAAAAACTTCAAATTCAAGGCGTGTCAGCCTTTCTTCTGCCCCTAAGATTGTATCCTCCATTTTTTTAAGCTCATCTGTAATATATCTTTCATTATTTACAAGTGTTTGCTTTCTGACATAATGAGGCGGCACAAGATGAAGATACGACTTTGTAACCTCTATGTAATATCCAAAAACCTTATTAAAGCTTATTTTAAGGTTTTTGATGCCCGTTTCTTCTCTTTCCTTTGCTTCTAAATCTGTAAGCCACGTTTTACCGTTTACAGAAGCTTCACGGCATTCGTCAACTTCTTGATTATAACCTTTTTTTATCAATCCGCCTTCTTTCAGAAGCACCGGCGGATCATCTGCAATTGCTTTATCAAGCAGTTCCCATACATCCTCAAGGCTATCTGTTTCTTGGCAAAGAGTTCTTAAAAGCGGTGCGTTGCAGCCTGAAAGTGTTTCTTTTATATACGGAAGCTTTGCTGCTGATTGGCGAAGAGAAACCAAATCCCGCGCGTTACATGTGCCAAGTGTAATTTTACCGGCAATTCGCTCCATATCGTACACACCGGACAGTAATTCTCTTAACTCACTTCTGAGTATGAATGCATCCTTAAGCTCTGCTACGGAATCAAGCCTGTCATTTATGGCATCTACATCTATAAGAGGCTGCTCTAACCATTTTTTTAACGTTCTGGCTCCCATAGATGTTACAGTCTTGTCCAAAACCCATAAAAGAGAACCTTTTTTATTTTTATCTCGTAATGTTTCTGTTATTTCAAGATTACGACGAGAAGCGGCATCAATGGCCATGTACTCGTCCACTTTGTAATGTGTTGCCGTAATTTGATTTGAAAGATGCATTTTTTGTGTATCTTCCATATATGAAATCAACGCACCGCAAGCTCTTACAGCCAATTCATCCTTTATCAGTTGCTGATATGATGTTTTTGCATCACCGTTTAGTCTTATATCATTTATATGTGACTTGCCGTTTTCGTAATCAAACAAATCCTCAGACACAGTTGCCACGTACGAATTGCCAAGTGTGGATGCAAAATTTTTAATTTTTTGAACTGATTGAGCTTGTGCGTTAATGATAATTTCTGATGGTGTGAACCTTGCAATCTCATTTGCAAGATGATTGTATGTACTGCCAACGGTAAGCGATGTAAGATACATTTCACCCGTAGTTATGTCAGCAGCAGAAATTCCGTACATATTACGGAATTCAAATACAGCCGCAATAAAGTTATTGCGCTTTTGTGACAGCATTTGTTCATCCGTAACTGTGCCGGGCGTATAAATGCGCACAATATCACGTTTTACAATGCCTTTTGCCAAAGCAGGATCTTCCATTTGTTCACAAACTGCCACTTTATAGCCTTTTGACACAAGCCTGCCTATATAAGAAAGGGCGGCATGATACGGTACACCGCACATGGGTGCACGCTCTGCCAGCCCGCAATCTTTACCTGTTAAAACTAATTCAAGTTCTCTTGATGCTATTTCTGCATCTTCAAAGAACATTTCATAAAAGTCTCCAAGACGAAAGAAAAGGATGCAGTCTTTGCACCGCTCCTTTATCTCAAGAAATTGTCGCATCATTGGTGTTGGCTCTGCCACGCTCAAATCTCCTCTCGTCTATATAAGACAATAATTTTTAATGGCAACCGCTGCAAGTAGAACAGCTACCGCTGCATCCGCCGTTGTCACCTTGAAGGAAATGTTGAATGATGTCATTAACTGTACGCATCATTGTTTCAAAACCTTTTTTACCGTCAAAATAGTTCTTAGTTACTTCGTACTCGTTAAGTTCTTTTTGCTTGTCCATGAGCACGTCACGAATCTTCTCAAGCTCATCCTTGTCCATATCATCACGTGATGCGTGTACGAGTTTCATTTGAAGATCCTTAAAATCGCTCATAAGTGTTTGTGCTTTCTCATCTTGGAGCATTGCAAGCTCTGCACTCTGCCAAGCCTGAAATTCAACGCTGTTTCTTATTGCTTCTCCCAAAGCTGAAGCTGCTTCTACATAATCCATAATCTATACCGACCTTTCTGCAATATCTGACTTTGTATATTATTATCTCATCCCGAAAATTTTATCCGAGACTAAGATATAATACCACATTTTGTACCTTCGTACAATCAAAAAAATCAGAAGATACGTTTTGTAATTTATTTATTATTTAGAACAATATCGTAGCCGCCGGAACCGTACTTTAGGCACTTATTTACGCGGGAAATTGTTGCAGTGGAAGCACCTGTTTTCTCTACAATCGTATTAAATGTCTCTCCCTGCTTTAAAAGAACTGCCACTTCAAGCCTTTGTGCCATGGCATTAATCTCATTTATGGTACAAAGATCTTCAAAAAACATATCACAATCTTCAATTGTTTTTAGTGCTAATATAGCTTCGTATAATTTTTCTTTTTCTTGAGTTCTTGATTTATCTTCGTTCATTTTCAATCCTGCCTTATCTTTTTAAGTTTACTTGTTAAATCCTGCAGCAAGAAACAGCCTCGTCTTTTCAGATTTTGGATTGCCGAAAACTTCTTCAGGTGTACCTTCTTCTTCTATAATTCCATCTGCCATATAAATTACATGATCTGCAACGCCACGTGCAAATTCCATTTCATGGGTAACAACTACCATTGTGCGACCTTGGTCTTTGAGAGAGCGAATAACTCGCAAAACTTCTCCTGTAAGCTCAGGATCAAGTGCACTGGTAGGTTCATCAAAACAAAGAATTTCAGGATTCAAAGCAAGGGCTCTTGCAATAGCAACTCTTTGTTGCTGTCCTCCGGAAAGTCTGCAAGGGTACTCTTCCACTTTATCTGAAAGACCAACCATATCAATAAGCGTTTTGGCTTGATTTTCAATTTCTGCCTTTGCCGCTTTTATTTCGCTTTTAGAGGCTTTATTCTTTTTCATTTGCTTTGTATAGTAAAGCGTTGGTGCAAGAGTTACATTCTTAAGCACATTATGTTGAGGGAACAAATTAAAAGACTGGAAAACAAGTCCAAAATGAAGTCTTCTGTTTCTAAGCTCACTGTCACTTAATTTCGTATTGTTTTCAGAAAATACTTCTTCACCGTTCACTTCAATCATACCACTGTCAGGCGTCTCTAAAAAATTAAGACAACGAAGGAGTGTTGTTTTACCGCTTCCGGACGAACCGATTATTACAAGCACCTCGCCTTGTTTAAGAGAAAACGACACACCTTTAAGCACTTGATGCTGTCCAAATGATTTTGTAAGATTTTTTACTTCAAGCATACTCATAAACAGTACCTCGCTTATCAAACAGAATAATAGCTTAACTTCTTTTCTACATAATAGAAAACAAGCGTAAGCAAGCCGCTAAATGCCAAGTAGAACAGGCACGAATACAATAAAGGAGATAAAACGGCATATTTATTAACTTTTTCAAAGGCAACTGCAATAATCTCTATAACACTAAGAGCTCTTGCCAAAGCAGTGTCCTTTACAAGAGTAATAATTTCATTACTCATGGGAGCAGTGATTTTTCGTACTACCTGCATAAGCACTACATGGCGAAAAATCTGCCATTTTGTCATACCTAATACTTTACCGGCCTCTTGCTGTCCAACGGAAATGTTTTTGATACCGCCTTCTATTATTACAGCAAAATAACATGCATAATTTATAACAAAAGCAAATAATACAAAAACAAATTGCAAATCGGCCATTGTTTCAAGCCCGAGAAGCTCTTTGAAATCTTTATTCGGTATATCGAATATCATCGAAGGAACAAATGTAACAATTAAGCATTGAAGTAAAAGAGGCGTTCCTCTTATAATCCAAATAAAAAACTTTGTTACAAAACTGATAGGTTTAAATTTTGACATAGATAAAAAAGCCAAAATAAACCCTAACGGTATTGCAAACAACAGCGTTAAAGCAAAAAGCTTCAGAGTAACACCAAAGCCGTTACATAAGTCATATATCATGCCCCAAAAATCCATAAAAACCCGTTACTTTCTTTTAATCGAATATAAAAAAACGGACGGTTCTTATACATGCAGAACCGTCCTAAATTACTATTATTCTTCTGAAGGAACTACAACGCCTTCGCCTGCTGAACCCTTTTCCACAACGACAACTGCATCTTTTGTAGCTTTTACAAACTCATCGTAGTTAGCGCTCTTATATTTCTCACTGTTAGCTTTTGCTATAACAGCAACTTGCTTGTTTGCAAGATAAGGAACTGAAATTGACATACCTGCTTCTCTTTCAGGAGTAATTGTCATACCGTTCCACACAAGGTCGATTGTACCATTCTCCAAGAGAGCTTCTTTTGAATTCCAATCAATTATCATAAATTCAACTGCAATTTCTGCCTCATATTTTGTATTTAAGTAATTAACAACAGCTTTTGCCAAATCAATGTCAAAGCCCTTAAGTACAGCGTTTTCGCCATCGCCTTCGTTATAAGCGATAGGAGCGAACAAAGTATAACCTACTACTATTTTCTTTGCTGCAACAACTTTGTTCCATGATTCATCACTTGCAGCCTCAAGAGGATTCTTTGTATCTGCCTTAACCAAAAGCTCTGTTGTAAGACCGTATGTAGCAGCAATTGTTTTGTAATCTGTATCAACAAGACCTATAATAGCCTCGTTAATTTTTGACATTAAGGCATCATTGCCTTTCTTTGCTGCAATACCGTATTTTTCTTCAGCCAAAACTACATTCTCCAACACTTGGTAATCTTTGAATGAATCTGTATCGTTCATATAGTAACCTGCCATAACAGAGTCGATAACAGCGATGTCAGCGTCACCTTTTTTAAGTCCGTTCAATGCATCAAGCTGTGAAGAATATGTAAGAAGTTCCTTACCGAAATTATTTTTTGATCCTTCGTCTTCTTTTTGACATGCAACAGAAAATACCATACATACGAGTAAAATTGCTGCAATTACAACTGAAAATTTTTTCATATTAATTCTTTCCTTTCTCCTAATAGAGTTTCTAATACTTTCCGCTTTTTTATTTTAGCGCGTTGCTATATTAGCACTTTATAGTGCTAAAGTCAACATATAAATAAAAATTATTATTTAGCTGCATTTTCTCTCATTGAATAAAACAAATATTGTTGCGCAAAGCCGGCCAAGTCGCCGAAATATTCCGTAGCAAAAGACTCTGCTTCCTTTTGGGAAACATCCCTGTTGAAATACAAATCCTTTAATACTCTTCGCACCCAAACATCCACAGGGAAAACATCTGTGCGTAATCCCGCAAACAGCAAAATGCAATCAGCAACTTTCGGGCCCACCCCAGAAAATCTTTTTACTCTTTCCCTCGCCTCAGAAAGCGAAAGTTCCCGCATTACGGAATCCTCCGGCAGCCCATTTCCTTGTGTGTAAAGCTCCACTGTTTTTTCAAGATACGCACATCTGTATCCGGCTTTACAGCACAAGCTGTAATCTTCGGCCTTTACATTTAGAAGTTTTTCTGCCGACGGAAAGGTATACACTTCTCCTATTTTTGCTGTTGTATTGTCTGATATGTATTTTTTAAATGCCTGGCTTATTTCTATTTTTTCACCATAATCATGACAAATTTTTTCAACGCAACCCTTTATTCTGGGAATATTATTATTTGCCGAGAGTATAAAAGAAATCAGAGTTTCAAATTTTTCTTGGTGTAAAATACGAATACCTTTACCGAATTCTGTTGCTTTTTTTAAATATTTGTCTTTGGCTGCTAAAATATTTATTATCTCTGCGTAATCTCGTTTAAAATCAAAATAATCACACCAAAAGTCATCAAAGTCTTGTAAAGTGGAATTAGCAATTACAATTACCTTCTTGCCATTTTCGCTAAAAGTAGAAACAGCCGCTGCTTTTCCGCCGGCCACACCGAAAAACATATCACCACCGGCGTTGCTGTCAGGTAGAAAATTCCAACGAAAACACTGACCGCACTCAAAAATATGGGCAGTTTCAAACTCATCACATCCGCGTATTTCTATGATAGAAAGTCCGTATTCAGTTTTCTTTTCTATGGCTGATATTTTCATTTTTCAAGACCGGTTATACCTGTAAGCTTCTCAATACTTCTGGAAACAGCATCACGAGAGTTGCCCCAATCGGCATCTTTGTTCCTGTAATCAAACTTCTTTGTAAACCACTCAACTTCATTTTCGATACGCCTTAAATTGGCAATTTGCATCTTAACAAGTTTTCCCAAAAACTCTTCCTGCCTTGAGCCGGAGAGGTTCTTCTTGGCAGCTTCAACAAGCATAGCAAAATGAGGCATGCAAAAACCCAATCCGTCATCAAATCTTGTACGAAAATCTTTTTCTGCAAAATACATATACGTAATAACTTCACAGTATCTTTCCATAGTTTTTACAAGATCGCGACATATACAACATTCTTTTTGTTGCTCTTCTATGTACTTCAATAAATTTTCTGCAGCTTTTGCATTATCTCCACCGCCTTTAAGCGATGCAAAAAAACCTTTTTTAGCTGAGGTTTCTGTTTCTGCTGATTTTGCCAATTTTTCGATTTTGGCATTTTGCTCTTGCATATGAGTGTGTATTATTAAGCCAAGCCCAAGTCTGTTTGCCCTTGTATCGTACATCATGGCAAAATGTTTGGCACAAAAACCACTTTCGTTAGTTTCTATTCTGTTATCAGGCTCCATTAAAGAAGGGCCAAGATAATAATTGACACGGTCATTTTCAAACCTGTTTTCCAGCTTGCACATAGGGCACTCGCAAGGCGTCTCAAAAGCTTCGTTTACGGGAATTGTATAAATTGTTTCTTTCATGTTGTTATAAAATCCTCATTTTTATTTTTATAGTCATTCTTTAAAGAAAGGCTTTTTACTGTAAGTGATACTCCGGAAACATTCAAAGATGTTACAGTTTCTATTTCTTTGGCAATTGCTTTTCTTATTTCTTTAAAAACAGTTGCTATTTTGTAGCCGTAATATAAAACCAAATCCATCTCCACACGAATACCATCCTCTGATTTTTCTGCTCTGAAACGTGTTATGTTCGCTACCCCCTCACACTTTCTTGTAACGTGCTCAACTAATTGATATATCGTGTAGTCTGATATTGTGTATCTGCCGATATAGCTGAAAGTAGGTCTTATAACAGACTTTTCTCCAAGCATTTCATAATCGCCAAGACCTTTTCTTCGCAAAATATTAAGCGGGTCCAACATATAGCCGGAAAAGTTTTTCTTCAGCTCCAATGTAGGAACGGGAATTACATGCTTACCTTCTGTTTTTCTTATATTAAGCGCCTGTTGAATTTCATATTCGCTGGAAATGTCCTGAATGTACACAGTTTCATCAATACCATGAAGCCCCAGCCTTTTTGCAATTTTTTCCACCATTCCGTCTGATGTGCCGAGAATCAAAAGTCTTTCGACTTTGTTTTCTTTAAGTGCCTCAGAAACAGCAAAAGTATGACTATCATCTGAAAAAACAGCAGTTTTCACAGCACCGACTCTTGTCTTTTCGCGTTTTGCCGACTTACCTGCCACTACCCCATTTCCGCGAATCAAAAGCCCGTCATCTATGATATATTCTATGTTATGTTCCTTCGCCACTCTTATTGCACGGTAACTTTTACCCGTTCCGCTGGCTCCCACAAGCGCACAAATATACAAAGCAAAAATTCCTTTCATTTGTTGTTTTCAGCCACTATTGCTTTTTACATAATAAATATACACTTTCCACGCATGAATTTCAATTCAAATTATCTCAATAATATGCGATAAAGCTTCTGTTACTGTAGGGAAGTTAATGTTTACTGCTTGTGTTTGTTTCACATGTACTCCTACGGAATACCCCGCATACTCAAACATAGGATAATCATTCACACCATCTCCTACCGCTATGGTTTCCTCAGGTTTAACATTTATTATTTTTCCAAGTTGCTTCAGCCCTGTATACTTCGTTATACCTGATGGTGTAATATCGAAAGAATCCGCATGTCTGTAAACTGTTAAATGTTCTATACTGCCTTTATTTGCATCTATGCATTCTTGAATAATCTCAAATTCTTTTTCATTCTTCGGAAAGGGCGTCAACCCTACTTGGTTGGGCTGATACCATATATCAGATATAAGCTCATCAAATTTTTTCTTTAAAAAAACAATTTCCTTATCCGCCTCAATCGGATGTGGTGTAAATATGAATTTTTGCGGAGGCAATGATATACCAAATTGTGTAACAGCACCATTCTCCCCTAACATTATTGCATTATTTAATCCTGTCTGGCGCATAAATCCGCAAAGGTAGTAAACAGGCTTACCTGAACAAATCGCAATATTTATTCCTGTTTTCTCGATTATTTTTAATAGCTCTGTGTCTTGCTGTAATATTGCCTCTCCCGTCACCGCGAGAGTATCATCTAAATCAAAAACAATAAGTTTGTATTCCATTATTGCTTCCTCTTCAATCCAAAATATTCTGCAATGACTTTAGCTTCTCTCTTCGCTGCTTCCGCAAGATTCTCATCATTAAGGAGCCACTTTGTCATTTTTGTGTTTGTGTGGAAACTGTGTTCGAGAATAATACCCGTTGTTCCTACGGCAGCCGCACCACGCAAAACACCGTAATATTCTCCTCCTTGGTGCTCTCTTTTAAATAAAAGTACGTCTTGTCTTGTACCCATAAGCTCTTTCACACACTCTCCGAGCTTTTGTCCCAATACGTCACCTTTGCCGTCCAATTGCACAATAGATTTTGGATAGTCAACTTCCTCATGTACAAAATCATCCACAGCATTTGAATGTATTGACAAAAACAAATCACAACCCTCTGACATGCAGCCTCTTTCAAAAAGAGTCTTATCCGTCTCTTGATTCTCTCTTGTTTGAATAACTTCCACGTCCTCATATTCTTCAAGTCTTGCTTTAAGCATCAAATGAAGTTTCCAATTCATATCAGATTCGTAATACTCGGGAACAGCCGGAGAACGATTGTATTTACCGTAATGTCCTGCGTCCAAACATATCTTTACTCTTGCCACATTTATGACCTCCCAATGAATTGCTGTCCTACACATTTTAATTGATTTAAACATTATAAGTCAATATCGATTGGGTGTTGACTTTTTAAAATTATGTGTTACTATAACGGGGAACAATTAAATACGTTATCATGATAAATGCGAAGATCAGAAACTAGTAGGTTGGAAAGAATCTGGAGAGAGTTGCCGGTAGGTGCGAGGCAAAGCGGACATCCTTCCGAATTCATTCTGTTAGCAGTGCACTGAATAAGAGATATCTCTTTAGTAGGAGGCAACGGGAGTTCCCGTCATAGAACAAAGGTATGTTAGTACCTGAAAAGGTCGCTATCGTGAGGTAGTGGCGAACTGAGGTGGTACCACGGGAGATTATCTCGTCCTCTGTATTCTTAATCGGAATGCAGAGGACTTTTTGTTTTCCCTTTACACTCCGAAATCAACGAAAAATTTTATGCTTCAAAGAAAGCAGAAAGGGTGGTCAAAAATGGCACAAAACTACTATCAGAAAGAAATCGAAACCTTGCCGATTGAAGAAATGAAAAAACTTCAGTCCGAAAAACTCGTCAAACAAGTTAAGCATGTTTATGAGAACGTACCTTATTACCGTAACCTTATGGATGAGAAAGGCGTGAAACCGGAGGATATTCATAGCATTGATGACCTCCACAAACTTCCATTCCTCACCAAAGCAGATCTGCGCGATGCATATCCTTACGGATTGCTTGCCAAACCTTTGGAGGATTGTGTCCGCATTCAGTCTACATCCGGTACAACAGGCCGTCGCGTCGTTGCGTTCTATACACAGAAAGATATAGACTTGTGGGAAGATTGCTGTGCACGTGCAATTGTTGCTGCAGGTGGCACAAAGAAGGATGTTTGTCAGGTTGCATACGGTTATGGTCTATTTACCGGCGGTCCCGGTCTTAACGGTGGCTCTCATAAGGTCGGTTGTTTAACTCTTCCGATGTCTTCCGGCAACACCGAGAGACAAATTCAGTTTATGATGGACCTGAATGCCTCTATCATTTGCTGTACTCCTTCCTATGCTGCATATATCGGCGAGACTTTGAAGGAACAAGGTTATACCCCCGATCAGATTCCTCTTAAGGCAGGTATTTTCGGTGCAGAGCCTTGGACTGAAGAAATGCGTCATGGAATAGAAGAAGTTCTCGGCATCAAGGCATACGATATTTACGGTCTTACCGAAACTACCGGCCCCGGTGTGTCCTTCGAGTGTGAAGAACAAACCGGTATGCACATAAACGAAGACCATTTCTACGCAGAGATTATTGATCCCGATACCGGAGAAGTTCTTCCCGAAGGTTCCAAGGGTGAACTTGTATTTACATCGCTTGACAAAGAAGCGTTCCCACTACTCCGTTATCGTACCCGTGACATCTGCGTTCTTTCCCGTAAAAAGTGCTCTTGCGGAAGAACACTTATCAAAATGGCAAAACCCATGGGCAGAACAGACGATATGCTTATCATTCGTGGTGTAAACGTATTTCCGAGCCAGATTGAGACAGTCCTTTTGAACGAGGGTTATCAGCCTAACTACCAAATCGTTGTTGATCGTGTCAAGAACACTGATACCTTCGAGATCAATGTAGAAATGACTCCCGAGAAGTTCACCGATAAAGTGACCGATATTATTGCGATGGAAAAGGCCCTCGCCAATGCGATAAAGGCTATGTTGGGAATCAATCCCGCCGTTCATCTTGTTGCACCCAAGACCATCGCAAGAAGCGAAGGCAAGGCTGTTCGTGTAATTGATAAGAGAAAACTCATATAATAACAGAAGGGAGATAAACAAATGGCTATTAAACAATTAACAGTATTCGTTGAAAATAAACAAGGAACAGTCGTGTCTATCACAGATACGCTTTCTAAACACAACATTAACCTCAGAGCACTTTCTATTGCTGAGACACAGGATTTTGGTATTCTTCGTCTGATTGTGAATGATGAAGCTACAGCAGAAAAAATTTTGAAAGAGGAAGGATATCTTATTAAAATTACCGATGTTGTCGGTGTAAAAATCGGCGATGAACCCGGAAAACTCTCCGAAGCTCTCAAAGTGCTTGATGTGAACAAAATCAATATAGAATACCTCTATGCTTTTATGGCTCGTACCGAGAAACACGCTTACGTGGTTATCCGTGTTGAGAACAATATTGCAGCAGAAACTGTTCTTGCAAATGCCGGTTTTAAGATTGTAACCGAAGCGGATGTAAATAAACTTTAATGTTATTTGCAATGAAGTAATGGGATTCATAAATATCAAACTCATAATGGTAGATATATAAGGATGGTGTATCATGTTTTTTGATGAACTGCAAGTAGGAATGACGGTAGATACCGAACCTGCTGTTATTGAAAAAGATAAAATGATGGCTTTTGCCCATGATTATGATAATATACCGCTTCACACCGACGAGGAGTATGCCAAGAAAACTCCTTTTGGAAAATTGATTGCTCCCGGTGTAATGTCTTTTATGTCTGTATGGGCAAAGTATCTTGAGGTAGATTTCTTCGGCGATGCACTTCTCGCAGGAAAATCTACCAAGATAGAGTGGCTGAAACCCGTGTTTGCGGATGATGTGTTGTCCGGAAAAGCAACTATTACAAACCTTATGAGAAGAAATGCAAAAAACGGACTGGTCGAGGTTACAATAGAAGCATACAATCAAAATGGAGAACTTGTTCTGACGAATGTTACCGAGGCTATCGTAAAGTGCAGAATTCCGTAATCAGACGGCATCGCAAATAGAGGTGATATACTTTGAAGAAAACTTACGTAACGTCAATGCCCGATGATATCGGTGCTTTTCTGAAAGCGAGTAAGTGTTTTTCAGCTTTGGGTGTTAACATTACTCGTGTAAGTTACAATAAAGCAGTTGACTCTCATACATTGTTCATTGACGCAGAAGGCACAGAAGAACAGTTAAGAAAAGCAGATATTGAGCTTGAGAAGATCGGCTATCTGCAAGGCAGTGCAACCAAAACAAGTATTGTGTTGATTGAATTCTGCCTTGAGGATGTCCCCGGTAGTGTAACCAACGTATTGACTTTAATCAGCGATTTTAATTTCAACATCTCCTACATCAGTTCCCAGGAAAACGGTACAGATTATCAGTACTTCAAGATGGGGCTGTATGTTGAGGACGTTGATAAAATATCAGAGTTTCTTACTGAAGCAGAAAAGCTATGTAAGGTTCGTGTGATTAATTACAACAGTTCGGAAAAAGTCTACGACAACAGCATTTTCTACAACACCTACGTTATGGGACTTTCCCAAACGATGGGACTTTCTGAGGAAATCAGCCGTGAGCTTTTGGTACACGTCAACCTTGCAATGCAAACGCTGGATGAGCAAGGTCTTTCCCCATACAGAACATTTGACAGCATCAGTAAGTTTGCAGAGTTGCTCGGTGCATCCAAAGGGAAAGCCTTTATGCCAAGAGTCAGTACGCATAAGATATCTGATAACACCGAGTTTATACTGATTGAGCCACCCTGTGGAAGTAATACACTCATTATAAAGAGCAATGATAAGGTTCTGTTTGTGGATAGTGGATATGCCTGCTATAGTGACGAGATGCTTGAAACGATACGCAAGGTTATTCCGAACTTTGATGCGATTAAGAAAACCATCCTTGTAACCCACGCGGATGTTGACCATTGCGGCTTGCTACCCCTGTTCGATGAAATCATTGCAAGTCCTAAGACGGCGCTTTGCTTGAAGAACGAATATCTTGGGAATGACGGTTTTAGAGAAAAGAATCCTCTCCATAAGCCGTATATCAACATCTGCAAGATTCTAACCTCCTATAAGGCTACCAATCCCGAAAAGATCAAGGTGTTGGGAAATAACATTGAGAACTTGAAGGAGCCTCTGACGCAAATTGGATTCTTTGATTTTGAAGAACTGCATTTTGAGGTATACGAGGGAAAAGGCGGTCATCTGCCCGGTGAAATAGTTTTGATAGATTATGCCAAGCATATTGCTATCACAGGTGACATATATATCAATGTACACGGATTGACTCCCGAACAAGCTGAGTACAACCAATATGCCCCAATCTTAATGACTTCCGTTGATACCGATCCAAAACTCTGCTCGGAGGAGAGAAAGGCAATCATCGGTCGTCTGGGCGTTGGTCAGTGGAAAATCTTTGGTGCACATGGATTTAAGAAGGACTATTCTGTAAATTCGTGAGTTGAATTATTAAAAATTTTTTTTAATAATTCTAAAAAAGATATTGACAAGTGCACTTTTGCGTGCTAAAATGCGTGTCAAATTTGAATATCGCAAAAAACGACTATGACGAAGACGGTCGGGATTTGAAACTTTACAGAGAGTTGTCGGGTGGTGTGAGACAACAGTGAATTTTTCCAATGACTTATCACTTCTGAGTCGGAGGATCGAAAGGCGAAAGCCGAGTAGGCTCCTTCCGTAATGCTGCGTAAAGGCAAAGGGCTTGTTAGAGCTCGGAAAGTGGCGGAGAATAACATTTCCGCAATTTGAGTGGTACCGCGGGTTATATAACTCGTCTCAAAGGTTTTCTTTTGAGGCGAGTTTTTTTGTTTTATTCAAATTTGTAACCATTAGACAAAAAAGTCAAAAATGAAAGGAGACACAAAAATGGATTACAGTTTGAAAGAGGTAGCAGGTAGAATCAAAGACCTGCGCGAAGCAAAAGGATATACACAGGAAGAGCTTGCCAAGCTTACCGGTGTGTCAGTTGAGGAATATCGCATGTTGGAACAAGGTGGCACGGATTTCAGTTTTACGTTTATTTACAAATGTGCCAAGGCTTGCAACGTTGAAGTTGTTGACCTACTTGAAGGAAGAAGCTCAACACTCACCTCCTTTGCCATCACAAGAAAAGGCGAAGGTCTAAAAATCTTAAAACAGCACGGCGTTGAGTACAACAACCTTGCCCCCAAGTTCAAAGAAAAGCTTGCCGAGCCATTCCTTGTTAAATTCCCCTATCTCGCCGACGAACAGGATGCACCTATGAAGCTCAGCTCCCACAACGGTCAGGAATTTGATGTTATAGTTAAGGGTTCCCTCAAAGTACAGGTAGGTAGCCATGTGGACGTTCTCCACGAAGGCGATTCCATCTTCTATAACAGTTTGATTCCTCACGGCATGATCGCAGTGAGCGAAGGCGGCTGTGAGTTCCACGCCGTGGTTCTCAATCCACAAGATGGTCTTGTTAGCGAAGAATATCCGGAAATTGCGTATAATGCTCCTAAGGCTGTCGAGAAAAACGATACTGCAGCAACAGTTGCTGATAACTTCATTGAATCCTTCTACGATGAAAACGGAGTATTCAGTGGTATTAAGTTCAAGAATGACGATAAGTTCAACTTTGCGTTTGATTGTGTTGATGCTATCGCAGCGAAGAATCCTGACAAGCTCGCTATGATGTGGGTAGCCAATGACAAGACCGACAGAAAATTTACCTTCAGCGATATGAAGAAGTATTCTGCAAAGACTGCAAACTACTTTGAATCTCTTGGCATCAAAAAGGGTGATACCGTCATGCTTGTCCTCAAGCGTCACTATCAATTCTGGTTCTGTATGTTGGCTCTTCACAAAATCGGTGCTATCGCTATCCCCGCAACAAATCAACTTGTAGAACATGATTTTGATTATAGATATAAGGCAGCAAGAGTTAAGGCTATTGTTTGCACTGCCGACGGTGATGTATCTGTCGAGGCTGAAAAGGCCGCAGCAAATTACCCCGGTATGGTAAAGATTTTGGTCGGCGGAGAAAAAGAAGGTTGGCGTAACTTCAACGTTGAAATGGAACGCTTCAGTACACATTATGACCGCACCGAGAACTCTCCTTGCGGTGACGAACCGATGCTGATGCTCTTTACATCCGGCACAACCGGTTATCCACGTATCGCAACCCATTCTTACAAATATGCGTTAGGCCATTATCCTACTGCAAAGCATTGGCATAATGTAAATCCCAATGGACTTCACTTTACAATCTCCGACACCGGTTGGGGTAAAGCTCTTTGGGGCAAACTCTACGGTCAATGGCTCTGCGAAGCAGCACAATTCACATATGACTTCGACAGATTTCATTCAGAAGACATCCTTCCGATGTTCGCAAAATATCATATCACTACCTTCTGCGCTCCTCCTACTATGTACAGATTCTTTATCAAAGAAGATCTGTCCAAGTATGATCTTTCTTCCATCGAATACGCAACAACAGCAGGTGAAGCACTAAACCCGGAAGTATTCAATCAATTTAAGAAAGCAACCGGTCTTACTATCATGGAAGGTTTCGGACAAACCGAAACAACCCTTTCTATCGCAAACTTCGTAGGCTCTACTCCCAAGATTGGTTCTATGGGTAAACCAAGTCCTCTTTACGACGTTGTGGTTCTTGATCCCGACGGTAACGAATGCAAGACAGGTGACACCGGCGAAATCTGCATCCGCGTAAAAGACGGCAAAGCTCCTTGTGGACTCTTCATTGGATATTATTTAGATGACGAAAAGACCAACGAGGTTTGGCACGACGGTTTCTATCATACCGGAGACCAAGCTACGATGGACGAAGACGGATACCTTTGGTATGTCGGACGTATCGATGATGTTATCAAATCATCCGGTTACCGCATCGGACCCTTCGAAATCGAAAGCGTTATCATGGAGCTTCCCTACGTTCTCGAATGTGCAATCACTCCTGTTCCCGATGAAGTACGCGGTCAGATAGTAAAGGCAACCGTTGTTCTCGTCAAGGGCAAGGACGGTTCTGATGAGCTCAAGAGAGAAATCCAGGAGTATGTTAAAACACATACTGCTCCCTATAAGTATCCGAGAATTGTGGAATTCGTAAGCGAGCTTCCCAAGACCATAAGTGGCAAGGTAAGACGTGTGGAAATTCGCAAAAACGATATGGCAAAATTGCAAAAATAAAATTTTGGAAATAGTATAAAAAAAGGAATCGAGACACAAAAACTCGGTTCCTTTTTTTGTGCTTAATTCGCAAAAACATTTGCGATACAATATATGAGATGTTTTCAAGTATCCAATTGCATATTACTCTTCGATATCTTATTAGTTTACATTAACTTAAAAATGTGATATTTTATCACATGTATATGCGTATGCATAATCGAATGCTATTCGGGAGGGAAAACATTTTATGCGTAATAAAATTTCATTAAATATTTCCGTTGTTGATGTGGTAAATTATGCCTTGCAGCAAAACAAAATCCCATTTATTCAATCGTTTAAAATTCAAAACGATGCTGATGTGACATATGAAAATGCAGAAATAAAAATCGCTTCTTCTCCGGAAATCATACTTCCCTTCACAAAGCACATAGATTATATTCCTGCGAACAGTTCCCTTTCGGTTAAGGATATCTCTCCTTTGCTTAATACGGAATACCTCGGCAACCTTACAGAGCGTGTTGTCGGCGTGCTTACTGTGAGCATTACTGCAGATAATGAAGAACTATATTCCGAACAAAGACATATTACTGCTTTAGCCTTTGATCAATGGCAAGGTTCAGAATACTTTCCTGACCTTATCGGAGCATATATAACTCCAAATCATCCCGAAATCACAAAAATAAAAGTTCGTGCATCACAACTGTTGGAAAAGTGGACAGGTTCACCATCTTTTACCGCGTATCAAACGCAAGACCCAAACAGAGTGCTAACTCAAGCAGCAGCTTTTTACGGCGCTGTACAAGAGCAGAATTTAGTGTATTCCGTATCACCTGCAGGGTTACACGAAGTAGGCCAGCGCGTGAGACTTTGTGAGGATGTTATGCAACAAAAAATGTGTAATTGTCTTGAATCAACGCTCTTATTTGCGGCCTGTTTAGAATCGGCAGGACTTAACCCTCTTCTCATAATGGAAAAAGGCCATATTTTCCCGGGAGTTTGGCTAGAAGACAAAACCTTTCCGGAAACCGTTCAATATGATGTTTCAGCCGTTACGAAGAGATTAGCAAAAGGCATAAATGAAATAGCAGTATTCGAGAGTACATTATCCCTTGCAGGCAAGAGCACCACAGATTTTGACATAGCAAAAGAGCAAGCAGAGAAAAGACTTATTTCGTCTGCAGAATTCGAATACGCAGTAGATGTAAAAAAAGCTCGTCTTTGCGGAATATCGCCTCTGCCCCAACGTATTGCAACCGACACCGGTTGGCATGTTGAAAGACCGAATCTTTGTGAATCAGAAATAACGTCCGCACCTGAGAAAATAAAAAAACAAGAAATCATACAAGAGGACTCTGCTCAAACAAAAGCACAAACCTCCTCGAAGAAATTGCAGTGGGAGCGCAAGCTGCTTGATTTGGGCTTAAGAAATGCACTCATTAATATGCGTCTTTCCAAAACTACCGTACCCATACTTACATCATCACTGGACGAATTGGAAAATGCTCTTTTTGACGGCGGCGATTTTTCTATACAGCCCAGACCTGAAAACTGGCACATACCGCAGAGCGATATAAGTTTTGAAAATATTCACGACTTAGGTAATTCCGGCGAATTGATAAAAACAGAATTTAAAAGCAATCGTCTGCGTTCTTCTCTTAGCGAAACGGAGCTTCCTAAAGCAATAAAGGAATTATACAGAGCGTCACGCACCGCCTTAGAAGAAAATGGTGCCAATACACTTTATCTTGTTTTAGGTATTTTGCGTTGGTTCGAAACATCAAAAAGCACAAAAGCAAGATACGCTCCGCTAATGATGATTCCTATCGAGATGATTCGTAAAGGTGCCGGTCAAGGATACATCATACGACTCAGAGACGATGAACCTCATGTAAATATTACAATGTTAGAGAAATTAAAGCAGGATTTTGGCATAGATGTAAAGGGTCTCGATCCTCTTCCGATGGACGAACACGGAATAGACGTCAGAAAAGTTCTTACGATATTACGAAATGCCGTGATGGAGCAATCCGGTTGGGATGTATTAGAGTCGGCATATTTGGGTATATATTCTTTTTCTCAATTCGTAATGTGGAACGATATAAAAAATCGCTCTGAGGATTTAGAAAAAAACAAAATCGTAAAAAGTCTTATAGATGGTAAGCTTTCTTGGTCTGCAACCGATATGGAAATAGGCGAACGTGTTTCAGAAAACAATGTATTCCTACCCTTGCCGGCTGATGCTTCGCAGTTATTTGCCATAGAAGCAGCCGTGAGCGGAGAAAGCTTCGTTCTCCACGGACCTCCCGGAACAGGCAAATCACAGACGATTACAGCTTTAATTGCCAATGCTCTTGCGCAAGGAAAAACTGTTCTTTTTGTGGCTGAAAAAATGGCTGCTCTGCAGGTTGTGCGCAAAAGGCTTTCCGCAATAGGAATAGGTCCTTTTTGTTTGGAGCTTCACTCTAACAAATCTAAAAAGAAGGATGTTTTAGAGCAATTAAGAATCGTTTCGGAAATCACAAAGCATGTAACATCTGAGGATTTTCAGGTAAAGGCAGAAAAAATTACTGACACTCGTAAAGAGCTGGATGAATATTCCTCCTATTTGCACAAAGAGCAAAAATGCGGCAAAACGCTTTATGAACTTATAAATGAATATGAAACTGTGAAAAGCGCGCCTGATTCCGTCAAATTTTCCTCAGATTTTATATTATCTGTTACAGCGGAAGATATAGACACCCACAGCACTGTTTTAGAAAGGCTTGTGGCTGCTGCTAAGGTGATAGGACACCCTTGTGAAAATCCTCTGAAGGATATTGGACTTACACAATATTCTCGACAGCTTAAAACAACCTTTACTGAGAAAATAACTGCATACAAAAAGGCACTTATGGATTTTCACGCTTGCTGTGAAGATTTATGTAAAGTTACAAATATTATTCTTCCTGAGACGTATTCCAAAACGGAATGCGTGGCAAAAACTATATGGGAGCTTACAAAATGGTTTGATTTACCCCGCAGTTGGGCTGTTTCAACAAATATAAAAAGACTCTTATGTGATACGAGAGAAACTGCCAAGCTGTACATACAAATTAATGATATGAAACAACAGCTTTTGGCAAACTGGACTGAGGATATTTTCCTGCAGGATGGCAAGGCTCTTTTGTGTGAATTTAACGAAGCAAATGCGGAGTGGCTTATACCTAAATTCATGGGCTTGAGAAAGTTGTCAAAAAAAGTTTCTGCTTACATGATAAAACCTATTGCTAAGGAGCTTTTGGGAACTCAATTTACAATTTTGGCAAATTATCAGGCACAGAAAAAAGAGGCAGATACTCTTTTTGCGCAATGCGGAATGCAACTTGATGATTTATATCAAGGGGCAAATACTGATTGGAAGGATATATTGGCTAAAATTGATATTGCAGAAGCAAGTGCTGCTACTTTGGAAGAGCTGCATAATTCCGACAATGTTCGCATAGAATATGCTGCCGTAAAACAGCTTAATGGTGTGTTGGAAGCCGCCAAGCATTCCGTAGATGAATTTTGCAGTAAAAAGGAAGATTTATACGAAACGCTTTGCATACAGCAAGCTGAAAGCGACTGCTGGTACAGCGACCAAATAAAAATGTGTGATACTGTATTATTAAATGCTGATGCTTTAAAAGACCACATTACATGGAATGCAATGGCAACCGATGCAAAAAGAGAAGGATTAGATGGTGTTATTGACGCATATTGTTCAGGTTTGGAACACGAAAATGTTATACCGGCATATAAAAAGGCTCTTATCAGTGGCCTTATAAATGAAATCATTGATTCCGAGCCGGCCCTTACCGCCTTTAGCGGAAGTGTGTTCAACGAAAAAATCGAGCAATTTAAGAGGATGGATGCGGAGCTTACAGCTCTTACAAAAAAAGAAATTTTCTGTCGCTTGGCTGCTAAGATTCCTAATTTTGCAAAAGAGGCTTCTCAAAGCTCAGAACTTGGAATATTGCAAAAGGCTATACGAAGCGGTGGCAGAGGTATCAGCATCAGAAAGCTTTTCTCGCAAATACCTAATCTATTACCTTTGCTCTGTCCTTGTATGCTTATGAGTCCTATTTCGGCGGCTCAATATCTTGACCCGAAGAGAGAGCCTTTTGATATTGTTGTATTTGACGAGGCTTCACAGCTTCCTACGTGCAAGGCTGTAGGTGTTCTTGCCAGAGGCAGGGATGCTGTTATTGTTGGCGACCCCAAACAAATGCCTCCTACTTCTTTCTTTGCTACAAATACAGTGGATGAGGAGGATTTTGAAGCAGAAGATTTAGAGAGTATTCTTGATGATTGTCTTGCTCTTAGTATGCCTCAGACTCATTTGCTTTGGCATTACAGGAGTAGGCATGAAAGCCTTATTGCCTTTAGCAACAGTCAATTCTATGATAATAAATTATACACCTTCCCTTCTATTAATGACAGGGAGTCCAAGGTTCGCCTTGTTCCCGTTAATGGTATTTTTGATCGTGGCAAGACACGTCAGAATCTTGCGGAAGCAGAAGCAATTATTGAAGATTTAAAAAAGGGTTGCCACGATCCTGAGCGTTCTAAAATGAGTGTTGGTGTTGTTACTTTTAATATTTCTCAACAAAACCTTATTGATGACCTTCTTACAGAGGCTTGCAGAAATGACCGAGATTTAGAGAAATGGGTTTATGAGTCAGAAGAGCCTTTATTTATTAAAAACCTTGAAAATGTGCAAGGTGACGAGAGAGATGTTATATTGTTTTCCGTAGGCTACGGACCGGATAAAGACGGTAAAGTCTATATGAATTTCGGTCCTCTTAACAGAGACGGCGGTTGGAGAAGGCTTAATGTGGCAATTTCGAGAGCGCGCTACGAAATGACTGTTTATTCTGCTCTTTTGCCGGAACATATTGATCTTTCACGTTCAAACGCACAAGGTGTTGCTGCTCTTAAGGAATTCCTTGAATATGCTGCCGGCAAAGCGTTGTCTGTAAATAACACTTCATTATTTGGCAAAAATATTCCGGACAAAGGTATCTCGGATGCAATCTGCGAGGCACTTCATCAACATGGTTACAAAACGGAGAAATTCGTCGGAAAGTCGGAATACAGAATTGATATCGGTGTAATTGACAACGACAACCCCGAAAAATATCTTTTGGGCATATTACTTGATGGCAAGGGCTATCGTACCGCCAAAACAACGAGAGATCGTGAGATTGCTCAAATCAGTGTTCTTAACGGATTGGGTTGGAATATTCTTCGTGTTTGGTCTGTAGATTGGTGGGAAAACCCCAAAAAAGAAACCGAAAGGCTTATAAACGCAATTGATGCCATAAAGAGTGGTTCTTTTGAGATGGATTACGATGTAGAATCTTTATTCAATGAAGATGATATTACTTTAAAAAAGCTCGTAACAGCAAAATCTACAAAAATCCCGCAGTACGAGACTGCTGTTTTAAAAGAAAAAATTATCACTCCTGAGGAGTTTATGCTTCCCAAATATGACAAAGAAATAAAAAGTAAAATTTCTGCTGTTTTAAAGAAGGAAGCCCCCATTTGCGAGGATTTGCTTATCAGGCGCATTGTGCAAAGCTTCGGAATCACAAGAGCCGGCACCAAAATGCACGGTAAAATCGTTAGTTTAATAAATGAGCTTGATGTCAAGTTCACATTATATGATTTTGAAAAAATTTATTGGCATGAGAGCACAGCACCTGAGAGCTACAGCACTTTCCGTACAAGTGGTACAGATGAAAACCGTCGCGATGCGGAATTTGTTCCTGTGCAAGAAGCTGCAAATGCCGTCTGCCGCGTGCTTTCCGAACAAGTTAGTCTTGCCCAAGAGGATTTGATTCGTGAAGCGGCAAAAATAATGGGATATACAAGATCCGGCTCGGTACTGACTGCTCTTTTTGCCAATGCAATAGAGTTTGCGTACCAAGCCGGTAAAATAACTAAAGGTGCCAATGAACACTGGATTATAAACTAATTATACATTAAATCTAAAGAGGGTAACGTCTCCGTCTTTCATAATGTATTCTTTGCCTTCTGAGCGAACAAGGCCTTTTTCTTTTGCTGCATTGTATGTGCCGCAAGCCATTAGGTCGTCGTAAGCAACAATTTCCGCACGTATAAAGCCTCTTTCAAAGTCGGAATGTATCTTTCCTGCTGCGCCGGGGGCTTTGGTGCCTGATTTAATAGGCCACGCGCGAACTTCTTTAGGACCTGCAGTTAAGAAGCTGATAAGGCCAAGTGTTCTGTATCCTGCTGTAATAAGCTGTGAAAGGCCTGCTTCTTCAATGCCGAATTCTGCCAAAAATGCCTTCTTTTCTTCTTCGTCAAGAGCAGACATTTCTTCCTCCATTTTGCTGCAGACAGTAATAAGTTGTGCTTTTTCTGCTTCTGCAATAGCCGCCAGTTCTTGTACCAATGGACTTGAAAAAGGATCTGCCGCGTCATCTTCGGAAATATTGGCCGCATATATTACAGGCTTGCTTGTGAGTAGGAACAGTGAATTTACATAATCTCTTTCTTCTTCGGATAGTTCCATTGCTCTTACAGGTAAAAAGCCTTCGAGGTGAGATTTTATGCTTTGCAAGAGCTGTATTTCTGCAAGAAGCTTTTTATCTCCGTTTTTTGCCATCTTGCCTGTACGCTCAATTCTTCTTTCTATCATTTCTATATCGGAGAAAATCAATTCAAGGTTTATTGTTTCTGCATCTCCTTTAGGTGATACGGAATTCTCTACTCTTATAATATCGTCATTTTCAAAGCATCTTACAACATGTACAATTGCATCTACCTCACGAATGTGTGAGAGAAATTTATTGCCCAATCCTTCTCCCTTGCTGGCGCCTTTTACAAGACCCGCAATATCTACAAATTCAATTGTAGCGGGAGTATATTTCTCAGGATTGTACATCTCTGCCAATTTATCGAGGCGCTTATCCGGAACAGCTACAACTCCCACATTGGGTTCAATTGTACAGAAAGGATAATTCGCACTTTCTGCGCCTGCCTTTGTAAGAGCATTGAATAATGTACTTTTACCAACATTCGGTAAACCTACGATACCTAATTTCATTTTTTGTATTTCCTCCTTAAAAACCTTCGCTTTACAAGGTTTTATGTATTTACATTTTGTCGATACCCACTATACCACGAAGAGGCTCAAAAGTAAATTTGATATTTTAAATTGATTGATTCTCAATTCTTGATTCTTGATTTTTGATTCTTGTTTCTTGATTTTACATTCTCAATTTTAAATCTCAATCTTAATTCTTTATTCTCAATTCTCAATTCTCAATCTTTAATCTTCAACCTCTAATATTCAACTTTAATCTTAAATTCTCAATCCCAAACTCCTAATTCCAATTTTTTTACTTAAATATACCTCTCTAAGTAAAAATCGTCAGGAGAAAATAAAAAACTCTCTTAATATCAATTTATTAATTAAAATAAAATTCAATAGATTATAATAAATTTTAATGAATTATAATAAATTTTAATAACTCTCAATAAACCACAACTAAATTCTCTATTCTCTCTATTTTTTTCTATATGTATTTTTTTATATATTCTCTCTATATTTATCTCTCTAAAAAATTTTTACATGCCAAAACAAACAGAATCTTGATTCTCAAAGCAAAATCCTGTTTTCCGCTTCTTTCAATATTTCATTTTAATTTTTTAATACTCGTCCCCGTCATCCTCAGTCCAAGAATCTAAAGCCTTTTTCCGAGCTAATATTTTATCGTGTTTTTTTCTATTAAATCCAACAACAATTTCTTCCGGTACACTGTCTGCAACTATCCGGCTCAAAATTCCCTCGATTATTGGAGTGTTGAATCCCATGGTTACATCAATAAGCACTAGTTGTTTCCCCATACAAATATTCATTTCTCTGTATTTTCTGATCTTTTCCTTCTGATTCGCCTTATAATCATCCTTTTCCATCATCCCCAAAAGCTCAACAAAATACACCTTATCTTCTATAAATAAGGTAAAATCCGGCACTACTCCGCCACCAATGCTCATCTCATATAAATACGGAATATTCATTTCACGCAATTTATTTGCAAAAAGGCATTCATTTTTTGACCTGACTTCCTCCCCCAAATCAGTCACAATCAAACCATCTATTTTATATCCCGAAAAATCCCTACCGAATTTGCGTTGCTTTTCCTTCTGAATCTTCTCGTATTTTTCTTTATTCCCCATCGCCCTTCGCACCGAAATCATTACATCCTCTATTGTCTCAAGATTTTCTGTGCTCTTTTTATAAGAATTTAACTCTTGTATCGCTTTTTCAAGTTTAATTGTCGCATTTTTTATTCTAAATTCAATGTCATTTCTATATCTTATCCCGTCCCTCATTCGCCACCTGGGATCATTAGGATTATGACGTTTCTTCCCTCTCACCGGTAAATGTATCTGCCCTTTGCCAAAAATGTCAATATTTTCATAATGATACTCATACACCTTGACTCTGCCGTCCTGCAAAACACGCTTCTGAAAAGACTTCTTCACAATTATATTGCCTCGCTCAAAACGACTTAAATCTATCTGCTGCAATCTAAACAGCAAACACGCGCTCTCCCATACCTCTACCTTTCTTTTTTCTCTGTCGGAATAATGTACCTTCACTCCGCATATCTCCCCTCAAAATCTAATATGGTTTCGCGAAAATACTTTAAACAAACTACGATCTCTCTTTATTGTTTTGATATTATATCACACGCACTACTGTTCGTCAATGCTTTTCAATATTAATTTTTGATAGGTTTTGATATTAACTTTTTGGCTATTTAACTTTCTATTTTTTAAATCCAAATCTTTTTTTTACTTTATTAGATACCTAATAGTAAAAACCAGTTTACTCTTGCTTATATTTCATTTTTATTTACATTTTTTCTTATTTCAAAAAAAATATAGGAATTATCACTCTACAAACTAATCTCACAAAAATGCTTAACAACAAATATAATTATTGTATTTTACTTAATTCTGTGATATAACAACTCATAGTAGCATTCGGGTTTTAATGTATTTGTTAATGCCCGTTTTGTATTTAAAACCTTTTTAATCTTGAAAGGAACTGCTTTTATGAAAATTATCATTTCCGGTTGCGGCAAAATCGGTGCCACCATTCTTGAAAATCTCGTTGCCGAAGGCCACGATATTGTTGCCATAGATAATAGCCAAAATGTCATACAAGAAGTAACAAACGTTTATGACGTTATGGGCGTTTGCGGCAATTGCTTCGATAGCGACATACTCGAAGAGGCCGGTATTTCCGAAGCAGACTTATTCATTGCTGCGGCAGGCTCAGACGAGTCAAATATGATGAGTTGCTTCTTGGCCCGCAAGTTAGGAGCAAAGCACACTATCGCAAGAATCAGAAATCCCGAGTACAATGACAAGAGCCTTGGGCGTTTGCGCCATTATTTCGAGCTTTCTTTGTCCATAAATCCGGAAAGATTGGCAGCACATGAAATTTTTAATATATTAAAATTCCCCTCCGCAGTGAAGATAGATTCATTTTCAAGAAGAAACTTCGAGATGATTGAGCTGAGATTAAAAAACGATTCCGTCTTGGACGGCCTTAAACTCAGTGAAATACGAGAAAAATACAAGACGCAGGTGCTGTTTTGCTGTGTGCAAAGAGGCAACGAAGTGTATATTCCGGACGGTAATTTTGTATTAAAAAGCGGTGACAAAGTAGGACTTACAGCAACGCATACTGAGATTTCCAAGCTTTTCAAAGCCATCGGACTCGCACAAAAACAGTGCAAAAACGTCATGCTTCTCGGCGGCAGCCGAATTGCATATTACTTGTCGGAAATGCTGACAAACACGGGAATTTCCGTCAAAATAATTGACCGTAACGAAGCCAACTGTGAACTTTTGGCAGATTTGCTGCCAAAAGCCATCATAATTAATGCCGACGGTACACAGCAGGACTTACTTTTAGAAGAAGGACTGCAGACAATGGACGCCTTTGTATCACTCACCGGCACAGACGAAGAAAATATATTGATTTCAATTTTCGCGACAGCTCAAAATGTGCCTAAGGTTATATCAAAAGTCAACAAAGACGAACTTTCCGCAATGGCAGAAAAATTAGGACTTGATACGATTATATCACCTAAAAAAATTGTCTCAGACGTTATACTCAGATATGCAAGAGCGCTTCAAAATTCATTGGGAAGCAGCGTTGAGACTTTATACAAAGTTATGGACGGACACGCGGAGGCTTTGGAATTCATCGTGGGCGAAGATGCAAAAATAATTAATATTCCACTCAAAGACTTGCGCATCAGACAAAATATACTCATCGGCGGCATCACGCGCGAGCGAAAAAGAATTGTCCCCGGCGGAAACGACGTAATTCTCCCCGGCGATCACGTGATAATAATTGCAGCAAATCAAAGAGTACAGAATTTAGCCGATATTTTAGAGAAGTAAGGTGCAATATGAATTATCAAATAGTTTTTTATATGATAGGTCGAATACTTCAAATTGAGGCTGCACTTCTGACTTTGCCTATATTAACCTCTGTAATTTACAGAGAAAAATGCTTCTTTGCATTACTTATTTCCGCATTTATCGCATTATCAGCAGGCTTCCTTCTTACAAAATTATTCAAGAAAAAAGATTCTATGATATATGTAAAAGAAGGAATGACAATTGTTGCCTTGGCTTGGATACTCATGTCAGTAGTCGGCGCCTTGCCTTTTGTAATCAGCGGTGAGATTCCGTCATTTTTCGATGCCTTTTTCGAAACAGTCAGCGGCTTTACAACCACAGGCGCTTCAATACTTACCGACGTGGAAAGCATGAGCAAAGGCCTGCTTTTCTGGCGCAGTTTTACTCACTGGGTAGGCGGAATGGGCGTGCTTGTTTTTATTATGGCTATTTTTCCGCAAGAGTCAGGCAGGTCAATCCACATAATGCGTGCGGAAATGCCCGGCCCTATCGTCGGTAAACTTGTGCCTAAAATTCGTGAAACAGCAAAAATTCTCTACCTTATATACGTCTTCATGACGATTATAGAAATAATTCTTCTCTGCATCGGCAAAATGCCACTATTTGAAAGTATTGTGCACACTTTCGGTACTGCCGGCACGGGAGGATTCGGAGTACGAGCCGACAGCATCAGAAGTTACAGTCCTTACCTACAATGGGTTATTACGATTTTCATGTTATTGTTTGGCATAAACTTTAATCTTTATTACCTTATTTTGGCAAAAAAATTAAAAACAGCCTTAAAAAGCAGTGAACTTTGGTGTTATTTAGCAATTGTTGCAATCTCAACAGCGGCAATTACAATAAACATATATTCACAATACAGCAGCGCCTCCGAAGCAATCAGGCACTCCTCTTTTCAAGTTGCTTCTATCATGACCACTACCGGTTATGCAACAACAGACTTTAATTTGTGGCCTGACTTTTCAAAAGCCTTACTCTTGGTTCTTATGTTTATCGGAGGCTGTGCCGGCTCAACAGCCGGCGGTCTCAAAGTTTCACGTGTCATACTCCTTGCCAAAGCAGCTTTCAGAGATTTAAAGCACACTTTGCATCCGCGTTCCGTAGAGTCGGTTAAATTTGAAGGTAAAAAAGTTGATTCTAAAACAATAAATGGTGTAACAACATATTTTGCACTGTATTCTGTAATTTTAATTGTCATATTCTTGTTGGTTTCTATAGATAAATACGACTTTGAGACGTCTTTTTCTGCAACCGCCTCATGTTTTAACAACATTGGTCCCGGTCTCGGAGCAGCAGGTCCGGCCGCAAACTATGCAGGTTTTTCCGATCCATCAAAAGTTTTATTATCATTTGCCATGCTTTTGGGCAGATTGGAAATATATCCCTTGTTGCTCGCCTTTACTCCTACTTTATGGAAGAAAAGAAAATAACATATAATAAAGGAGGCTAAGTGTAAATAATGCAAAAATTTGTAAATTATTTAAAAAATTTATCACCTACAAAAATCATCCTTGCAGGTTATTGCATTATAATCCTTTTAGGGGCAGTATTGCTAAGATTGCCAATTGCTGTCAAGGATGGTGCAACACCTTCATTTTTAACTTCTTTTTTTACTGCTACATCAGCCACTTGCGTTACGGGATTAATCCGTGCCGATACATTTACAAACTGGAGTTATTTCGGTCAGGGAACTATTCTTGTACTTATACAAATAGGCGGCATCGGTTTTATGACAATTTGTATTTCAGCATTGACTGTCGCCAAACGAAATATCGGTTTAGCTCAACGTTCTCTTATGCAAAACTCAATTTCAGCTCCACAATTAGGCGGCATTGTCAAAATGACAAAGTTTATAGTATTCGGAACATTAATAATTGAGTTTTTCGGCGCTCTCCTATTGGCTTTTTATTTTTGTCCCGCCTTCGGCATAGGAAAAGGAATATGGTATTCTGTATTTCACAGCATCTCGGCTTTCTGCAATGCCGGCTTTGACCTTATGGGAGTGCGTGCGGAATGTTCCTCCCTGACTTCCGTCGCTTCAAATTGGTATGTAAATTTAATAATCTGCACATTAATAGTTGTGGGCGGTCTCGGCTTTTTTGTATGGAAAAACATTATTGACTCTAAGTTTAGATTTAAACGAATGAATCTACACACAAAAATTGTAATCGTAGTAAGTATCTTGCTTATTATCGGCGGTGCATTTGTTTTGTTCGGCTTTTGCTATAGCAGCGACGCCTACTACGG
The DNA here is from genome assembly GCA_017522515.1 of Clostridia bacterium. Next base: position 211,169 of record JAFWZH010000250.1, read on the forward strand.
AATGTCCCTTTCAGAAAAAGTTCTTGCGTCAATTTTTCAATCAGTTTCTGCCAGAACTGCAGGTTTTAATACTGTAGATCTTGCAAAGCTGACGGATGTTGGTAAATTTTTAATGATTTGTCTAATGTTGGTTGGTGGTTCTCCCGGTTCTACTGCCGGCGGAATGAAAACCACAACTCTTGCAGTGCTGGTACTTTCCGTAGTCACCACTTTCCGTCACCGGAAATCAACAGAGGCATTCGGCAGAAGATTTGAAGAGGGTCTTACAAGGACTGCAGCATGCATTTTTATGCTATATATTTTCCTTGCTTGCAGCTCTGCCGTAATTATTTCTCATATCGAAGCCGTTTCTTTTATCGACGCTCTTTTTGAAACAATTTCTGCGGTGGCAACAGTTGGTCTCACTGTGGGCATTACGTCTTCTTTGAGCACTTTTTCCTGTTTACTGCTTTGCTTTTTGATGCTTTTTGGCAGAGTCGGTTCCATTACAATGCTCTTGGCATTTTCTTCCAATAGAAATAAGAAAATTTCTTCTCTCCCCTTAGAGAAGATTCAAATAGGTTAATTTATAATGAGGAGGTTATTATGAAATCAATTTTAATTATAGGTCTTGGTCGTTTTGGCAGACACATGGCTGCTAAATTCATCGAAGAGGGTAACTCAGTTCTTGCTGTTGAAAGAAACGAAGAACGTGCTGACAATGCAGTTAATTTTATTAATAATATCGAAATCGGTGATTCTACGAATGAGCTTTTTATAAAGTCATTAGGTGTGGAGAATTTTGATTTATGCGTTGTGGCAATCGGCGATAATTTTCAAAGCGCCTTGGAGACAACCGTTCTTTTAAAGGATTACGGTGCTAAATTCATTCTTTGTCGTGCTACTCGCGATGTTCACCGCAAACTTTTACTTAGAAACGGTGCAGACCATGTTGTATATGCCGAAAGAGAAATGGCAGAACGCCTTGCTATAAAATATGGTGCCAAAAATATTTTTGACTATGTGGAGCTTACTCCCGAAATTGCCATTTATGAAATTGCTGTTCCGGAGAGCTGGGTTGGCAAAAGTATTATAGAAAAATCTGTCCGCAACAAATATCATGTTAGCATTCTCGCCACAAAAAAGGATGGCGCAGTAAATCCAATGCCTCATGCAGACCACATATTTTTAAAAGATGAAACTCTGTTTATTATGGGCGAACCTGAAAGTTTTAAAAATTTAAAATAATTCTATATAGATATTTTAAAGGGACTGTTTTTTATCACAGTCCCTTTTTTGTTGATTTATTATCCTTGAACAGCTTCTAAGTAAAGATTATATACTTGAGATGCATTTAGCGCATCAGAATAGATTCTCGCTAAGGCAATTGTTCCTGACATTTGGTCTTCACCTTGGTCATTGCCGCTTAAATCACCGCCAATGCCAAGATATGTTTTAGCTACACTCGGGAATACAAGCTCGCCTGCAGCTGATGTTTTTATAAGTTCTCCATCGCAATAAAGACTTATTTCACTGCCATTATAAACACCGACTACATGATAATATTCATCCGCATCTATACGCTCTGTATCATAAAGGTATACATAACCGGCGGGAGTACGTATTCCGAATCCTATGGAGCCTCTATTCTCATCAAAATCTATGCTTACACCGCCCGCTTGTGTATAACCGAGAATGGAGCTGTAAACTGTATCGTCATAGAGCATAACATAAACCTCAAATGTAAAGCCATCTGAAAGTTTGTCATGTACAGAAGAATTAAAATCATATACCGCATACATAGATGCGTCTTCCTTTGCAAATTCTGCAACCGTTTTGTTTATCGTCTTGTCTTTATCAACAACAGGGTCATTAAGAGCTGTAATTTCAAACTGCGACGCCGAGCCGTCTTTTGCTGTTTCGCCATCAAATACCAAATCCAACAAGTCGGCAGCCGGAGCTTTGTCCTCTGCATTATATCCTTCGGGAGGATTATTTACCTCTACAGGTGCCCTTGTCGGCTCCTCTGTAGGTGCTGCTGTGGGTACTTCTGTGGGGTTTTCCGTGGAAGTAGCTGTAGAAGTTGCTGTAGGCGCCGATGATGAAGCTATTGTTGAATCAGAGGGAGCCTTCGTCGCTTCTGATTCACTTTTTTGTCCGCAACTTACCAGCATTGATGCTGCAACAAGCAATGTCAATAAAACTAATAAACATGTTTTAAATCTTTTCACGATAATATTCCTTTCTTATTTAAAAGTTTACTATTTCGAATATATTATCATTGACAGATTCATTTGTCTATCTTTTTATTTATTGCATAGCCTTTGACAGAAAATCGGCAATATCCTCAAAACCTTCTTCGTTGGCATAATCAATAGCAGTTTTACCAAAATCATCCGCGGCAGACACATCACAACCTGCAGAAACAAGATATTCCACAAGATATTTATTGCCGCTTTTCGCCGCACAAATCAACAATGTGTTACCGTTACTCTTTTTAATGTTTACATCATAATTGCCTTTATCCAACAACAAAGAAACTATTTCTGTGATTCCTTGTGCTATTTCTGCGTCATAATCCCCTACGTAATATGAGCCGCTGCTCTTTTCTTTATCGTATTTCTTCGGAATCATTTCTGCCGCAACAAAAACCACAGGCTCATATACGGAATCTTCATTAACCAACGCCCCATTTTCTAATAACAGCTCAACTATTTTTTTATCTTCGGGCTGATAGTAGAATAAGGTTTCGCGCAAGGGGCTCCAACCACCTTTTTTTGAAGGTTCTGCCGTCGCTCCATGAGCAATCAGCATTTCGACTATTTCTAAATTTCCGGTGTCGCAAGCAACTGTTATCGGGCGTTCTCCTGAATCTTCTACAATGTTAAGTATAAACTCTGAAAAATCAGAAGTTGTCGTCACATTTGGATTTACGCCTTCTGCAAGTAACGCTTTAACTTCGTTGCAATTTTCTGCTTTTATAGCTTTAACCAATTCTTTCGCTTCTACATGGGGAATATTTGCCACAATTATCGCACCTATTGCTGATACACAGAATAAAATCGAAATGGCAACTATTAGTTTCTTTTTCATAAAAAGGCCTCCCTGTTATTGATAATCAATTTCTACAATATGCTGTTGATAATTAATATCAACCTTAAGTTTAACCCCCATCATCATTGCAATTGTGTTAAATGTAATATCGTCAATAACAAATTCATTTTCTACAATCTTATAATATACCTTGCTGCCCGGCGCCGGAATAATAAAATTGGTGCTACTTTCGGCCTTTACAAGGGTAACTGCCTTCGTATCAAGAACAAATGTTTCACTGTTAAAATTGAGTTCAATTATGTTTTCACTCTTCTGTTGAATCTTTGCTCCTAACGCTTTCATCACTGCGGTAAACGGTAATGCAACATATTTAGGGTTTTCACAAAAATTTACATAATTCCCTTGTGTGATGTCCTGCCCCTGCACAACCAGCGTATATTTTTCCGTCGTAGTTGTTTGTGTAGGCGTTGATGCAGCAACAGTGTTTTTGTCTTTAGATGAAGATATAATCTTACAATCAACTGTATTATCGTCGCCATATATAACAGATGACTCAGTAATTGCTATAATTCTCACGTCTTTTTTAAACTCATCGATAAACAAATCTTCTCCATTAGAATTATACCTATACAATTTGTAACCTTCTTTGTTGATAACCTTATAGTACAACTCTTCTTCAGAGCAAGAATAAATAAAATCAACATAATTGAGTGCGTCTGTATTTGCTGAAGTATCAACACTTACAACGATTTGATCTTCCCCGTTATCATTTAATTTATATATTTTTCCTGTGGGACGATCCGAATAAAAAACATCTTCTCCGACTTTTAATAAATCGTCAATGTAGACAGTTTTGTTTTCTGTACTATTTTTACCATCGCCTCGTATAAGGCGCTGTTCTTTTGTTATGTAATCTACAGAATAAACCGAAAATGTATTTGTCGCATGGTGATCAATATAAAGGCAATCATTTTCTCTAAATACCACAGGATAAGCATTTTCTAGAAATGGTTCTGCCGTACCATCTTCAAGATTCACTCTAAATATAGAATTAGCTAAAGACCAAATATATAAATAACTATCGTGTATTTCAAAGCCAAATATATGGTCGTATATAATATTTTTGTTGTCTAACATAGACACGTCCCACACATTGCTTATCATTCGCGTATCTAAATCAACTTTCTTTATACTGTCATACAGATTGACATACAAATCATTATCAAATAAAAGTAAACCGTGTGCTTCGTCGGAAATAATTTGTCGAATTTCATTTCCACCCTTGACATACTCATAAACACCGTCAGTCGCACAATAAAAATAACTGCTGTCAGTTTCAACAACATCAAACGGTCCCCACACGTTTGTTTTAATTTTTTTATACCAAGTAGAATTTTTGCCACTTTCAGGTGTTTGCGTCGGTGTAGGTGTTGATGCAGCAACAGTATTTTTATCTTTTTCTAAGGTTGTATCTACTTCTTGTTTGCAACCAAACATCACGAAAATAAGAATAACACTAAGAATAACACTAACAACTTTTTTCATGTTTACCCCTCCACAAAAACAATCACAACATTTTCAGCATTTATCGCTCGATTAGTATTTGATTTTTTTCTTTTTGTTTTATCGTAAGTATACCGATATTTTTGTATTAAGTCAAATTTTTTTACAGATATAAATAGTGCCGATGCAAGCATTTCTGAACATGTCACACGAGCACTAAAACATCAGCTCCTGTTTTCGGGGGTGATTTTTAAAAAGCAGGAAAGTATATCTGCCATCATTGCTTTCAGTTTTTAAAGTATACATCAAATCCCCATACGAAGTCAACAAACCCTTCCTGATCTTGTATACATTTACAATTTCTTGGGCAAAGTCAAAAACAAGGAGGAATAAATTATGAAAAAAACTTTCAATTCATTAAAAATCAAAAAAACCTTTGCGTTTTTACTTGTGCTCGTATGCACAGCATCCATTGGCGGCCACTCCGTTTTGGCAAAAACAGGAACAAAAGCCACAAACAAAAAAACAATACAAGCAGCCCGAATGATTTCCGGCATGTTTGATTTCATCAAAAATTCCAACAAAGACAAATACATCCCAAACACTAAAGACGAAATAACAATAAAAGTCTATTTCCACAAAGAGAAAATCGTGCGTCAAATGTCATTGGACGACTACATTTCCGGCGTACTGTACGGCGAAGTCCCATCATATTACTGCGAAGAAGCGCTTAAAGCACAAGCCATAGCCGCCCGTTCCTACACACTTTACAGAATATACAACGGAATCTCTCACGCCGGCGGAGCAGATATTTGCACAGACTACACACATTGCCAAGCCTGGACGCCAAGAGAAGAAAATTCCGTATATCCCGAGGCGATAACAAAAGCAGTAAAAGCAACAGAAAACATCATCGCCACATACAACGGAAAGTGCATAAACGCCCTTTACTTTTCAAACAGCGGCGGCAATACAGAAGCCATTGAAAATGTTTGGGGAGGCAGTCCTTATCCCTATTTAAAAAGTGTTTCCAGTCCGGGAGAAGCAGATTTTTACGATTATTGCCAAGTAAAAAGTTATTCGCTAAGCGATTTTGCCAATACTGTGACAAATTATAACAGCAGCGCCGTTTGTGATAACGAATCCGGTACAGCAAATGTAAAAAACATAAAAAGAAGTCCCTCCGGGCGAATAATTTCTGCCGAAATCGGCGGCATCACCTTTACGGGACTTCAAATAAGAGCAATGTTTTCACTGCGCTCTTCAAATATTTATTTTTCTGATGTTCACTCCGGCGAGGGTAGCTCTTCTGTCGCTATTGTAGCATTAGGCTACGGTCACGGCGTCGGAATGAGTCAATGCGGCGCCCAGGCTATGGCTTTAAACGGTGCCGACTATGAGGAAATTTTAAAACATTATTATACAGGCATCGAACTTTCTCAAATCACTTCTCTCCAAGAGTAGCTTTAAGTTTTGATATAGCCTCTTGGCGAGTAGTCTCGTCCATTACTCCAACACAAAGCTTACCGTAATCCATCATTGAGTAGCAATAATCATATTTATATTCTACACCAACGGAAATCGTCTCAAAGTCCCAAGACGCACCATCCTCTAACTGCATCTTAGCAAGAGCAGTTATATGCTCTGTAGGAATATTTGTAAGGAAATTTTCACTTAACTGATCAAGGACATCATTGTAGCTTGTCAAAATAGCCGGTGAGGTAATTTTGTTAAAAATACCCTTTATAACCTCAAGCTGATTTTTGCCTCTCTGCGGCTCGCCACCCGGTACGGTTACACGCTCACGACTGAATATCAACGCTTTCCACCCGCTCATTGTATTCATGCCCTTTTTGAAGTATACCTTCTCACCTGAGAAAGTGGACGTGTAGCTGTATTCGGAATACACCTCTACACCACCTAACGCATTTACAATTTTTTCAAGAGAAGTAAAGTTAACTCTTATCCAATAATCAACTTCTATTCCCTGATATACATTTTGCTCCAATGTCTTGATAGATACAGAGCAGTCATTTTTGCCATAAATTGCCGCATGAGTCAATTTATCGTAATAATCACCGGTAATTCCCGGAATTTGCACGTACGTATCTCTCGGCACTGTCGCTAATGTTATTTTCTTTGTTGTTGGATTGACTGCCATTATAATGTTTACATCACTGCGGCTTCTTTGATTTATACTTCCCGAAACATCAATACCGCTGATATATACAACAAACGGATCTACTGTAACGTCCTTCTTTACTGTGCTTTCAGGCTTATCGTTATTCTCGTCGACAGTATGCTCCATCTCAACTTTTATATCGCCTAAAACTCTCACGTAATTTTCTATGTTATCCTTTTGCTCCGTGTAATATTCTTTGTAGATATTATAATAATTTGCCTCCATAAGAATAGCACCCGTTTCGCTTTTTTCTATAAAAGCATTCCACATATTAGTATAATTATCATACGCAATAACATTTAACGTATGGTTAAATTCTGCAGCCAGCCCATCAAGAGCTTTTTTCATAGCGTCAAAGTCATGACTTTTCTCAACACCGATATTGTATTCTTTTATATCATCCGGTTTAACAGCAGGATCATCAACTTTTACAATAATGTGATATGTTGCCAAATATGTTTGCTTTACTGTAGTAATATCGTCTAACACATTAATCGCCGGCATAATGTATACAAAAGAAGCAACTGCCAAAAAAGCAGAAAGTAATACGGAGAATATCGTTGCAATTCCTACCCTAAAACGCGATCTGCTAATTACAAACAACACCGAAATAAAAAACAGCAATGCAACAACAAACACAACCATAAATATATAGAAATCAGGCAAAACGCCTAATTTAATTATAAGTGACACAGCAATAATTGAAAAAACAAGTTGCAAAAACACACCTATTAAGCCTATAATTTTAAGTTTTTTCATTAGTAACAATCCTTTCTCTCTCAATATACCCTCATTTACGGAATTTCGGCAAAAAAATACCAAACATTAGGTTATCCCTTGAATCAAAATTTGTCAAGTAAATAATTTGACCTATTTTTTAATCAGTGATAAAATATTCCCAGAGGTGATAACTTTGTTCTCGAATTGGTATGTCATTCAAGTTCAACCAAAAAGCGAATACCTTTTATGCAATAAAATAAAAAAACGCGTACCAAAAGACTTATACGTAGATTGTTTTGTGCCGCAGGCAGAGTATTTATATAAAAAGGACGGTATTTTCGAGAAGCGCATCAGACCTCTGTTCTCAGGATATATTTTTGTAATAACTGATTGCATAAGGGATTTCTATGATTCATTAAAAAACGTTGATGGCTTTAAAAAAATTCTCAAAGACGGAGAAGATTTTTCACCCATTCAAAGTGAAGAAGCCGACTTCATTGCAGGCATCACAGATAAAGACAGGAGCATTTCTTTATCAGAAGGTTATATATTAAATTCTAAAATTGTCATTACCTCCGGCCCATTATTAGGACGTGAGGGCATTATAAAGAAAATCGACAGGCATAAAAGAATCGGTCTTATAGAATTTAATTTTATGGGACAACCTCAACTTATCAAGATGCCATTAGAGATAGTTTTTAAGAAATAATCTCTATTTTTTTACTGCATTCTTTATTTTTGTTATCAAAAGTGTAATCAACGGCAGCCCCACATTTACAGATAATAATATATACGGTATTCTCCGTAAAACCACCTCAGATAGTTTTATATTTGAATCTGCAATTATTTGTGAAACAAAAAATAAAACGCACGATATAGAAGCGTAAAACAACGGATTTCCTTTGCAATTCAATATTTTTACTAAAGCCTTGGCCACAGAGTAAAAAAGCAATGCACTTTTAAAAAACATCAGAAATATTATTATTATACCGTATAAGCTTTCAACATTTGAAAACACCTTATAATTCACAAGCCTGATAACCTCGTATCCCGGATACGAAAAATCTCCCATAAGCGGTCCAAGCACCAAAGTATCTCTTAAAACAGAAACAAGCAGAAACGGCGAGCCTGCAAGAATTCCGTAGAAAAGCTCCTTCTTTAAATTATCGCGGTTTTCACCACGAACATCAGGAGCAATAATCAGAAATGCCACCAATTCAGAAAACGGAAGTGCAGTGCAAAGTGAAACCCCCTTAAAGTAAGTGTGAATTTCTTCCTTGCCCATAGGCAGTAAATGATACAATTTAGAGTGAGGCAGAAGCAAAGCAAAAAGAACAATAGTAAAAATGTACATAAACAAACATGTTACAGTACCTATCGATGCAAAGTATTTAACTCCGTAAAACGCTGTCCACCCGCATAATATTACCAGAATTGCCAAAATATACGTCCAATTTATGCCCATCAATAAATTTCCCGCTACAAACTGACCTGCTTCACGGAGCATTCTGGAGCAAGACAGCAACAAAGTACCTACGTATAAAAGAGACAGTAATTTTCCAAATGATTTACCATATACTGCCATATTTATCTCCACAAGACCTTTTGCACTGTCGCTATCCTTGTCAAAATGCATTTTGTACAATATTCCGTACAAAAAGGCAACAGCAAATCCCAACAGTATACCTGCGAGCAGTGTTATCCATGATTCATTGCCTGCAATTTGATAGTAATACATTGTATACATAAACGAGCCTTGCACAAAGCAGGCAGTTATAAACACAAATTGCCTTTTACTCATTTTTACCTCCCAAATTTGCATCTATAGGTTTTAACAGCGAACCTGTGCGAATAATTTGAGCATCCACTTCTATTTCCATATTGGCATTTTTATACAGTTCAAGAAAATCCGCTTGTATTTTTTTCCACTGTTTATATTTAAATCTGTAAAAATAATTGCCAATTCCCAAAACATCGGCATTTTTTTCTCTTATCTTTTCAAAGCCTTCGTTAATTTCCTTTTTTATCTCTTCTTCACACATTTTTTCAAGCCTTTTGACTGTTTCCGTATCAAATTGCCCCTCTCCTTGGTATTCCCCCAAGCTCAATTTGACCTCCACATTGCTTTTTACTTTAATTTTACCGTCGGAATATTCCGCAGTAAAACTTCCCTTACTCTTAAGAACTTCTAAAGATACCGCTATTCCGTCAAAATCAAGAGCAACCACTCCATCGGTAACGCGGTCAGAAACCCACAAAACACCTCTCGTTTGCTTTTCGTCAAGAATACCCACCATTTTGTCCTCAACAAAAATACTGCTTCCGGCAACAAACAAAAACGGAGACCTCTGTCCCTCTTCCGGCTCAATCACTCGCACAAAAGGTACAAGCGCCGATTTATATTCCGTCTTATAATCCCTTATGAAAGAAAAGAGTGTGCAATCCGGTGTGCCACTGTCCTTTTTTTGACTGTTTATCAATTTGTACAAATCTTGTGCAGGCAAATTGTCAAGATGTGACTCCGTTGCCAATATTTTCCCTGCGTTTCCCTCTGCAATAATTAAGCTTACATCGTATCTCGTTTCATGGTCTCTGAAAAAAAAGTCCAAATACTTAGCAATACCCTCTTTTGCAATGTCGCTGCTTATTACGACAACTTGATTTTGAGCCAAATAAAGGCTCCTGTTTGTTACGTGTGTTGCCGCTCTGATTGCTTCCAATAAATTACCGCCCACAACCTCCACATTCCAATAATGTTTGCCCACATCGCCTTTACCGGAAGAATCCGAGCCCTGTCCCGAGCTTCCCTGCTGCCCTACGGAATCATTTCTCACCACTTGCGCTGTCATAAGAATTCTTGCTTTCTCGTCTCCAAATGTTTCAAATCCTTGACTGTCTCCTTCATTTTTATCTATTGCAAGTCCAATTACAATGGCAAGCGAGCTTAAATTTCTTTTTGTGCCCTTTACAGAACAGCCCGTAAAACTAACAAACATAATTACAATTACAGTTGTTATGCAAATTATTTTTTTACTCATAATTTTTCTCCCCATTTTCATTTGCTGTTTCTATGTCCGGCGGAATAGGTGTATTTTCTCGTACTTTATCACCTTGTGCCATTCCGTAAGGACGGCGTCGCATCATCCATAAAGGTGCCCTTACAAAAGTATCTTTTAAATCTTCCGGTCTGCATGGCATAAACGGAGACGCAAAGCTATATCCAAAGGATTCAAGCCCTGCAATATGAACGGTAAGGCCAATAATGCCTACCGCAATTCCGAAGCCACCCAATGAGCCACCCAAAAACAGAAAAATCCACCTTAGTAATGTCACTTCATTTCCCATTGTGGGCACTACGAAACTGGAGACAGCAGTAAAAGCAATAATAATCACAACAGGTGCACCTATCAGCCCTGCCTGAATGGCAGCCTCGCCCATAACAAGACCTCCTACAATACTGATAGTTTGACCAATATTTTTAGGCATATGAATGCCGGCTTCTTTTAAAAGCTCGAACACAAGTAAAAATAGCGAAACCTCCGCAAAAGAGCCAAAGGGTACACCTTCACTTGATGCTGCAATTGTAAAAAGCAAAGATGTTGGTATTAATTCTTGGTGAAAGCTTGTAAGTGCCACATAAATACCGGGCACCATTATGCTCAAAAAAAATGCAAGATATCTGAAAAATCTCACAATTCCCGAATAGACCGTTCTCGTGTAATAATCCTCAGGATTTTGAAAGGCTTCTATAAAAAAGAAAGGTACTGTGAGTACAAAGGGGGAACCATCTATAATTATCCCTACGCGCCCCTCCATAAGTTTTGCTGCCAACACATCGGGGCGCTCCGTTATTCCCATAGTGGCAAAAACAGAAAATGGGCTGTCTTCAATGTATTCCTCTATATATCCGGATTCCAATATCATATCCACATTTATTTTTTTTAGGCGTTTTTTTACTTCCTTTATCAATTTAAGCTCTGCCAGTCCGTTTATATACGTTATACAAATATTTGTGCTTGTTTTTCGTCCCACAACCATGTTCTCGAAAACTAAATCACTGTTTTTAACGCGTCGTCTTAACAGAGTGGTGTTAGTTCGCAGATTTTCGTTAAAACTTTCCCGTGGTCCTCGCATCGAAACATCATACGAAGGCTGCTCTACCGCCCTTTTTTCGTATCCTTTACAACTTATAATACTGAACTCCGCAGAACTTTCCAAAAACAGTACGCAATCCCCGTTTAAAATTGCCTCCACTGCTTTTTCAAAATCTTTTTCTTTTTTAACTTCTCCTGTAGATAATATTGTATTGTTTATTTTATCAACTTTACTGTTTTTCTCGTTTTTACTTTTTGACCGGTTAGAAAGTAAAAACGTTTCTTGCCTGCCGTGCAAAAGCGGTTTAATAATACTTTCTGACAATATATCCTGTCTGACCATACCATCCATATAAGCAATTAACCCATTACAGCTCTTATTTTCTACATAATTCACATTCAAACGTCTTGTTACAAAATCATTGCTGAAACAGAAACGTTCTTTTAACATTTGCTCTGCACTATCAATATTTGGAGGTACAGGGGTCTGCGCCTCTTGTTTTTGCGGCACTCCACATTTCGTATTATTATTGTATTTCAATTTTTTAAAAATATATTCTAAAAACATAATATCCCCATCTTTCTCAAGATGAGGATATTATTTGTTATTTTGTATTAATTATTACTATATTTTTTACTCGTGTTCATAAGGATATTTTCCTGTAAAGCATCCGTCACAATAACCGCAATTTATGTCCGGAACTACTTCGGGAAGTCTCTCAACAGGCATAAAGCCCAAAGAGTCGGCACCAATCATATTACAAATCTCATCTACAGTATAATTGCATGCCATTAAATGTTCCCTCGACGGAATATCAGTGCCAAAATAGCAAGGCCATATAAACGGAGGCGCACTGATTCTCATGTGAACCTCTTTTGCACCGGCTTCTTTTAGCATTGCAACAAGCTTTGCACACGTTGTACCGCGCACAATGGAGTCATCAACAAGAACAATTTTTTTATCCTTTACAGTATCTCTGATTACATTAATTTTTAATCTCACAGCTGTAGTTCTCTGTTCTTGTGTAGGCTGTATAAACGTTCTGCCCACATAACGGTTAATCATAAGTGCTTTTGCATACGGAATGCCCGACGCCTCTGCATATCCAATTGCAGCATCTACTCCCGAATCAGGTACTGCCGCAACAATATCTGCATCAATAGGATATGTCTCAGATAAAATTTTACCTGTAAGCTTTCTTGCCTTATGCACACTCATGCCTTCAATGATAGAATCCGAACGAGCAAAATAAAGATATTCGAAAACACACATTCCGGAACACTTACGATCTTGGCAATTATCCCTTATGCTTCTTACACCGTTCACATCTATGATAACAATTTCTCCGGGATCAAGTTCTCTTACAAACTCAGCACGAACTGTGTCAAGAGCGCAAGTTTCCGAAGCAAAAACATAGGAGTTTTCAATTTTACCCATACAAAGCGGCTTCATACCCTTTGGATCGCGGCAAGCAATAAGCTTTTGAGGGCTCATCATTACAAGAGCATAAGCTCCGCGCAATTGATTTTTCATGATTTCAGCAAGACCTGTCTCAACACGTCCCGTCTTCATACGAGCCCTTGCAAGCAGGTGCATTATAATCTCAGTTTCGTTTGTTGTTTGGAAAATCGCTCCTTCTTGCTCCAACTGATGCTTAAGCTCATGGTAATTTGTAAGTGTACCATTTGTTGCCACCGCCAATGGCCCTTTAATATATCTGCTGACAAGAGGCTGGGCATTAAGAACGTCTTGTTCTCCATCTGCACTGTAGCGCACATGGCCGATTGCCATCCTGCCTTTTAAGGAATTAATTACCTCGTCACTAAACACCTCATGTACAAGTCCGTTATCCTTGTATAAAGTAACTTTTCTATCGTTATTCACTGCAATTCCGGCGCTTTGCTGTCCTCTGTGCTGCATAGCAAAAAGACCTGCATACGTAATCCTTGCAGTATCGTAACCGTCATTGTCAAACATGGCAAAAAGGCCACACTCCTCATGAAGCTTATCTGTCATCCCAATCACGCTCCTTGTAAAAACTCTCTTTATTAGTTTGCATTAATTATCTTCTACAACTTTTTCCTCGCGTCTGCTTCTTGATGCAATTTCTGCTGTAATTGCCGCAATAAATTCACCAAGTTCTTGCTGTCCTTCGTCTCCTTCAAATCTGCTCCTTACGGAAACAAGGCCGCTTTCTTCTTCTTTTTGACCAACAACAAGCATATAAGGAATTCTTTCGTTTCTTGCTTCGCGAATCTTATAGCCGATTTTCTCAGGGCGCTCGTCAATTTCTGCACGAATGCCTGCCTTTTTAAGCTCTGACAAGACTTTGTTGCCGTACTCTGCAAACTTGTCGGAAATCGGCAATACTTTTACTTGTACAGGTGCAAGCCATGTGGGGAATTTACCTGCAAAATGTTCTGTAAGAATACCGATAAATCTCTCTATTGAACCAAAGCAAACTCTGTGTATCATAATCGGTCTGTGCATTTCACCGTCAGCTCCGATGTATTCTGCTTCAAATCTCTGAGGAAGCTGGAAGTCAAGCTGAATAGTACCACACTGCCATGTTCTTCCTATAGCGTCTACCAAGTGGAAGTCAATCTTAGGTCCGTAGAAAGCACCATCGCCTTCATTGATAACATAATCAAGTCCCATATCTTCAAGTGCATTACGAAGACCATCTGTTGCAATTTCCCAATCTTCATCACTTCCCATTGAATCCTCAGGTCTTGTTGAAAGCTCAATAAAGTATTTATATCCGAAGAGCTGATAAACTTCGTCAATAAGTCTTACAACACCTTTTATCTCATCTCTGATTTGCTCTTGTGTCATAAATATATGAGCATCATCCTGATTAAAACATCTTACTCTCATAAGTCCGTGAAGCGCGCCTGACTTTTCGTGTCTGTGTACAAGTCCTACTTCTGCAAGTCTGAGAGGAAGTTCTCTATATGAGTGCGGCTGTGATTTGTAAACAAGCATTCCGCCGGGGCAGTTCATAGGTTTTACAGCAAAATCCTCATCGTCAATTACAGTTGTATACATGTTCTCTTTGTAGTGATCCCAGTGACCTGATGTTTCCCAAAGTCCTCTGTTAAGCATAATAGGTGTTGAAATCTCTACATAACCTTCACGCTCATGAATTTCACGCCAATATTGCATAAGAGTGTTCTTAAGAATCATTCCCTTAGGAAGGAAGAACGGGAATCCCGGACCCTCGTCTGCAAAGAGGAAAAGTCCCAATTCTTTACCTAATTTCCTATGGTCACGTTTCTTTGCTTCTTCAAGCATTGTAACGTATGCTTCAAGGTCTGCATTCTTCGTATATGCTGTACCGTAAAGTCTTGTAAGCATTTTATTTTTCTCATTGCCTCTCCAATAAGCTCCTGCAATTTTCATGATTTTAATTGCTTTGACGGGCTTTGTTGACATAAGGTGAGGACCTGCACACAAATCTGTGAAGTCTCCCTGTTTATAAAGGCTAATAACTGCGTCCTCAGGAAGGTCTCTGATAAGTTCTACCTTGTAAGGTTCTTTATGCTCCTCGAAGAATTTTATTGCCTCTTCTCTTGGAAGTTCAAATCTCTCAAGAGGTATATTTTCTTTAACTATTTTTTTCATTTCTGCTTCGATTTTCTCAAAATCGTCACTGGAAATTGCATCTTCGCAATCTATGTCATAATAAAAACCGTCATCAACAGATGGACCTATTGCCAATTTTGCTTCGGGGTAAAGTCTCTTAATCGCCTGTGCCATAATGTGCGATGCTGTATGGCGAAAAGCATCTCTGCCTCCCTTATCCTCAAAAGTTAAAATACTGAGGTTGCAATCTGAGTCAACTACTGTTCTCAAGTCCACTCTTTGTCCGTCAATCTCTCCTGCGCAAGCAACTCTTGCCAAGCCTTCGCTTAAATCTGCCGCGATTTCTAATACTGTTTTAGCTTCTGCATATTCTTTTACAGAACCGTCCTTTAATGTAATTTTCATTTTGTTTTATCTCCTTTCAGAAAACAAAAAACGCCCTCTTGCGTTTTTAAATATTTATCGCAAGGGGCGAAATATAGTCCAAATATATCCGCGGTTCCACCCTTTTTCATTTCACACATATAAATGTGTAAAATCTCTTATGATTGTAACGTAATCACCGGACCGGATTGGGGCCACTCCGAGGTAGTCTTCCCTATTTATTCACTCAAGGCGGTTGCAGCTCCACAGCTAAAAATTACCGTTCGCCGCCTCTCTCTGACAGTTTCAAAAAAGGTACTCTTCTCATCAACGCTTTACTTTCGGATTATATTCCAAAAGCCCCCCTATGTCAACAGTGATAACAAAAAAACCGGCTCTTTTTACTGAGCCGGCCCTTGAAATTTAAACTAACAATCAGTCAGTGACATATGACATAATCCATTTGTATACCAACTTATTTCTGCCACGGAAAGCACCTGCCTGATTACCTGTATCAGTCATTGTTGATGCATAAAGTGTATCAACAGTATATACACCGCCTGCTTTGTTAAGCATACGTGTCATTGCTCCGTTACCGCCTAAGTGTTTAATGTTTACACACATCATGAGTGCCTTAGGATCAGTAACTCCCTTAGCATAAGCATCCTTAACGTATGAATCAATCTGCTGATCCATAAGTGCATCCTGGCAAGCTATACCCTCAGTCGAGCTGATAATTGATACAATACATTTTGCCTTAGCAGATGTCTTTGAGAGCTGATATGTGCTCCAATTGGCTGTGTCAAGATCTGACGCAATACCTGCAGTATCAAGAGTAGCAAACGTTGAAGGATATGTTGTGCGGATAAGGTTAAGAAGCGTTTTTGCCTCTGTAGCAAACCACTGACCGGCACCGATTGTGATTGCATGTTCTTGTGCTGTATTTGTGTATGCCTCCGTAAAGTCAGAATAGTTCTGCTTTCCGTAAACCTGGCCACCTGTCTCTACTGCATAAAGAATCTTACGAAGAACTGTTTTTTGTGATGAGTTCAACACTCCGCTTGTAACTTCGCTTACGTTGTCAGAAACAACATCTTTCTTATTGGAAAGGGTAAATATTTGAGAAGAAATACCGCTATATGCGTTAATAATAACATTACTTCCTTTTGCAGCACCATCTTTTGCATCTATTACATTACCCGAAGCACAAGCAGGTTCAAACATGTAATTACCTTCTATAAGGTGAATGTACCATCTTTGTGCACTACTCTTATCACTACCTAATATATTAATGTTTGTTCCGGAATACATTTTGCCTCCGTCAACATTTAAAGCATATCCGTTATGTCCGCTTACAATTTTATAACTGCCATCAGACAAACGTACAAAATGGAATAATTGTTTTCTTGATGATGTATTGGCAGTATTAAGTTCAATATTCAATGTAGAAACATTAAGATTCAAACCGGAATCTACATTAGTTATATTCGCTGTAAAGCTTGTTCCCAAATTTTCATCACGAACCAAATCAATATATTTGCCTGTTGTAAATGTAAACTTCTGTGTAGCAGTATCATTGCTTGTATTAATTTCAATATCATTCAATGACTCTGCGCTGCCGCCCTCAATGTCAAGTGAAAGCTCAGGTGCACACGCAGGTTTCAAGCTATACGCTCCGCCCACACTGTATATAAACCATTTTTGACCTGCAGAACCTGTATTTGCCGCAACTACAACCTTCGTTGCCGCTGTATTTGCATTATCTAAAACCGTAAGCGCCATTGCATTCTTCTGGTTTACGATAATGTAGCTACCATCAGCCTGACGGTCAAAACGCCAAATTTGAGCAGGTGCAGAACTTGTTGTATACAATACTACTTGTTCGTCATTAAGTGAGAAGCCCATGCCGGTAGTGGCATTAGTGCTAATTTTAGCATAGAATCCCGTACCTAAATCTACATATCCTGTTTCAGGATCTACAGGAATCTCAGGCTCCGGCTCAGGCTCAGGTTCCGGCTCAGGTTCCGGCTCAGGCTCAGGCTCAGGATCAGGTTCCGGCTCTGTGGTCGTACCATCATCAATCATTTCAACAATTTCAAGATTAAATATCTGTGAATCAATATATGCATACGTTGTATTGTATACATTATCCATTGCAACAGGCGAACTGCTTGCTACAGTAAGAACACATGCAGGTGAAACAACTGATTTGAAAACATATCCTCTGTCAGAACCGTCTTTCTTGTATGTTTTGTAAACATACCAACGCTGACCTGCTGCACCTGTATCTTCTGCAATTTGAATATCTGCACCTGAAAGCTTTGAATTATTTGCAACTGTAAGAACATAATTATTCTTTGTATTTACAATCTTATAGCTACCATCGTCTTGGAGTATAAAATGCCAAATTTGAGCAGCCGCCTCACTGGGTGTATACGCAATAACGCTTGTTTCTGACAACGAGAAGTTCAAAGATGCATTGATTAATTTAAATCTCGCTTTAAACTCTTTACCCAAATTATCAGGTGTTGCTGTATATCTGTTTGACGAATCAGAAAAAGCTCCGTTATTACCAAAATGTTTTATAGCAGCAATAAAATGATCCGATGTAGGTGCACCATTACCGAATGCTGCTCGCAAATCGGCGTTCTTCTCAATGTACTCTCTTACATCAAATATTGGGCTTCCTTGTCTGCCTTCTGCTGCTCCGTGATTAATAAAGTGATCAAACAAGCCCTCGTCTGTTGAACCAAAACCGGGAATTACATCTGCACTTGTTGCAGCATAATAGTATGGGTCAAATACTGCTGACTGTACATTTGAAGGAATAAAGTCATTTTCATTGTAAAGTCCGCCAAGTGATGTACCTGTTGTATAGTTAGGACTGCAAATGTATGCAACGTATGTACTTGATGATGCATACGTTTTATCAGAACAGCATCCGCCGTCTGTAGAGAAGTATGCTGAGCTTGTATTACCCTCGATTGTATAAAGCGTACCGCCTTTATAGTCTGTTACAATACCAACGTGGTTAACAGTTCTGCCGCTTGCAGCACCTGAAGAAGAAAGGAAGTATACAATATCTCCCGGAATAGGAGTATATTTACCTGCTTTTACTTGAGACCAAGTATATGCTCTGCCTGCA
>JAFWZH010000251.1 GCA_017522515.1 Clostridia bacterium
CAATAATATCAAATTATTGTTAGTAAAAATCGCAGGATAACTAATAATTATGTACTGGAGATGTGAGGAAATGAGATTTAGCATTATCGTAGCATTTGATAATGATTTTGAACTTATTAATAATTTTTTAGAAAACTTAGTATTAACAACAGACCTTTCTAAAGGTGAAGTTATATTTGTGTCTGATGGTTGTCATGATATTAGGACTTTGAACTATTTAAAATCATATTCAGAAAAAAATAATAGAATCATTCTGATTGAAAAAGAACAAAGACAAGGTTATAGCATCAGCAATAACATTGGCGTTAATAAAAGTAGAGGAGAATATTTAATCTTTATCAATAGTGATGTATTACCAACAACAGGAAGCATCGAAAAACTGGTATCAGTGATAGAAACCAATGAAGATATTGGTATAGTTCAAGGGTTGTTGGTTTATCCTCAAAACAGAAAAGTTCAAAGCACCGGTCATCTTTTCTTTGAATACCAAAATTGTCACGCATATTCTGGAGAAAACGCCGATTCTGTAATTGTAAGAAAAAGTGGAGAAAGGCAGGCTCTCACAACAGCGTTTTGTGCAGTAAGAAAAGAGGATTTTATCAAAGTCGGTATGTTTGATGAGATATATTATAACGCTTTTGAAGGCATGGAAATGTCTCTAAAAATATCCCATTCAGGTAAAAAGTGCTTTTATTGTGCAGAAGCGGTTGCTTTTCATATTGTTGGTGGTAGCCGAGACAATATCGGATTTAACAACGAAATCGCTGCTCATATATTTTGGGCTAGATGGCATGACAAGATAACGGAAGATATACATAAGTATTTAGTCCCACAAATAAATCCCCATATTGTTAATCAAACATATTTTTGGATTCAAGCAAGTTCAATGGTTGGTTGGGACAAAATCTTAAATAAGTTAACAATTTCGACTTCTGGAAAAATTGATATCCAAGATCGCTTTTTTAAATCAATAGAGTTGTATCGAAATTTACCTTTTGCTTTTCTAGAATATCCAGCCCCACTTATATTCACGGTTGATAAAGTGTCAGTTCTTCAAGGTAATAAAAAGTGGATTAAAGATCGTAACAATCCTAATGACTTAATAATCGATAGTCATGGATTATTAAGATATTTAAGTGAGTTAGCTAAGTAATCTCACATGAAAAAAGATAAAATTAAATTTATAAAATCCACTAGCGATTTTTATCACAATTTATCTCAATGGAACTGTTCGACCAATCCACTGCTCTATGTTACAGGGTTATCTGGTTCAGGAAAGACAACACTAATTTTATCCCTTAAAAAAAAGTATAAGGTATGTTGCATTTCATTGGACGCACTAAGATTCTACAATTCTTCATCAAAAGAAAGTCAAGTAATTGTAGATTGTTTTGCAAAACTTTATCCGGAAATAACAAAAGATATAATGTGTGAATGGAATAGTAGTAAAGGTTTTTTGAAAAACGAAAAACTTTTTACTCATTATGTTCGTTTGTTCAATGATTACTTGTTTGAATACGCCACTAAAAATAAAATAACTATCATTGTTGAAGGCATCCAACCCTTTGTTCGGCTACCAATGAAATGTCTTATAAACAAACCTAGAATTATAAAAGGGACAAGCAGTATTCAAAGCTTTTTAAATGCTTCAAAGCGGGATAAACCTAAATCAATTAGAAATATCATATTTAAATTTATGCGTTATTCTATTGTTCAGTTTTTTAGATTAAACCTTTATTTGTCATATTGGCAACAGCAGGAAAAAAATCACCAAAAACGACAATCAACGAGATAATCTGTCGGAGAGTATGACTCGTTTGGTGAATACCATTTAATATGTGTAATTGTTGACAGATTTTTTAAGTTGTGTTTCAAACACAATTGATAGCTTTCTCCTAATTCGTTCGTCATTTTTATACTGCCCTCTAACATTTTTTTTGCTTGTCCAATTTCATTGTTACAAATTGCAATAAATGACTTTATATATGCAAGCAAAAGTTTGTCACGTTCTAAAGGTATAAGTTCTGTCTCCACCAAAGTCTTGGAAATAGCAGAATCTATATCCTTTATTATTTGACATTCTGATGAAAAACAATCTATATCGTTATGAGCATTGCTATAATCTATTAATGAACAAATGGATTTTTTAAGAATAGATTTGAAGTATTCACTATAAAATTGTCCTTCAAGCAACTTATGAGAATATTTATTAAATCTTTCTGCATTGTATGTTCCTTTATGAATGTTAGAAAACACTTCACAATCAACATTACAAATTAATATTCTGCGATAATGTTTGTCTCTGTCGCTTTCAAAACACCTTAAGGATAGTTGCAGCAATCTATAGGCTTCTGTTTGATTGTATATAACTATACTCCTAGCATAGTCCATAATTAGTGTTGCTGCCTTAGAGCGAAATTCTATTAGGTTTAAAGATGTATCTGCAATTATTTTAAGCCTTTCAAGATATGTTTTTCGAGCTTCACAAAAATTATCATTAAGAAAATAAGCCATCATTCTACGGTTAAAGCATGAATCATAGGCTTTTTCCACACGCAACAAATCAACATTTGAAAGCTGCTTACGATTAATACGCTCTAATCCACTTTGAATGTATAATGAATTAGATACCATTGTTGATGGACGCAGTCTCCAAAAAACCTGTGTGAGTACAGAAGCACCAGCTTCGTATTTTGGGAGAGAATCATCGGGAGCTTCTTGGTATATATCCTCTAACATTTTTAGAGCTTGTCCCTGCTTACCGCAATGAACCAAACAATCTGCATACAAATAAAGATAGTATGCTTGGTCGTGCGACAAATAATTTCGATTCATTTTCTGGATTTGCTCATAATAAAACTCGCAAAAATATATTGCTACACCAAATTGGGTCTCATGAATATATTTTAAAATCAATTTTTGAACTTCTTTTTCGTATGCATTTTGATATTTACTGCCACACCGAAGAAGCATTGATATAATATGGTTTTTGTCAATATCAGTTTTACATGTTAGTAAATGCTTTAAAAATTTACCTACATTGGCATTATTGAAATTCTTGCTTCTTAATCTTATATATGCATTGGTGTAGAAATCGTGATATGGGAATATGTAATCCCCTTCAATTCTTACAAATTTATTAGATAATAAAGTTGTTATATCACTTTTGAATTTAAAACTATCTTTATAATATTTGCTTAAATCGTTTAAAGTAATCCCCTTTTTGAATCTGTAAATAATATCAAGCAAATAGTATTGATTTTTAAATTGAGAGAATTTATTTCTAATAATTTGTGTCTCATCAATACTTTTAGAATATGCAAAAATAATTTCCAGGGGGTCTGTTACTTTTTGATTTATTTTTTGAGAAATAGTTCGAATTACTTCGATAGCAAGAAGAGGACTATTGGGTAGGATGTATTTTGCAGCAACACATTTTTCGATAGGTAAATTATACATACTTTGTATTGTCTGCTCTTTATCAGTTGTACTTAATCCTTCTAACATAAAACTATTAGGCGTAACTTCTAAAAAGTACTTTTCCAAGCTACTATCATAGAATTTATCTTTGGTAGAAGAGATTATCATAAAAACACTGTTATTATCTTTTTTCAACTGTTCAATTAATGCCTTTGCAAATTTTGATTGTGTTTGGTCTAGATATTGAAAATCATCAATAAGTAACACTTTGGGCATTTTACTTCTATTTCCCTCAAACAACGAAAACGCTTTATGTTGACTCATAAGATTTTTAATAGTAGATGCTGCTATATTGGCATCATAACAGCCGTCAATTATTTGTAGCATAATTTCCAGTTTAAAAACACTTCCAGAATATGATTCTTTCACTTTACTTTTAAACAATTCTACAGAATCTTTACTGCTAAAGTCATAATCCCAAAACACATTTCCAAAATTTAAGAAAAGTACACTTTTACAAAGCAAACTATAATTTGCTAAATTGTTTCTGTTACTATCAAATCCTATTAAAGTCATGTCATAATTCATATTCAAGTCATTGTATATGTTTCTTAGAACAAAACTCTTTCCCATACTGCTTTCTGCATATAACGTAACAATCAAGCCGTTTTCAAATGAGTTCGAGTTCTCGACCGCTTTTTCTATATTGTGAATTATTTCCAACTGGCTTGAATAAGCCAAGTGAATTATATTGTCTTTTTTAATATGTATGCTATTTGTTTGAACAAAGAAATCAGCATCATCTATTCTAACGGTAACATTAATTCGACCGTTTTGGATGCCTTTCATTTTTACTAAAAAAACTATATTTGAGATGCCTTTATTTACAATAAAATGATTTGGATTTTCATATTCACTCTTTTCTATAAATTCAAACGGTAAATAATCTTGATATTGAATTGAACCAATCGTTTTTTCGGATGAATTGATAACTATATTTAAAATTGCAAATTCATTTATAGAAAAATCTTTCTTTTTATATAAAGGATTGAAATCTGTAGAAATTGGATCATAAATGTTAGCACTCTTAACATCGTAATATTTATTTATATATGATTTACAAATTAATTCTTCATCGAATAGGTCTCTATATTTTTGGGGATGAGCTATAAGCCAATTCTCCAACTGTTCTGATAGGGCTGCAGTTACTTTTATTCCTCGAATTTTTGCACCTAACATAGCTCTATCCATTACAGTGTTTGGAAGTTTTGCATTACTGATAAATATTATCATTTTTACTCGTCCGTGAATCAATCCGGACAATATTGTGGAGTCTAAATCTTTTCTTTCTAATGCCCTTAAATCTGATAATTTCTTTTTGCTACTATTTCGATATTTTGCTTCTGCCCAAATATCATAGTCTAAATTTTCTTTTGGAGATAACTGTACATCCCTATTTCCATCTCCTTTTTCAACTGTTTTAATCCATGTGTATTGAGAATAAACATCCTGTACATACATCAAAGCCAATTCCTCAAACTTTTGAGCTGCTTCTTCTAATCCGAATTTAGTTCTTAATATGGTCCAATCAATCATTACATTCACAACCTTAGCAAGTTAAAAATGGAGGAAAAATGAAAAAAATATTAATATTAACCAACAACTTAAATGGTGGAGGAGCTGAAAAAGTTCTTCTAACTTTATTAAACAACTTGTCACCACAAGATTATGAAATTACTCTAACACTGGTATACAAAACTGGAGTTTACCTTCACAGTATTCCATCACATGTTAAAATAAACTATATATTTGAAGACAATATCGATGCTTCAGAACATATTCTAAACGATTCTGACGCAATATATGAAAATTTCCTGCAGAACGATTGTGATATAGAAATAGCTTTTTTAGAAGGAAATGCCACTAAAATCCTGAGTAAAAGTACAAATGAAAAATCGCTAAAAATTGCTTGGGTACATATAGACTTATTTAGCGAACATTATACCCAAAAAATATATTCAAGTAATCAAGATGAATTAGAAACATATTATGTATTTGATAAAATTGCTTTTGTGTCTAGCGCTGCTCTTTCTGGTTTTGAATTACTTTTTGGTGATAGTTTACATGATCGTTCTGTAATCGTATATAATCCAATAAACACCAATGAAATAAAGCAAAAATCCAATGAGAAACCTGAAATCAAAAAAGAAAAAACTACGATTTGTACAGTAGGAAGGCTGGCTCCACAGAAAGGATATAGAGATTTGATATGTGCTGCAAGTCATCTGATTAAAGAAGGTTTTGATTTTAATTTGTGGATTTTAGGAGAAGGCAAATTGGAAAAAGAACTACAAGATCTTTGCGTTGAGTTGGACTTAAGCAATCATATTGTTTTTTGGGGATTTCAAAATAATCCTTATAAGTATATAAAAGCATCTGACGCTTTTGTTTGTAGTTCAAGAGCAGAAGGGTTGTCTTTAGTGATTGGCGAAGCACTATTTTTACGCAAGCCCATAATTTCAACTAGATGCAGTGGTCCAAACGAAGTATTGTCAAAAGGAAATTGGGGATTGCTTGTTGATACTTCAGAAAATGGTATTTATGAGGGACTAAAAACATTCTTAAACCAACCTAACTCTGTTCCTGTTCTATCATCAGAAAGTATTGCAATTTATAATGAATTTTATGGATTAGATTCATATATTCAACGAATCAAAAAGTTGTTAAACGGGTAAAACTTTTTAAAGAATAATTATTAGTTATCCTGCGATTTTTACTAACAATAATTTGATATTATTG
>JAFWZH010000252.1 GCA_017522515.1 Clostridia bacterium
CACAAAATAGTCGTTGGAGTTGTTGGCACCATTGTAGCTGCCCTCAACAACCAACCATACTGGATTACACGAATTGGACGGGTCGTATTCCCAATATGTGTTGACCACACCAAACGCTCCGCCTCCATTCTGTGGCACCACACCTGTCGGACCAGTGAGAGGCATATCTGATGGAGTGACAATCTGCATTCCCGTCGGATCGGCAAACTTCACCGGATTGCCAAGGCAATACAAGTAGCGGTTGTAGTTCAACCAGTTCTCCTCGTCGGCGATGAGCGGATCGGGGCTGAGGAAATTGCATGTGGCTGGCTCGTAGATGATTCCTCATATTTTCCGCTCGCCCTTTCGGGCTCGCGGAAGGGGAAGGGACAAGGGCTTTGCCCTTGGAAAACCTTAAAAGCAACGTCTATGATCACTCTGAAACTAAAATTATATAATAATCAATATAAATAATAGAACAAGTGGAATATTTGCATAAAAAAGAATGAAAGACAATCCCATTGCTTTGTCGCATATATTGTATTTTTCATATATTCTTTTCTCTTTGTTGTTATGGGTTAAGAAAAAATATGTGCATGAATATCCAAATATATACGGAGGAATAAGACTAGGCATTATGTTTATTCTTTCCAATTGACTTATTTCAATACGAAAAAGACTTGTATAATATGAAAAACAATTAAGCTCCCATTTCTTTTCAAGATAAACAAGAAATAAAAGAAATGTAGTCATGAACATAAACCCAAAATAATAACTTAATAATGAACTAGCTCCATCAATTGTCCCATTTTTTGTCTCATAAGTGTGGTAGATGTTTGCTATGTTTTTATAAATAAACTCTTTCATATTTCTTTAAATTGTTATGATCAATGTGATTTATAAATATCGTAACTTAATGTAGCAATGGAGTATATACATGAAATTCCGATTATTGTCCAACCTACAGGATTTGAAATAAGACCTGCACCCATAAGTAAGGGAGATACAAAAGAAGCAAGAGACATTCCTATGTCAAAACCGCCTCGTACATAATTGCCATCTGAAATATTTATTGCTCCTGCTGCAATACCGAATCCACTTCCTACCATTCCAAAAGCTTTGCCTCCAACAGACATTGCCTTGCCAACTTTTCCGTAATCTGATGCCAGTTTGATCTTTTCACAATAAAGCATAAAATCAGCATTTGTTATTACGGCATTTGTGCCTGTCACTGTCATGTTGATTTTGTCGAATGTAGAGAATTTTTGTTTCTGATAATTTCCATTAACAACAACTGCATAGCAATTATTTGAAATTAATGCATTTCTTCCTACATCACCAGCCGCTATTCCCGCCGCATCTGCCTGAGCAGAAGCCATAGCCGCATTCGCTAAAGCTCTTTGAACAGCGGCATTGCGATCGTGATCAATAAATGCCAATGCATTATTTGTACCTGCAGTAATGACCTTATTGAGCTCATACATCGCATTGTTGAATCTCACTGTTGCCATCGCCTGCTCCTCCCAGCTGTTGTCTGTGACAATATAATCAAAACTTGGTTCCGGCACATTTATTGGCAAAGGGAGATACTTGTAAATGCCCTCCACATCATAAGTGGGATTTAACACTTGCATTCCCGTCGGATCGGCAAACTTCACTGGATTGCCAAGGCAATACAAGTATCTGTTGTAGTTCAACCAGTTATTCTCGTCAGCAATAAGCGGATCGGGGCTGAGGAAACTGCATGTGGCTGGCTCGTAGATGATTCTTCATTTTTTTCGCTCGCTCTTACGTGCTCGCAGAATGGAAAGGGGCAAGGGCTCTGCCCTTGGAAATCTTCAAAAATACAACTCCTATGATTACTCTGAAACTAAAATTAGATAATAATCAATATAAATAATAAAACAAGTGGAATATATGGGTACACAAAGAAGAATAACACCCCCATCTTTTTGTCACATATATCATACATTTTGTATATCTTTTCTTCTCTTTTATTATGAGTCAAAAAGAAATACGTGAATAAATAACCAAATAAATATGGAGGAATAGCACACGGGAGCAAATTAATCCTTTCTAAACGGCTAAACTCAATACGAAACATATTCATGTAATAAGTATTACAATTTAGCCCCCATTTTTTTTCTAAATAAACAAGAAATAAAAGAAATGTAGCCATGAAAACAAATCCAAAAAAAATACTTAATAACGAACTTGCTCCATTCATAGTGCCATTTTTCTCTACATAAGAATGGTATATGTTAGATATATTTTTATATAAAAACTCTTTCATACATAATATAATTAATGTGATTTATAAATATCATATCCTAATGTGGCAACGGAATATATACATGATATTCCTATTATTGTCCAACCTGCAGGATTTGAAATTAGTCCTGCCCACATAAGACCTGTTGCTCCTAAAGAGGCAATAGACATACCTACGTCAAAACCTCCTCGTACATAATTGCCATCTGAAATATTGAAATATCCACCAACCATGCCAAATACAGACCCTACAACTCCAAAAGCCTTGCCTCCAACAGACATTGCCTTGCCAACTTTTCCGTAATCCGATGCCAGTTTGATTTCTTCACAATAAAGCATAAAGTCGGCATTTGTTATTACGGCATTTGTGCCTGTCACTGTCATGTTGATTTTGTCGAATGTAGAGAATTTTTGTTTCTGAAGATCCCCATTAACAACAACTGCATAACAATTATTTGAACCTAATGCATTTCTTCCCACATCTCCTGCCGCTCTTGCCGCCGCATCTGCCTGTGCAGAAGCCACAGCCGCATTCGCTAATGCTCTTTGGACTGCGGCATCGCGATCGTGGCCGATAAATGCCATTGCATTATTTGCTCCTGCTGTAACGACCCTATTAAGTTCATACATCGCATTGTTGAATCTTACAGTCGCCATCGCCTGCTCCTCCCAGCTGTTGTCTGTGACAATATAATCAAAACTTGGTTCCGGCACATTTATTGGCAAAGGGAGATACTTGTAAATGCCCTCCACATCATAAGTGGGATTTAACACCTGCATTCCCGTCGGATCAGCAAATTTCACCGGATTGCCAAGGCAATATAAGTATCTGTTGTAGTTCAACCAATTTTCCTCGTCGGCAATGAGCGGATCTGGACTGAGGAAACTGCATGTTGCTGGCTCGTAGATACGAGCGTTCATGTTGATGAGTCCCAGACAATCGAGATGCTCATGCATGGAATAGCCTCGAGGCAACAGATGTCTCGCTGTGTCGGGCTTTGTCCAGTCGTCAGGATTACGTCTCGCTCCCCACGGA
>JAFWZH010000253.1 GCA_017522515.1 Clostridia bacterium
CCGATTGAACTTACCGATGATGATATTTTAAAACTTGAAAGTGAAATAGGGGAGTTGCCGGATGAACGGAAACAAAAGCTTATGAAAACATATGGTCTTACTGCTTATGATAGTGATACGTTATTAACTGATCCGGCGATGGCAAATTATTTTGAAGAAGTTGCAAAGCATACTACATATTACAAGATTGTAGCCAATATTTTTACTACTGAAATAATGAGACTAAACAAGGAAGGCTTCTTTTGTCCTGTGAAAGCAGAAAATATAGCGAGGCTTGCCACTCTTTTTGGAGATCAGATTATTAATTCATCCACTGTAAAACAATTATTTGGAAGAATGTGGATGAGAGATTTTGACCCTGTTGATGTTGTTGAAAAAGAAGAACTGGCACAAATTAATGACCGAGAAGTGTTGGATGCCATTGTTGAAGAGGTTTTAAAATCTAGTGAGAAACTTATCAACGACTATAGAAATGGAAAGGGAAAAGCATTTGAAGCTCTTATGGGCAAAGCTATGGGATTAACGAGTGGAAAGGCAAATCCGGTTGTTTTGGCTGAATTATTGAAGAATAGATTATAAGAGAAAGCTGGTTGGATAAAAGTTATGAATATAAGTGAGAAAGCGCTATTATTACACAAGCAGTGGGAGGGTAAGCTGGAGACTACTTCAAAAGTACATATAAAGTCAAAAGAAGACTTGTCTATTCTGTATACACCGGGTGTAGCAGCACCTTGTAAAGAAATAGCGAAGGATAAAGAAACAGTTTATACATACACTACGAAAGCGAATACAATTGCTGTAGTAAGTGATGGAAGTGCGGTATTGGGACTTGGGAATATAGGGCCATATGCGGCAATGCCGGTTATGGAAGGAAAAGCTGCACTTTTTAAAGAATTTGGAAATGTGAATGCGGTTCCGATTTGTCTGGAAACGCAGGACACAGAAGAAATCATCAAAGCAGTAACATGGATTGCGCCTGCCTTTGGAGGAATTAATCTTGAGGATATCAGTGCTCCACGTTGCTTTGAAATAGAAGAACGATTGAAAGCAAGCTTGGATATTCCTATATTTCATGATGACCAGCATGGTACTGCCATAGTTGTATTGGCAGGTGTAATTAATGCTTTAAAAGTGGTAAATAAAGATAAAGATAGCTGTAAAGTAGTTGTGAATGGTGCGGGAAGTGCAGGTGTTGCTATTACTAAATTGTTATTGACATATGGATTTTCCAATGTAGTTATGTGTGATAAGGCAGGCATTATTTCAAGAAATACGAAGGGATTGAATTGGATGCAGGAAAGAATGGCACTGATTACTAATCCAAGTCAAGAAGAAGGCTCCCTTACTGATGCCATGCGAGATGCTGATATTTTTATCGGTGTATCAGCTCCGGGAATTGTTACTTCGGAAATGGTCGCATCCATGAATCCGGATAGTATTTTGTTTGCCATGGCAAATCCAATCCCGGAGATTATGCCGGATGCTGCTAAATCAGCAGGAGCGAGAATTGTAGGAACCGGCCGGAGTGATTTCCCTAATCAAGTAAACAATGTGATTGCTTTTCCAGGGATTTTCAAGGGTGTATTGGAAGGAAGAGCAAGGCAGATAACGGATGAAATGAAGCTGGCAGCAGCTTTGGCAATTGCAGATTTAGTAAAAGAAGATGAGTTGAACGAAGAAAATATTTTGCCGGATGCATTGAATGCCGAATTAGCAAATGTAGTAGCGCAGGCTGTAAAAAGATACATTTGAGTAATTGACAAAAAAAGCAAAAAGGTGTAAGATTATTCGCGTAAAGGCAAAGGCGTCTTTAAGTTTTAAATGAACTTAAAGACGTCTTTGTCTTTTTTTGCGTGAATATACGCATGATTAGCTTTAAAGGAGGAAATGAGAAATGCAAAAATGTGAGCAATTATATGAAGGGAAAGCAAAAAAGGTTTTCTTAACGGAGAACCCGGATGTCCTGATTGTATCCTATAAGGATGATGCGACTGCTTTTAATGGATTGAAGAAAGGTACAATTGTTGGAAAGGGTGCAATTAACAATCGCATGACCAATCTGTTGTTCCAGAGAATTGAGGCTGAAGGTGTACCTAC
>JAFWZH010000254.1 GCA_017522515.1 Clostridia bacterium
CAAAAAAACTTCCTGTTTACATAGTAAATAATTCACATATTTTGGAGGAAATTTTATGAAAAAAAGAATTTTAAGTTTAGTATTGACAGCAGCAACAATTTTAACAATGACAGCTTGCGGCAGTAACAGTGAAGAGACAAATAAACCGTCTTCAGGAAATACCAACTCACTGACCACTAACAGCACCGAAAGCGATGCAACACAACCCGGAGATGCTTCCGTTCCTGAAAAAGAACCGTTTAAATTTGCCGGCACATGGAGAAGAACGCAAAAAACAGCAGAACCCGAGAAAGAATATCTATTAATTGATTCTGACGGTAATCTGAAATGGTATAATCGATTTTCCTATGATTCTTGTGATGAGTATACCTTTGAATACTTATCAGAATCTGATACCAGCGGTTACTTTAATTACAAAAATGGACCATTTATTTACGTAACATTGGTTGGAAATTATTACTACTTGACTATTTACGACATTGACCATAACCCATGTTATTACTATCGAGAAGAAGACATGGTAGATTGTAATGTAATCGATCTCACTGCTGATAATTTTGCACAGTACATAGAAACTAAACATCGCATAACTACCGAAAAAGATGACTTTGGTGATATTACCACCATATATGATTGGATGGATATAGGTTTTAAGGAAGGTCTTGGTCCTGGTTCATTTATTCTTGGCGAATTTAAATACAACTATTTTGTAAAAAATGCAACATACAATCCCGAAACAGAAGTGCTTGTAATAGGAGAAACTACGGATAGTCACGAGGGGGCAAAAGCATTCCAAGATAAATTCTGGGGACTTGGTGACTATGAAGACGATCGTGGATGGTCAACTAAATTCCAAAAAAATGATGATGGCACTCTCCTTATTGAAGGCCTGGGTTTCTACGAATTTACCGGTGCTGAACGTATAATCGGCAAAGTCTTTGTTCCTAAAGGTTGGCAAGGCTGATAATTTGCAAACTACATAGGCTTGATGGCTTGAGGCAGTCATCAAGCCTTTTTTGAAACTATGTCAATATCCTTGACAATCCAGATTGATGATGATAGAATTTTTATGAAATTGTATAATTTACATTGAACAAAAAATCGATTCATCTTTCAAATCACCATATTATTATGAATAATTTTAATTTGAAGGGAATGGTTTTTATGAATGATGATAAAACCGCAGCAATTATAGTCTATCTGTTTACAGAAGAACAAAAGCAGCTGCGGCTAAATCATAATGAATTAATAAGCCGGTTAACGCAGATTCAAAAAATAATTCAAATTATCCGGCAATCACAAGACGGAGCAGAAAATGGAAACACAAAAATTGACAGAATTAGTAATTAGTGCACAAAAAGGCGACAAAATCGCAATGGACACTCTCGTTTCTGAATCATATCAAGAACTTTATTATTATGTACTGAAAACTGTTAAAAACGAAAACTTAGCATATGATGTAACACAAGAAAGTTTTATTGAAATAATAACAACAATTGAAAAGTTGCGTAAACCTGCAGCTTTCCCGTTGTGGGCAAGACGAATCGCATACCATAAGTGTGCACTGCATTTCCGACAAAGCAAAGATGTTACTATTGAAGAAAACGATGACGGCGAAACGATATCTGACCAATTACCGGATGTAAGCGAAGATACCCTACCCGAAGCTGTTGTCGAAGACGAAGAATTCCGTACAACATTGCTTAACATGATAAATAGCCTGCCTGCAGAACAAACAAACGCCCTGCTCCTTTATTATTACGAAAGACGTTCTGTCGGTGAAATTGCCAAGATTCAAGGAGTAACGCAAGGAACGGTTAAAAGTCGCCTGAATTATGCAAGAAAAGCAATAAAGGGCAAGGTCGAAGAACATGAATCCAAAACAGGAACAAAACTTTACAGCTTCACACTTTTGCCGTTGTTGTTGTTTTTCATATTCCAAGGCGAAAAGGCCTCTATTGCTCCTGTTGCAGTTTCTTCTGCTGTCACAGCGGCAACTACAGCCGGAGCTGCCAACACTGCAGCAGCAACAGCATCTACAGTTGCTGCTGAAACAGTGGCCACAACTGCAGGCAGTGCCATCGTCGGAAAAATCATCGCAGGTGTTGTAGCTGTAGCAGTTGTTGCCGGTGGCATTGGTTTTGGTATTTCCAAATTAAGTAAAAAAGAAGAAACCGGCAAGCCTACGGCTACCGCAACAGCGGAAAATCCGGGCAATAATTTGGCACCCACAGCCGAAAATTCTTCTGCTCCTACAGCAAGCCCTATGCCGGATTTAGTTTCCAGCGAAGGTCTTTCTTTTACAGTTTATGATACATATTGCCATGTAAGCGGTTTTGGTACATGCACAGATATAGAAATGGTCATTCCGGAAACCTATCAAGGTCTTCCTGTAACCGGTATCGGAGATTATGCTTTTGCTCAATATGATCAAAGTTACTATCCAAATATTACCAATTTTGTAAAAATCAAAAAGCTGTATTTACCAAAAACCATTACTTATATAGGACGCAATGCGTTTTGGGCTTCTCCCGATTTGGAAGAAATTTATATATTCTCTTCCCAACCTGTTTTTGTAGGTGCGGCAGCATTCTTTGAGTGTGAATCTTTGCGGCAAGTGTATTCTGACAAGCTTTTATTGTCCAATAAGTCTATTTTTAGTGCATGTCCCTCTTTAACTACAATTTCTATAGGTGAGGGAACTTCTTCGATGGGTATAAATTTATTAAACAATTGCACAAACTTAAAAAGTCTGACCATTCCTGCCGATGTAACAGAATTGCCTGTAAACATGTGTAACAATTGTCAGAATCTAACTGATATATACTTCGGCGGCACCATGGCTCAATGGGCACAAATTAAGCAAAATATCAAGAAAGATGTAAGCATTTTTGATACCCTGACAGTATGGTGGAACGGAACAGGCGAATTCACTGTTCATTGCGCAGACGGTGATATTGCCAAAAAAGATGCAATCGTTTCCTCTTACAACACGAGTTTAGAAGAATCCCTTAATAAAAATATAAGTAGCCCTCTCCACGTTCAACAGAATGTTAGTTAGCTTCTTCTTATCGACTGTTGTTTATTGAGTAAAGAAGATCCATATAAATAAATTGACAGGTCTGTTTTTTTACAGGCCTGCCAATTTATTTATAGTCAACTCTTTGTTTCTTGATTCTTTTCTACCATATATAAAAAAAGTATATAGCATATTTCGATGGTGTCAAGTTATTCTTGGGATTTCAAAAATTTCTGCCACACTCGACATTTTAACGAAAACTCCCGATTTTGTGTCAACTTACTACTTTTGCCTTGCCATATGCTTTCATTAGCACTTTCAAGCCTGTTACTTTTCCTTTTGTGTTGTCTTCTTTTTCGAATACGCTCCAGTCGTACTTTCCGTCGATAATTTTGCCTATCTGGTTCTGCGCGTACTCCTGATACAGCTCTACCACTTTTGGTATAGGCGGTGCTTTTCTTCTACGGCGGTTCTTGCTGTCAAGCTCAAAGTTCTCATTTCGTCTTTTCCCAACATCTTTCGACGAAACTTTCCCGCCGTTACAC
>JAFWZH010000255.1 GCA_017522515.1 Clostridia bacterium
AGAACAATAGCAGTATTTATCATCAAGTATCTACGCTCACTCGGGTTTGATGTGAATAATACAACTTTTGAAAAGAACTCTTGGTACTTCCGCAATGCTCTTGTGCGTGCCAATTATCAGAACCTTCAGAAAGGGATATATAAGGAAACTATTCATCTTGAACGCCTTTTCCGCAACCTTTTGATGGGCGAAGAGAATGTTCTAATGAACAGACATCTTCATATCAAGGCAAAAGAATTACTTGATGGGTTTACCCCATCAAGTACCCCAACAAGCACCCCAACAAGCGTCTTCCCAGAGAGCGAAAATGTTAAGCGTTTAATTAGTGCTATTGCGGAGAAACAGCTATCGGTAAAGGAGATGATGGCTGCCGTAGGATTAAAGGATAGACCAAATTTTATCGAATATTCTCTTTCTCCTGCTATGCGGGAAGGCTATGTTCGTATGCTATATCCTGATTCTCCGCGTCACCCACGCCAGAAGTATTTATTAACTGTTAAGGGGTTAGCAGCATATAAGGAACTTTCGAGATAGCATACCACTCCAATAGTTTAACATTAAATTGTCTTTAAAATATGCTCCACTATGATAGCAGGAAACCATCATATGTGGAGCATTTATGGTAGCGAAACCGCTGTTTCGGAAACAGCTATTTCGCAACTGCAAAGTAGAAGTAAATACCGCATTTTGCACTCTATCTTACAATCTAAATTCAGAGCCGTTTTTGTACCTTTTCGGGGTGAAAAATGCGATTTTGTGCAAGTTTTTAGATAAATTGCCTGCGTTCAGGCAAGCAAGCGAGCTTTCTTTCCATTCACTTATCGGCAATTTTGTACCTCGGGTTTTGTTTCACGAACCTGCTTCTGCTCGCTTTGTATGAAAGTTGAACTTTCATACACTCGCTTACTCGCGGTTTTGATATTCAAGAAATTACACTTACTTTTCGCCTACGGCGCAATTTAGGCGGCACCTCGGAAATACTCAAACAAGTTTGGTATTTCACTCGGTTTGCACTAAATTTGCCATTCTAAAATGGAGGTACAAGGCGAAAAGTTCGTTGAAAATCACTAATTTACACATTCTTGGGCGACTTGCCTGAGGCGAATATTGGCGGCACCTCGGCATAGCAAGCGAGCTTCCTCTGCTCTCGGTTTGCATAATATTTGTCCAAATGAGTGGTTGTACCTTTTAGAGTGCTAAATGGCTGATTGATAATCATCTACACTTTCTGTATCGGCAGGTAACTAATGCCCTCTAATGCTCACAAATAAACGCTAACGACTGCAAAAAAAAGATGCTAGGCATGACCCTTGGAAGTTCAAGTGATTTCCGAGGGGTTCTTTTTCTTGGCATTTGTTAACTTAAGCTGGCTACTGTATTTTTTGTGATTTTCATAATAAAAAATGTCAAATAACTTGACTTCGCCTTCTTGGCGTATTATCTTTGTTTTACGGCGTAATTGGGCGCTGTTTATGAGCAGTTTAATATATTCTAAAATTTCAAAGCAATTAT
>JAFWZH010000256.1 GCA_017522515.1 Clostridia bacterium
ACTTCTTTAAAATCATGAATAGCACGATACTTATCCATTACAGACTCATCAATTAAAGAACGATTACTTTGCATAACATGATAGAACAGTTCTATGGAGTTATTATCACTATTTAATAGTTGTTCGACGATACTATTTGTTTTCTCATCTAATCCAAAAACACTCAAAGTATGATTAAATGGTTCTATTGAAAATGTCATATTCCCCAACATACTAGCATCTAGCCCTGCGTTAGAAAGAATAGTACCAATCTGAGTATTTACCATTTTTCGATTATAAATGGCTTGTTCAGAAGCAGTATTTCCTTTAACTGGTCCATCTAAATGTGGGTCATTCATATTTCCACATGTACCATACATAGTCATATTTAATTCATTTTCATACATTGCTCGCCGTTGTTCATAACTATAATTCTTATATGCATCGCCAAACAGATACTTTTCTCCAAGTGCTTGTTTTAGTGAATCCGCATCCTTATATCTTGCACGATTACTAACCGAAGAATTGTAATATATTTCCTCTAACTTGCAATGAGCTTTGTAGATTTCACTTTCAGGATTTTCATTATTGCTTTTTACACGATCATCCACAACCTCATATAACTTTTTCCATGATGGAGTTTGTGGAGTTTTAGGAGAATAATGCTCTTTAACATTGTAATAATTATAATACGAACTATTTATTTCTATAGACATAGTACTTCCTTGAAAGAATTTATAAAAAACCACTTCTATATCTATAATATAGACATTTTATATTTAAAAATAAATAGCGTATAAATTTGTAGTTGATATATATTTTCAGTCTTATAACAAGACTGAAAATATCAAATAATTACTCCCACTCAATTGTCGCAGGTGGTTTAGAGCTTATATCATACACTACGCGGTTAATTCCATTTACTTCATTTATAATTCTACGGCTACAGTTTTCTAATAGATCATATGGCAATCTTGAAAAGCTAGCTGTCATACCATCGCTTGCATCTACTACACGGATACAAACAGCATTTTCATATGTTCTATTATCGCCCATTACGCCTACTGAATTTACATTTAAAAGCACGCAAAATGCTTGCCAAGTCTTATCATACCAGCCGCTGCTTTTTAGCTCTTCACGCAGTATCACATCAGCTTTTCTAAGTAGTTCTAAGCTAGGCTCATTTACCTCGCCCATAATGCGAATAGCAAGACCAGGACCAGGGAATGGATGACGGAATACCACATCACGACTCAATCCAAGCTCTAATCCAAGCGCTCTAACCTCATCTTTAAAAATCTCTCTTAAAGGCTCAATAAGCTCAAATTTCATCCAATCAGGTAACCCGCCTACATTATGATGACTCTTAATAGTTTTAGAGGCACCAACTACGCTACTTTCTATAATATCAGTATATAAGGTTCCTTGAGCCAGATATTTTACATTAGAGTGCTTTTTAGCTTCAGCGTCAAAAACTTCAATAAATGTCTCACCGATAATTTTGCGTTTTTTCTCTGGATCAGTTACGCCTTTTAAACGGCTTAAAAATAGATCGCTTGCATCGATACTGATTAAATTTACTCCAAGTTTTAGCTTAAACATCTCTTCAACTTGTTTAGCTTCATTTGTGCGAAGAAGACCATTATCTACAAATACTACTATTAAATTCTCAGGCACTGCAGTTGCTAAAAGCGCTGCTACAACCGAGCTATCTACACCTCCACTTACTGCGCAAAGAACTTTATCATTGCCTACTTTTTCTTTAATTGCAGCAATTTGAGTCTTAGCAAAGCTTCCCATATTCCATGTGCTTTCACATCCACAAATCTTAGCAAAGTTTTTAAGCATTACGCT
>JAFWZH010000031.1 GCA_017522515.1 Clostridia bacterium
AATGGCGGTGCTAAAACAAAATTTAAGAATAATATATCTGCTATTGAAACCTTAAAAGCACTTGAAAATGAAAAACGCTCTGCAACTATTGAAGAAAAAAATGTGCTTGCTCAGTATGTTGGCTGGGGTGGTATTCCGCAGGCTTTTGATAAGAATAATTTATCTTGGGAAAAGGAATATGCACAGCTTAAAGATTTGCTGACGGAATCGGAATACAGTTCCGCAAGAGCGTCTGTACTTGATGCTTTCTTTACTTCTCCAACTATTGTTGACGGTATATATGAAGCACTTGCCAACTTTGGTTTTGAGGGCGGTAACGTACTTGAACCGGCAATGGGTATCGGAAACTTTTTCGGACGTATGCCGGAAGAAATGAGAACAGACAGTAAGTTGTATGGAATGGAAATTGACAGTATTTCAGGAAGAATTGCAAAACAGTTGTATCCTGACGCTGATATTGCTATTAAAGGATTTGAGCATAATAATTTTCAGGACGGCAGCTTTGATGTGGCTATTGGTAATGTTCCTTTTGGCGAACTCAGTTTCAAGGATAATAAGCATAATACTACCAAGCTTCACGATTATTTTTTTGCTGAAACTCTCGACAAAGTTAAGGACGGAGGAATTGTTGCATTTGTGACATCGGCAGGAACTCTCGATAAACGAGATGAGAGTACAAGAAAAGCATTGGCTGAAAAAGCTGATTTCATTGGTGCAATTCGATTGCCGGGTGGTAAAGACGGTGCTTTTAAGGAAAATGCAGGTACGGAAGTTACAACAGATATTATTTTTTTACAGAAAAAAGGTGCTGAAACACCCGAAAAAGAAAATGAACTGAACTGGATTTCAATCGGAGAAACAGAGGAAGGTTTGCCAATTAACAGCTATTTTGCTGAAAATCCCGATATGGTACTTGGTAAGGTAGTAGAGGGAAATAAGCTTTACGGCTCAGGTACAATGGTAATAGCTGAAGAAGGTGCAGACCTTAAAGAACAGATTCATACAGCTGTATCAAAATTGACTGCAACCATTTCCGATGATAAAGCAAAAGATGTATATGCTAAAACATCAGAGGGGAAAACAATTGAAATTCCCTCAAATCTGCGTAATTATAGCTTTTTTGAAAAGGATAATAACATCTATTTCAAGACTAATAATGCTGTATGTCATTGCCGTTATGATGCGAAAAATTCGCAGTTTAAGAGGGCAAAAGCATTTATTGCTCTTCGTGATATTACTCGTGAACTGCTCGATGCACAGGAACTCAACAAATCAGATGATACTATCAAGGGATTACAAGTTCAGTTAAACGCAGTTTATGATGATTTCTACAAGAAATATGGACTTATCCACAGCCAGACTAATAAGAGATACTTCTCTGATGATGTGTCCTATAATCTTGTGGCAGGTCTTGAAAAGAAGTATGACAAAACGAAATTGATTGAGAAATCCGATATTTTCTTTAAGCGTACCATTCAGCCACCAAAGGCAGTTGAACACGTCGAAACAGGAATTGAAGCCCTTACGCTCTCTATTGCTGAACGTGCAAGAGTAGATTTTGAATATATGTCAAATCTTACAGGAATGACAGAAGATGAACTGAAACACGATTTACAGGGAGAAATCTATAAGATTCCACATTCTGAAAACGCATATCAGACTGCAAGTGAGTATTTGTCAGGGGATATTC
>JAFWZH010000257.1 GCA_017522515.1 Clostridia bacterium
TGAATCAAATTGGTTTTTCCCCGATATATCGCAACACCAAGCACAGCAAAAAGTACCGCTGTCAAAAACATAATTATCGAATATGTAATCATAATATTACCTCTGCAAATTCTTATTTATCGAACTGATTATATCATAAATCATCGGATATTTCAATGAAATCGCGCAAGCGCGATGAAATCCGAGTAAACTCGGATGAAATCTGCTTCGCAGATGAAATTAAATCCACCCACCCGCCGTCGAGGCGGATTTCATCCCCGCAGGGGATTTCATCATCGAAGATGATTTCACCCATCCGGAAGGGTGGATTTAGTTGAAAAGAAACACCATTTGTCTGGTAGACAAATGGTGTTTCTTTTCTGTCCATGGGCTACAAAAAAGATATTTTTGCCGTTTTCGCGTATGAATTCGAACCCTCACATCGTTACTCAACGGTATATTTTATTTGCTAAATTCATCATCATCGGCATTCCTTAAAACATACTTTTTCATTAGCGTTTTTTGCTCTCTTCTACACACGCGCGAGATGGTTCCGTTCGCTTTTTTGCTATCTAAACCCAAGAAATCACAAACGGCTTTAACGCTATCAAAGGTTGCAATGAATGCAAAAGTATCGGCATCATACATATTTATTTGACGTTGCCCCTTTTGCGCTTTATAACACTCGGGACACCCTCTGCCGTTTACTCGGTTGCAAACTTTTGCCTCCCATTCGTGTCCATGTTCACATATCCACCAAAATTTCTTATTGCTGTGTGCTGTAATATGCGTAGGTAATGCATCCCCGTTTTTTGTATAGTTCCACGTTTTAGCGACATCAGGGCAAACGGTTGATAAATCATTAAAGCCTACTAATACTTTTTTGCCGGCACAAACTGGGCACCCTTCTCCTCGCACATGTTTTATTATTGATTTGGTGTAACTGTGTCCTTTTTCACACTTCCAATATACAACCCTTTCGCCACCTCCAAAGATTTCTGATGGATTGACATCGTTTTTTTCATAATCCCAAAATTTGAGCAGCTCTGGATGTTTTGTTGCTAAATCATTACCATCATATTTTAAAAGATTGCGATGCTTAGAACACACGCTTCCTTCAGCAATTTTGCTGGGCAACGCCAAATATGATCTATTGCATATTTTGCATTTCCAATAAAATCGCTGTCCTGTACCGAGTGTAACCATTTCAGGTGTTATAGAACCGTTTTTCTCATAATCCCACCTTTCAACTAAATCTGGTCTTACAGCGGCAATACTATTTTCTCTTCGCAAGATAACATATTGGTTTTTGATGGCAATAGAATCTCTTGAACAATCCACGTCAACAGAAATATCAATATCTAAGGATTTGATAATATCATTGATAAGGCGAGTTAAATCATTGAAAGTGGTTCGTTCATGGATATAAAAGTCTGCGTGTTCCTTTTCTTCAGTATACTTGTATTCCTTTACCACAAATAAAGTAATCCCCATAGTTTTAAAAAACTCTTTTTTGAGAATGTCCTTCTTGGCCTTTTTCTTATGTGAAAAATAGCCGTTATATTCGATACCAATATTTTTTGATGGAATGAATATGTCGATTTCTCGATTCTCAAATATATGTCTGTTTACCGTATCCGGAAACGCTTGCTTAAGATAAAAATAAATTGCTTGCTCTGGAAAAGATGTTTGACTTTGCTGTGCGCAAATAGGACAGCCTTGCCTATTGCTTCGCTGTTGGATAGACATCAAATAATCGTCATGTCCAAGGGGACAAACCCAATAAACTTTTTTCTTTGAATATTTTGTAACCTCAGTCGGTTTTATAATGTTTTTGTTACTCCATTCAGCAGCCAAATCGGGGGATTGTGACTGTAAATCGTTATATCCGGCAAGAACTTTTTGCCCTGCACAGTAAGGACAACCAACATCTTTACGCGTTCGGTTGTTTATATAAGACTCATATTCGCCGCCGCAGTTTTTACATTTCCACCAGACCTTCTTGTTGCTTGCAAATGTAACTGTCGCAGGAGTAAGATCGCCATTTCTTTTATAATTCCATTCGGCCGCAACTTGGGGGTAAAAAGTTGCAAGATCGTTATATCCTTTTAGTACTTTTTTGCCTGCACAATAAGAGCATCCGTTTCCACTAACTCTGTTTTTAATTTGAGCTTCATAAGAGTGTCCTTTTTGACATTTCCACCAAACCTTTTTCTTACTTCCACAAGTGAGAAAAATAGGGTCAAATCCAAATTCATTATTCTTTTCCCAATCCCACTCTGCCATCAGTTCAGCATTATCAATTACAAATTCTTTTTCCTTTTTGACTGCCATCTTATACCCCCCTTCTCTTACAATGTTTTTCTATCTATTTTTTAGAAAATCTTCAGCTTCATTTATCCCTTTTTGTATTTCTGCTTTAGTGCGATAATCAAGCGGTACCCATGTATTCATTTCATAAACAAATACAGGCATCCGGACACTCGCAATATCATCATAATTACAGTTTGCAAAATTAGTTATATCAACACCTTTATATTCTAAATCCTCCGTAGGATTAAAATATAATATAAAGCCGAGAGGAAAGGTTGATATTTCGCTTGAAATAGAGAAAGTGTTATTCTCGATTTTCATAACGCTTGATAACCCATTTAATTTGTGTAAGCTACTTTTGGTAATGTACATGCAAACCTTAAATTTCTTACTATCTAAACCGCTTGCGTTTTTATCAAGAACAAATCTTCTAAGTTCATCAACCAATTTTGATGCTTGATATAAACCCTTTTTAGATTCAATCATCATTTGCACGAGCGGGTTATCCTGCGAAGGTATTTCTTGTTCTGCCATATTATAAGCTCGTAAAGAGTCTTGATTATTTACTGAACAAAACATACAAATAACCTGTTTAATAAAACGCAAAGGATACATCTCTTTTATTTCAATGCACTGGGGAAAATCGGCTGATGTGATCTGCGCCAGAGCTTCAACAAAAATGTGAGAAATCTTTTTATATTCCTTTACATACCATACGCCTGCCGTGCTATTACACACAGAACATAACGAAAATTTCCCCATACCTCTTTGTAAATTGTCGTAAGGTAAATGCTTCAAATCCCAAGGAACGGTAGTCTTTCCGATAAAATCTTTTCCAGAAACAGCCCTCGCAGAGAATTTATTAAATGCTGATCTTGGAGGAATGTGCTCGAATGATAAATCATCAAAGTATTCACCGCATAACGCACAAAATCCTGGATGCTTTTT
Organism: Clostridia bacterium; assembly: GCA_017522515.1. The sequence continues at coordinate 3,241 of JAFWZH010000257.1, forward strand.
TGCCATATTTTCCTCCTCGACTTAGTTTATAATAATTATATCACATTTTATTATTTCTTTCAATTCCTATAGAAAATGTCGTAAAATTGTTTCAATGCATTCAATATAGGAGTTGAAAATATGAGAACTTACACGCAAGAAGAAAAACAAGCGGTCATTGACCGTGTTATATCCGGTGAACCGTCAGCACATATCCTTGCTGACACCGGTATACCCAAGAGTACCTTTTACAGTTGGCTGCACATTTACCAAGAGGAACAAAACGCTGCCAATAGGAGAACGGTGGACATCCGCAATTTCCATTTACTCGAAAACAAGGTCGCACGTTTGGAGAGCATCGTTGAAATTCTCAAATCTGCACCCTGCACGCCGAGAGCGCCATTGAGGCAACGGTTATATGCTGCCGAGCAACTTTACGGAAAATATAACGTGCACGTGATCTGTGATGCGTTTGACATTCCCCGAGGAACATTTTATAACCACGTTCTCCGCAACAAGAAAGACAACACGTGGTATGCGAAACGTCGTGAAGAACTACGGCTTCGCATACAGGAGATTTACGACGAAAGCAATCAGATCTTCGGTGCCGCTAAAATTGCGGCAGTTATGAAAAGTGAAGGCTTCAAAGTCAGTAATGAAATGGTACGCACGCTTATGCGTGATATGGGATTGTTCAGCATCCGACAGTCATCAAAGAAACTTTACGAGAACGAAGGTCGCAAGTATAAAAATCATCTTAACCAAGAGTTTGACACGTGAAAGCCCAACGAAGTGTGGGTTAGTGATGTTACCTATTTCAAGTATGGCGAAAATGCATATTACA
>JAFWZH010000258.1 GCA_017522515.1 Clostridia bacterium
TTCTTGCTTTTTGTATGCCATTTTAATCCTCCTGTCTATTATATAAAAAAGCATTTTCCATTTTTAACTCAAGTGTAACCTTTATTAAAAATGTTGTCCATAGAATTTTTGGTGGGTGTCTACTTTTAGTATACCACTTCAAACCTCTTCTTTTTTTCGGTCGTTTTTTAGGATTTGGGCAGAAAATTTGAATGATGAGGTTAGTATTTTCGGTGCTTTTTTAGAATTTGGGCAGAAATTTTCAAAATGCAGAAAGATTATAATGCAACCAAGACTCTTTAAAGTTAAATTTTCGGTGGTTTTCTTGAATTTGGACAGAAAATCTCAACTGCGCTTGAAGATTTTCTGCCGTTTTTCAGAATTTCGGCAGAAAATTTGTAAGTTTTTTTACAGCACATTCTTTGTATGATGAAATAAAGATTTCTAATAAAAAAGAATGATTTTTTTATAATAGAGAACGCTTTTTTATTGGTAAAAGAAAACGAAATATAATCACTTTTTGCTCTAGGCATCTTTAACGTAAATAATAATATCACTAACATTGCAATTAAGAACATCGCAAAGAGCATCTATTGTTTTCGTGCTTATGGCTTCTCCTTTTTTCATTCTATAAAATGTATTGGCGGAAAAACCTTCCTTGAAAATTAAATGATATTCAGTTATTCCTTTTTTTAAGAGTGTTTGATAAAACGGTTCATAACTAATCAATTCAATCACCTTCATAAGTTTAGCATACTAAAACAGTTGACTATACTCAAAATATTGAGTATAATTTGGGCGATAGGGAAGATTTGTTTAGGAGGTTACTTATGAAAAAATTCATTACACTATTATTTTTAATCTTATTAATTGCTTCAATTTTTGTTTTTTATACTAATGTTTATGCTGAACAATCACAATTAGATAAAATTATTTCTTTTGCCAAAAGTGAAATTGGAAGCACAAAATATGTTGGTCTATGTCAGGCCTTTGTTTACCAATGTTATAAAGCAGGGGGAATTGATAATGGATCCGCACCTTCCGCGTTAGCAGCATGGAAAAAATGGGGTGTTTCAACAAGTAAAACAAACATACCTATTGGAGCTTGCGTATACTTTGATGAAAATGTAGGTAGCCCATATGGACATGTTGGTATTTATATTGGAGATAATAAAATGATTCACTCCCGTGCAAGTGTTGGTAAAGTAGTAGAATCATCAATGACTTGGTATTTTAACAACTGTTATTTGGGTTGGGGATGGCAAGGCGGAGTTCAGCCTTCTACTAACACTTCATCCGAATATGTATGTGACACTTACCTACTTACATCACCGGACGGATTTCAAACCATCAGGAGCCATCCCTCAACCGACGCGACAAAAATTTGCGATATTCCAGCAGGGACCTATGTAACTGTAACTAAGTACGGTTCCGACGGTGTATTAGATTGGGGATATGTTAAATATAATGGTCAAGAAGGCTGGATATGTTTATATTATTCAACAAAACATATTTCACACTCATATGGCGCGTGGCAGATAGTGACGGCGGCAACTTGTACATCTGGTGGAACACAAAGACGCGTCTGTGATTGTGGTGATGTTCAGATTGAAAGTATTGATATATTGGGGCATAATTATACTACTGCGTTTATAGTTGACAAGCCTGCGAGCTGTACTGTAGCAGGTAGTAAATCTAAGCACTGCACGCGTTGTTCTTCTACTACCGAGGTGATCTCAATCCCTGCAACCGGTCACTCGTATAGTGATTGGCAGTGCGTACAGACTGCTACATGTACCGAAAACGGTAGGCAAATGCATACTTGTGGCAAGTGCGCTTATGTAGAATATGATGTGTTGCTCTCAAAGGGGCATAATTATTCTTCGACATTTACCATTGATACACAATCAACCTGCTCGACATCAGGTTCAAAGTCCAAACATTGTAATTTGTGCTCCTCTAAAACAGAGATTACTATCATCCCGCCGATAGATCATATTTACGATGATTGGCAGATTTTATCAGATCCTACCTGTACTGCAACTGGTTCGCAAAAGCACATTTGTTTAAACTGCTCGTACACAGAGCTTAAAACCATTTTCCCGTTAGGACATAGCTACTCGACATCGTGGACAATTGACAAGTCTACAACGTGTACTATGCCGGGCACAAAATCACACCACTGTACTCGTTGTAACGCACAAAAGGAGATAACAACAATTCCGGCTACGGGCCATTTATGGTCGGAATGGAAGATAATAAAACCATCTACAAATGAAGAAACTGGCACAAAGGTGCGAGAATGTAATATAAGTACTTGTAAGGCAAAAGAATCGGCTGTTATTGCTAAATTGTCGATTGACGGCCATGTACACGATTTTGATGAATGGGTAACTGAATTGCCAGCAACTTGTACTGCAAATGGTACTCAAAAGCGTATATGTTGTATATGTAAATCTTATGAAATTCGTGAAATTATCGCAAAAGGTCATAATTTTGGAGAATGGATACTCGAAAGGAAGCCCTCTTGTGAGCTTGACGGAAGCCAAAAACGCTCTTGCTTAAATTGTAGTGAAATTGAAACTATTTCTTCTGCTGCTCTGGGGCATAACTTTGGTGAGTGGCAGAAAAAGGTCGAGTCAACTTCAACAATAGATGATATTTTTGAACGTATTTGCTCAAATTGTTCAAAAGTCGAAACTCAAAATATACCTAAGCTTAATACTGACGAAAGTATATCAAACAACACTCCTTCAAATGTAATAGAATCTAGTCTCAGCACCTCCGAAAAATCGAGTCAATCGGAAGAACAAAAAGGATCTAACAACACAATGGTGATTATTATTTGTGCAATTTTGGTCATGGTAAGCATATCTATACTTGTTGTTTTGGTAATCATCAAAAAGAGGTAATACATAATAGTTCATTTGAGTGAAAAAATATACTATTGCACTAAGGCTGTAAAAAAGTCAAAAACTTTGAGAAGTATTGAAGTTGCTGAAGTTTTAAAACTTTTTTACAGCTTTTCTATATTTCATTACTTTATCTAAAAAGATATTTTAATACCCTTTCTTCTATATCTACAATTATTACATCTTCTCCTATTTTTTTTATCTTTTCAAAAGGTATTATTAATTCTGATTCTTTTGAGGAGGCACCGAAAAGCTTGCCGGCACCGGCAACCATAATTGATTCTAAACGACCCGTTTCAAAATTTACGTCGGCATCACTTACAAAGCCGAGTCGTCTGCCGTCAGATAGGTTTACAACTTCATTGTTTTTAAATAAACTCACGCGTCCCACAAAAACACTCCAATAATTTTTTTGTATTAATAAATTATACGCTGTAAAAACTTGTCAGTATAACTTAAATGCGGCATATTTCGTCAGTTACTTTACATATAATTTATATATGTAAAGTAAAGCAGGAGGTTGAGATATGAATACGGTTTATTTAGATGTACTTATTGCAGAAAATATGCTTATGAATTTTGTGATTTTACATATAACATCAAGAATAACATCTACAGCCTCCTCAATAAAAAGGTTGATGTTCGGTGCGGCAGTGGGTACTGCTTATGCAGTTGTTGCCTTATACATAGAAACATTTTTCACAGCTTTGGCAGGTAAATTAATTTTGTCGGCATTTATGGTAGTTATAGTTTTTTGGCCGGTAAATTTTAAAAGTTTTATGAGATTTTCTGCGTTTTTTTATGCGGTGACATTTTTGTTTGCCGGAGTTTCATTTGCTGTGCTTCTTTCGGGGAATACAAAGGCAGTAAGTAATCTTTTGATTACAGTCTGTCTTGGATATTTATTAATTACAGTATTGGAAAATTATATAAAGAAAAACAAAAATAAGAAAAATATATCAGCAAATGTATACATACAATTTGATAAGAATTCAGGAGAGGGAGTTTGGTTACCTGCAATAGTAGACACGGGAAATTCGCTGCGCGACCCTTTTAGCGGTAAGCCGGTGATAATTGCAGAAGTGGCAGCTGTAGAAGATATGATACCGGGCGAAATATGTGAACAAATTAAAGATAACAGTTTGAATTTTGTCACAGAGGGAATTTTGTCAACTTCGAGTGGGGCAGAGTGGCTGAAAAGGCTGAGGATGATTCCGTATAAAGCAATAGGTACAGAAAACGGAATGCTGACCGGTTTTAAGGCTGATGTAGTGCGCATCATGGAAGGAGGGGAAGAGGGTACAAAAGGTAAAGGTGCCGAACTCAACGGTATTGTAGTATGTCTCTACGCAGAGGCTCTTTTTGATGACGAAGAATACAAAGCGCTTTTGGCGCCGGAAATGATTGCGTAAAAAGAAACAGTTTGGGAGGAATTAATAATGGTTATTTGGAAAATTGGTGTTTTTTTTAGGCTTAAATGGCTAAAAATGGCACGTAAAATGGGACTGGGGTGTACAGGTAGCGTTTTTTACATAGGTGGTGCGGAAACGCTTCCGCCGCCTCTTTCTGCAGAGGAAGAGAATTATTTAATGAAGCATTTTGATGATGCCGGCATGGATGTACGCTCTATATTGATTGAGCACAATTTAAGACTTGTGGTGTACATTGCAAAAAAATTTGAAAATACAAATGTGAATGTTGAGGATTTAATTTCTATAGGCACAATAGGATTGATAAAGTCCATAAACACGTTTGCTCCTAATAAAAACATTAAACTTGCTACGTATGCTTCCAGGTGTATAGAAAACGAGATACTTATGTATTTAAGAAAAAGCACAAGGCAAAAGACGGAGGTTTCTATTGATGAGCCTCTTAAGGCCGATTGGGACGGCAATGAATTGCTGCTTTCCGACGTGCTTAGTAGTGATGAAGATATAGTTTCAAGAGATATAGAAGACGAATCAGAAATGGAAATGCTTCATGCTGCTTTAAACAAGCTCTCGCCGAGAGAACGTAAAATTATGGATTTGAGGTTCGGCTTTTCTGATGGAGAAGAGATGACTCAAAAAGAAGTTGCCGACATGCTTGGGATTTCTCAATCGTATATTTCACGCTTGGAGAAGAGAATTATTGGCAGGTTGCGAAAAGAGCTTGTAAAAAGCGGCATTTGAGATTTTCTTCAAAGGTATTACACGAATTTTCGTAAGTGTTTTAAGGCGTTTTTTTCAAGACGGGAAATTTGAGCTTGACTGATACCGATTTCTTCAGCAATTTCAGTTTGCGTTCGTCCTTCAAAAAAACGTAAATTAATTATCATTTGCTCCCTTTCAGGGAGCTTTTTCATTGCCTCGTTAATTGTTATTGTTTGTTCCCATGCACTGTCTATATTTTCACTGTCTCGAATTTGATCCATTACGCAAACAGTATCGGTTCCGTCTTGGAATATGGGTTCAAACATAGAAACTGTATCTTGGACAGAATCTATCGCCATTGCTAATTCTTCACGGTCTACACCAAGTTCTTTGGCAAGTTCGTTGACTGTAGGCTCCTTGTTGTTTTTGTTGAAAAAATCCTCGCGCATTTGCATGGCTTTGTATGCCAAATCACGTAGAGAACGGCTGACCCTAATAGCGTTGTTGTCACGAAGATAGCGTCGTACTTCACCGATTATCATGGGAACCGCATATGTGGAAAATTGAACTTCTTGTGTAACATCAAAATTGTCTATGGCTTTAATTAAGCCGATACAGCCCACTTGAAACAAGTCGTCGGCAGGTTCGCCCCTGTTATTAAAACGTTGTATGACACTTAAAACCAACCTTAAATTACCTTGTATAAATTGTTCTCTTGCAGCTAAATCACCTTGCAGAATTCTGTCAAAAAGCGCTTTTTTTTCCTCTGAAGATAAAACAGGTAGCTTGGCAGTGTTCACACCGCATAAATCAACTTTATTAATCAACATAAATCGTGTCCTCCGAAATGCTGTATTCGATTTATATTGATTATTGTCTTTATACTAAAGTTTTAAACTTGAAATTTATGTAAAAAAAGACCGGCGTTATATCCGGTCTGTAATCATTCTACATTCGATATAATATCGTTTCTCACAAGCTTCGCCCATCGAAAATGTTTTGCGAGGTAAGGCTCCTTTTTCTGCTACTGTGGGGAACAAATCATTCTTGTCCATGGAAGGCAAATAAAAGCCGATATTGTTGTCTGCGGTTGCCAGTTCTTTTACAGAGTCATCTCCGTGAATATAATCAATTTTAATATCCGGTGTCTCCGCTACGTATCTGTCAAGAATTAATTGAAGCGCTCCTACCGCTAACATGTGGGTGGATTTGGGTATGTATATCTTGCCTTGCTTTTCTTTTGTAATGTACGGAATAACGTGGGCGTTTTCTGCTTCTTCGTCTACACTACAACCGTTTTTGACAAAATATGAAAAGATATCATCGAATTCCACATTAAAAACAACTCTGTGAATAGGCTCAAAAATTATGCCGGCATCATGAAGATTAACTATTTCAACCATTGCAAAACGAGCTTTTTCGCATGGTAAACCGGCCTTTTTTAACTCTTCGTAATGGCATTTGGCAGAAGCGAGAGAGTGATTTCCGTCGCCTACGGCAAAAAGAAAACCATCAGAAGAGGCACTTAATTGTTCGAGAGCAGTAAAAATACCGTTATAAACATCAGGTGCAGTGTTTTGATTAACAGCATAGCCTACTATTGAACCTCCGTTTTTCATGAGCTCTGTGTTGTAAATCGGCTCTGAAGTTGACAGCTTTTCTGAAACAGGTTCAATAACCGTTTTTTGCGGGTCGTCTATGAGAATCATAATATGGGGCATTTCTAAGGAAGCGTTCTTGCGCACCTTCATGCGGGGCGGAATTCTTTCTGTAACAGTACCCTCGGTTGCTCGTATAAGCGATTTGGCACCTTTATGAAAGTCGTATTTCTCTAAATCTAAAGCGGCAACAAGGCCGGTACGTACAGGAGAATAAGGTGTACTGCGTTTGATAAGAATGAAGGATTGAGGATATTCCGTAAAAATGCCGGACTCTATATAATCTTTCATGTTTTGATTTATTTTTAAAATACGGTTATCTACATCGTTTTTTTCGAGATAAATTTCCGGAAGCATAAGATTATAAGTCGAGTGAGCATTTGCGACGATATTTTCTACATCGTTCCAGTATTCCGGCTCTGATGTGTATTGGTCACAAGCAACAGTGGCCCATTTGTACATATTAATTGATTTATTGGGCAATAATATATCGGGAGCAATAAGTCCGATGTTTTTGTATGTTAAATCCTTGTTGGACAATAAAAACACTCCTTTAATTTTAATAAGTATATTTAAACATTTTTTTGAGAAATATACAATAGTTATTTGAACAGGATGCTTGGGTGGTAAAGATGATTCGTATACAAGAATGTAAAGGTGTGCCTGTGGTATGTCTTAAAGATGAGGGTAGATTAGGCTTTATTTCTGCTCCGCTTTATGATGAACAGAATAATGTGAAGGGATTTTTACTGGAAAGTGAAAATGGTTTTACAGGAAAATTTCGGAAGAAATATATCGCTTTGGAAGATGTTCTTAAGTTGAATGACAGAGTTTGCGTAGTGTACAGCCGTGATTCCGTAAAAAAATATGAGGGAAAGAAAAAACTTAAAACGGAATGTTCCCTTGAAGAGGTGATGGGACGCGGTGTTTTATCCAAAAACGGTGAAAATATAGGTGTGATACACGACATGATTTTTGATATAGAAACAGGCGCGTTAGAAGGCTTTGAACTTTCAAAGGGTTTTATTAATGACATGCTGGAGGGACGGAGAGTTATTTTTATGCGTGACGGAGTGGAGTTTGGGGAAGAATATATTATTGCAAGGAGTGAAGATGATGAGTAATAAATTGATGTGCGTTGTTGTAAAGGGGATGCTTATTGGTGCTGTCGTTGGTGGCAGTGCTGCATATATTACGGGCATGGACTTGACATGTAAATGCAGGAGCATGCAGAAAAAGGCATGTAATATGTATAAAAACATGCGTAAATTAATGATGCGATAAATGAAAAACGCCGGTAGATTTTTTAGCAAAATAATACCACTTATTCCCGTTTTTATTGTTGGGGTAGTGCTTTTTTTGCTGCGCAAAAGACTTGCCGGCGTTTTTGTTCCGGTGTTTTCTGCTGTTGTTATAGCGTATATGCTTGACCCCTTGGTGTCTTTTGTACAAAAACAAATGAATTTAAAGGGAAATAAAACGAGAGTTAAAGCAGTTGGTGTTGTTTTTGCTTCAACACTTATTGTTATCGCTGCTTTTGTTGCTTTTGTAGTACCCGTTGTTATTTCGAATGTTGTTGATATTATGGAGAACACCGATAATTTTTTGCCTAAAATAACTTTATATATACAGAATAATATCTCTGATGAACATGATGAAATTAAACAAAAGATGATTGAAATTACTAATTCTGCTGCAGAGGGAATTTCAGCGAAAATGGATAGTATATCTGACTCGGTAGCCTCATTTTCGCTTTACAGTAAGATTTCCGAAACGCTGGTAGGCATTATTACATCAATTGTGCTTACTTATTACTTTTTGAGAGATAAGACGATGATATTAAACGGAATTTTTGGGATTTTCCCTTACAGATGGCGTCAGTATGTGGCAGAAACATTTAATGAATTGGGCATGATTTCCGCAAAGTTTATACAGGGACAATTATTTGTGGCGCTTATAGTAGGAATGCTGGAAATGTTTGGCTTGTTTTTACTGAAAATGCCATATAGTGTTTTTTTTGGAATAATTGGCGGATTGTCCAATATGATACCGTATTTCGGACCGTTTATAGGTGCTGTTTTGCCTGTTATAACTGCTTTGATGATTTCTCCCTCAAAAGCTTTGTGGGTAATTGCGTTGTTTTTGATTGTACAACAAGTAGATAACCACTTTATTTCTCCCAAAATAATAGAAGGTAATTTGGGAATACATCCGGCAACTGTGATAATTATACTTTTTATAGGACAGGAATTCTTTGGCCTATGGGGTATTGTTGGTGCAGTGCCTGTTTATGCGGCTGTGAAATGTATTTTTATAAGAATGGGTAAGTTATTGTATACAAAAAATATAAGGCGCATAGAAATGTGAATTTTTGGGGAAACCAATATATATTTTACAATAAAAACAGAAGGAGAATTTTGTATGTTTATATGCGATTCTATTATTAAAAGCGTAAAGGGCAGGGAAGTGTTGGATTCGAGAGGCAATCCGACAGTGGAAGCAGAAGTTGTTTTGGCTTCAGGAGAAACATTTCGAGGAATTGTTCCGTCCGGTGCCTCCACGGGAGAGTATGAGGCTCTGGAGCTAAGAGACAATAATCCGCAAAGATATTGCGGAAAAGGAGTAACTCATGCAGTTAATAATATTAATAATGTAATTTCAGAACTTTTGTCAGGAATGAGTGTTACTGATATATATAAAATTGATGAGGCAATGATAAAGTGTGATGGTACTAAAGAAAAGGCTAATTTAGGTGCGAATGCTGTTTTGGCTGTGTCAATAGCCTGCGTATATGCAGGTGCACATGTGTGCAGACAACCTGTTTACAGATATATAGGTGGTTTTTCCGGAAGAAAATTACCGGTACCGATGCTGAATGTTATCAATGGCGGTGCACATGCTTCAAATAACATTGATATACAGGAATTTATGCTTGTGCCAATGAATGCCTCGTCATTTAAAGAAGCGTTGAGGCATTCCGTAGAGGTTTATAAAAAGTTGCAGGAAATTGTAAGAAAGCAAGGATATTCCGCAGGGGTAGGTGATGAGGGGGGATTTGCACCGAACCTTAAGGAGGACAGCGAGGCAATAGAAATGATTCTTGCCGCAGTTGAAATGGCCGGGTATAAGTGTCCTGATGATTTTATGATTTCGCTTGATGTTGCGGCCAGCGAATGGGTTCAAGGTGACAGTTATGTAATGCCTAAAAGGAATGTAAAGTTTTCTACGGGAGAGCTTATAAAGAATTGGGTGAATTTGTGCGCAAGATATCCGATTTTTTCTATAGAAGACCCTTTAGGTGAAAATGATTGGAACGGTTGGCAAAAGCTTACAGGTGATTTGGAAGCGGTAGGCATTTACGGAATAATAGGTGATGATTTGTTTGTGACAAATTCTGAGCGTTTGAGGAAAGGTATCAAAATGAAAGCAGGCAACGGAATATTGATAAAGCCTAATCAAATTGGTACGGTTACTGAAACGGTTGATACAATAAGATTTGCCAGAGCAAATGGATTTAAAACCATTGTATCTCACAGAAGCGGCGAAACGGAGGATACTTTCATTGCAGATCTTGCAGTGGGAATGAATACAGGTTTTATAAAAACAGGTGCAGCATGCAGAGGAGAACGCGTGGCAAAGTTTAATAGATTGTTGAGAATAGAAGAAATGTTGGATTGATGTAGAAATTAATCATTGACAAATGGTCTGTATGCGTTTAGAATTGAACTTAATTATGAGGTCATGCTATTAGAATATAAGAGAGTATGCATGGGTTTTTTTAAAAGTTTAAGGAGGAATACAAAATGAGAATGAGAACAGGTCATTCAAAGCGTATTATCAGTGTTGTTATTGCATTGAGTATTGTGCTGTCGATGATGTCAGGACTCAGCCTTTCGGTTAGCGCTGCTGAGGCTGTTTCTGTTTCTTCTTGGAGCCAGCTTAAAGCTGCTTTGGAGAGCACGGCGGATGTTAATATTACTGTAACTGATAATATTGATTTCACTGCATCAGATGCAACAACTGCAACAAGCAATTGCATTTCTATTACTTCAGGTGTTAAAACATTAGACCTTAATGGTAAGGGAGTATCTTTCATGGTAGATACTTTTGAACTTATGGAGGTTTCAAATGTGCCTAAGAGCGTTATTTCAATTTCAGGCTCAGCAAGTCTTTCTATAAAAGACTCTGTTGGTAAAGGTATCTTGGAATATATTGCATACGGCTCTGAATATTTTGCTTTTACATCACCTAAACAGAGCGGTGGTTTAATTTCAATGAGCGGCTCTTCTAAGTTGAGCGTTACAAACGCTATTTTAAATAACGTTGCCGTAGGACCTTGTGTTAATGTAACAAGTGGTTCACCTACAGTTAATCTCAGCGGAGCAACACTCACAACAGGTTCAAGCCTTTATTCTTGGTCAGGCGGTTTTGCATTGTTTGTTAATGCAGCTACAACTTCACCGTCTGTAACACTTTCTAACGGTTCTAAATTACTTTGCTCAAGTGTTAATGCAGTTTATTCTGCATATTCCAATGGTGGAGGTGCCATGTATATAGGTAATTACAATGCATCTGTTAACATCACTTCTGCAACACTTTTAGGTACTGTACAGTCAAGAGTATCAGGATCAACTGCAAAAAAACTTCCTTATATGTCTGTTGCAACACACTCAATTAAGGTTGACAAAACAGTCCATACAGCAGATGCTGATTATTTGTTGGGTCCCAGCAACTATGATGTTTCTGCAGATGCTTCCGGCTCAGGTTCGGGATATTACTTTATGGTAATTGCTGATGCAAACGGAAACTCACAGACAATCACAACAGAAATTGTTTCTTTGTCTGAGGCAGTAGAAGAAGAAAAAACTTTTGATACAGTTGTAGGTGCTTTTGAGGGTGCTTATGGCGCAACAGAGTTGGGATACAAATATAACTTCTCTTCAGATGAGGCAGGTACTAACCTTGTAAACGCCACAACATATTTTGCGGATAAAATTACTCCTTCAGTAGGAACGGATACAAGTGCTATTTCTGTTACATCAGATATTGCAGCTAAAATGGAAGGCTTTGCGCAGTTCTATTCAGACAACAGGTGGACTTGCAACAGTGAATTGTCTTTTGATCTTAAGATGGGTTCAACTTCTAATGACTTTGCAGGTTTCTATGTAAAATATGGCGATGAGATTGTTTCGGGTACATCAAAAAATGCTGTTTTCTTCGCTAACGATGGTGTAAGAGGCGACAGTTTGAACAGTACTACAGGTACTACAGGTATCGGTTTCTCATTTAGAACAATTAATGATGTTGCTTGTATCGAAATTTTTGTTAAATACCTTGACAGCAACGGTAAGCTTTGTGTTAACGGACAGTATTTCTACAATGTAGTTGATAATCTTTCAGAGTTTAATACATACAGAGTAACAGATGAAGCAGGTACAGTTAAGTTCTATGCAAACGATGTTCTTTTTGCAGTAGTTGTATGTTCAGATGCGAAAGTTCCTACAGCAAATACATCTTATACAGAGTCATATTACAGTAATGTACAAATTTTAAATAACAAAGGCGTTGTTCTTGCGACAGTATCCAATGCTCTTGTTTCAACTGAGTCAGCAATTGCTTTTGCTACAAGAAATGAGACTTTAGAGATTGATAACTTTGAAGCTAAAGATAAGACTGTTGCTGATCCTAAGATTAATGCAAGAAGCCTTACACTTACAAACGATATTACTGTTAGATACATTGTAATTAAGGCAAACTTGGATTCTGCAGGCTATACTAACCCTGTAATCAAGGCGACATTCGGTAGCCAAGAATATGTATTGGAAAGTAAAATAGAAACAGTAAGTAACATTAGTTGCTACGTATTTGACTTCGAAAATGTTGTGCCTCAGATGATGGGTGACACAATTCATACAGTTTTGTATGCTGAGCTCAATGGTTCTGTTTACGCCAGCGCACCGATGGTATATGGCGTTTCTGTATATGCATATAGTATGTTAGAAACAGCTACATCATCTTCATTCAGAACATTGTTGGTAGATATGTTACGTTACGGTTCAGCTTCACAGAAGTATGCAAATCATAATGTTAACAATCTCGTTGATGCCGCTCTTACAACAGAGCAGGCTTCTTGGGGAACATCAGAGTTGAGAACTCTTGTAAACTCTGCTTCAGCACCTACTTTTGAAGAAGAAGAAGATATTCCGGCAGTAGCATGGGTAGGTATGGGTCTCTTCTTGGAAAATAAAGTTGCTATCAGAGGATATTTTGATGCTCCTTCAACAGCAGGCCTTTATGTTCAAATCAGCGACGATGAAGGTAATGTTCTTGGTAGAGTTACAGAAGAAGACTTTACTACTGCAACAGGCCCTGCAGGAACACCTGTTACAGGATTCTTATTTGATGGACTTTCAGTAAATCAAATGAGCAAGGTTGTTAATATCACTGTATACAATGAGATTGATCAAGTTGTAAGTGGTACATATACATACAGCATCGAATCTTATGCGTATAGAAATCAAAATTCTTCAAATACGGTTCTTGCTGAGCTTGTTAAGTCAATGATTAAATATGGTGATGCAGCTAAGGCTTATACAGCATAAAATTTACAAGTTTAATTTAAAAGAGTTGTAAAAAAACAACCTAAAAAGGTCCCGGGATTCATGTTGTGATGAGTCTCGGGGCTTTTTGTTTTGTGCTTTTATAGATACGAAAAAAAGTGTTGACTTTTATTTTGTGTATGTGGTATCATACATAAGCGCGTTAAGAGGAAGTAGTTCGCTTCACACCTTGGCCGACGATATGTCAGCGGGTATCACGCATATGTATTTGCAGTAATGCTAACACATGATTTGTGATTTAAGATTGAGAGTCTTTTAGCAAATGAGAGCTGTGAATATCATATTGTGAAAAAGGTGTGGCGAATCGGTAACTCGGTTCGCTATTTTTATTTTATTTGGAGGTGTCGGTTATAAACAAGAGCGACTTGATGGTAAATGAAGAAATCAAAGAGGCTGAGGTCAGATTAATTGATGAAGAAGGTTCTCTTATTGGGATTGTGTCATCAAAAGAGGCGTTACAAGTTGCATATCAGAAAAACCTTGATTTAGTTATGATTGCTCCTACGGCAAAACCGCCTGTATGCAAGGTTATGGACTATAACAAGTATGTTTTCGATATGGCAAAAAAAGAGCGTGAAAACCGTAAAAATCAAAAGGTTGTCAACATTAAGGAAGTAAGATTGGGACTCGGTATCGGAGAACACGATTTTCAGGTAAAGGTAAGAGGTGCAGTTAAATTCCTTCAAGATGGTGACAAGGTAAAAGTTACAGTTCGTTTTGGCGGCAGAGAAATGAATCATACCGGAGACGGAGAAGTGTTAATTGACAGATTTGCAGATGCTGTAAGTGAACACGGTGTAATGGAAAAAAGACCTAAGCTGGAAGGCAAGAGAATGTCAGTTATTATCAGTCCTAAATAAAAATAACCAACACAAATTACATGGCAAAAGAAGAAATGCATAGTAGAGAAAGGAAAGGGATTTATAATGCCTAAAGTAAAAACACACAGTGCTTCTAAAAAAAGATTCAGAATCAGTGCTACAGGCAAGGTTAAAATGAGCCATGCTTGCAGAAGACACAGACTCGTAAGTAAACCCAGAAAAGCTAAAAAAGCGCACAAGATGCCTGCTTTCGCAGCTGATTCAAATGCAGCAAGAGTAAAGAAAATGCTGCCTTACGTATAATTTATAAGGAGGGTATCGAGTTATGTCAAGAGTAAAAAATTCAGTAGCAACAAGAGCAAGACGTAAAAGAGTTTTAAAACTTGCTAAAGGATATTTCGGCAGAAAGAGTACAGTATTTAAGACAGCAAACCAAGCCGTTATTAAGTCTGCTATGTATGCATACAGAGACAGACGTGCTAACAAGAGAAACTTCAGAAAGCTTTGGATTGCAAGAATCAATGCGGCTGCAAGAATGAATGGCATGTCATACAGCACATTTATGCACGGACTTAAAGTTAAAGGCATTGAGCTTGACAGAAAAATCCTTGCTGATATGGCTGTAAATGACAGTGTAGCTTTTGCTAAACTTGTAGAGACAGTTAAGGCTTAATTCAGTCGAATATGATATTTTGTCCCGCAGTTCGGACATTCCGGACTTCGGGATTTTTTTAGACAGTAATTAATTATTATGGCAGATGAAATTATTACATCAAAAAATAATGACACGGTAAAATTCCTGTTGTCGCTTTCTGACAAGAGCGTCAGAGAGAGAACGGGCAGTTTTCTGTTAGAGGGGAAGCGGGCTGTCGGCGAGGCTGTAGAGGCGAAGCTGGCAACTCACATTATAGTCTCACAAGGATATGCAAAAGAGAAAGAGTATTCCGTAGTCAAGACATGGAGATTGCCCACAACGGTTCTGTCTGATGGTATGTTCAGTCGTATATCTGAAACTAAAACACCTCAAGGAATTGCTGCTGTCTGCAAAATAAAAAAATATAACTTACAGACTGTTTTAGAAGAAGAAAAGAGTATTTTATTATTGGAAGATGTAAGAGATCCTGGAAATATGGGCACAGTTATACGTACTGCTGCAGCAGCGGGATTCGGTGGAATAATTGCATCTGACGGTTGCGTTGATGTTTATAATTCTAAGGTTGTACGTTCTACGGTGGGCTGTCTTTTTAAAACTAAAATAATACAGTGCAAGGGTAGTTTCCTGAATATCACAGAAGAAATAAAGAATAAGGGTTTTTGCCTGTATGCGGCGCATCCCAGAGGCGGCAAAGACTTGTTTGATACGGAATTCTTCCGCAAAACTGCAGTTGTGCTGGGAAACGAGGCTAATGGTTTGTCAAATGCTATGCTTAAACAGTGTGACAGTCTTGTGACAATCAGAATGGAAAAGGGTGTAGAATCCCTGAATGCATCGGTGGCGGCAGCGCTTATGATGTATGAAGTAAGAAGAAAAAAATAATTTAGGAGGATATATATGAGCCTTTACAAAAATTGGGAAGATAGTATTCAAAAAGCAGCACCTGCAATGGCACAAGGTATGCTTGAGGAATATTACGGTAAAGAAAAAGATGCATATGCAAAAATATTAGGAGAAAAGATGCAAGTTCTTTCAGGTAAGGCATCTGAGCTCGCTGAAAAATTAGGATTAACGCCTGACGAATTCGGTGCATTTACCGATGGAATTAACACATCTTTGGAGAGTCAAATTGATGTTGATTCTCTTGAGGCTGACAGCGAAGTAGAGCTTAAAATTGTATGGAATGAACTGTATAAGAATATGCACAAGGCAAAGGCTGAATGGCTTTATAATTTGCCTGAATGGGATGGTATTCTCAGCGAAGATGAAAAAAATGTGTTATTAAGAGAGTACAGACAATCATGCCAGGCAGTAAGCCATAAAGTAGGCAGAAACGACCCCTGCCCTTGCGGTAGCGGTAAAAAGTATAAAAACTGCTGCATGGATTAATGATTATAGAATTTCTTCGAGCCACAAGCACAAATCTTTTGCCACATCAGGGGCATCAGAAAGGCATTCGGAGAGTTTTGAACAAATTTCGTCATAAGACAGCCTGCATCCTGCAAGGCTGTTTTTTATTTTGTCCGCCAAATCGGGGTCCATTGAATCGGTAAAAATTTCTAAACTGCGTATAAAGCCTTTTTCTGCGGAGAAGGCGAGCTCAAAACAACCCCAAGGGAATTTAGTTTCATAAGACATATCAAACTCGGGTGTTTCGCCCATTCGCCATTGCCATGAGGCGTATTTTTGGTATAATTCTGCTACTTCATACGGCGCCGTCTCTTCGCCATATTCGATTTCTATTGTTAAGGTGCCGTATTCCGCGCGAAAAGCGTCTTTTAAGGCTGTTTTGACGGAATCAGGAGTAATGTTCTTGTTGAGCTCTTTGAGGTTAATTACGCGGGAACGAACGGAATTTACACCCTTTGCTTTCATTTTTGCAGGGGACACTTGTAAATAGCGAGCCATTTTTTCGGAATCGGTATCAAGCAGTAATGTTCCGTGCATAAGTCCCTTTTCACCGGAAAATCTAAAAGCATTACCGGAAAACTTGCGCCCGTCAGGCGTTGTAATGTCATTTCTGCCGGTAAATTCAGCCGCTATTCCGTGGGATTTCACAGCTTCGAGGATGACAGAAAGTTGGCGCTCTAAATTATAAAGTCCTGAGGACGTAATAAAAGTGTAGCACATATTTCCGTCGTCGTGATAAACTGCACCGCCGCCGGACGGACGTCTGGCAAGTTTGCCGCCGTCAGCTTCCAATACGGAAATGCGGCACTCTTTCCAAGCGTTTTGCGACTTGCCTATAACAACAGTGTTTCTGTTCTGCCATAAATACAGAATTACAGTATTTTCGGGGATTGTATTGAATAAATATTCTTCTAAAGCCAAATTAAACCAAGGGTTAAAAGAGTTTGAAGTATAAATCAGCAAATTGATATCATTCATAATAAACGCCGCCTGCATAAAAAAATTGTTGTTCAAATAATACAATAACAGGAGATATATGGCAAGAAAAAAAGTAACACCTTAAAAACCGGATGCATAGTATGTAATTGTAACGAGTGAATTTGGAGGAAACAAAAAATGAGATGCGGTTGCTTTGATTTTATAAACCAGGATTGCCTTTGGTGGATCATCCTTATCGTTGCCATCCTTGCTGTTCTCAGCGATGACGGATGCGGTTGTGATTGCGGTTGCCCCGCTAACAACGGATGCGGTTGCTGATTAATGATGCTGCCAAATGCCTTTGAAGGGTGAAAAAAAGGGCTGTCGAAACAGCCCTTTTTTTTATATCGTCAATCATATTTCAATTTATTTAATTTATTTTTGCGAAGAATAAACACAACGACAGCAACCACGACAGCCACGGCTATAACTCCAATGATAATCCATTTTGTATATGAACTGCCACCGCCTTTTGACGCGAGGCGTACAGATTCCCAAGCTTTATTATAGGCGGCTTGAGTATCGGGCTCAAGATAAGCGAAAGGATCGCAATTAGCCAATATCTCAGCAGACGGGTTATAAATGTTGTTGTTAATATAATCCTCACCAAGCTCGTTTAAAGCCTCTGTATGAGGAGTAGAATATTCGATGTATTCTACATTGTCATAAGCAATCTCTGTAGAACACATGAAGTCGATAAACTTCATTGCACCTTCTGTGTTTTTGCTTGTAGTCGGAATGCACATTGCGTCTATCCAGAAGTTGCTGCCTTCTTTAGGGATAACATATTCAAGAACGGACTCTCCGCCGTTAAGCTCTGCATTTTGATTTTGCATATAAAGAGCATCACCGGAATAAGCAACAGTAAAGGAGTAAGAGCCTTGAATCATTTTGTCCTTAAGAATGTCAACACCGTATTCCGCAACAAGAGGTTTTTGCTCAACGAGGGCCTTTGCGGCAGCGTCAATTTCTGCTTGGTTTGTTGTATTAAGGTCATATCCTAATTTTTTAAGAGCAACTGCCATAGAGTCGCGCATAGAATCCAACATTAAAATTTGACCTGAATATTTCTCGTCCCAGAGAATTGACCAACTGTCAACCGTTTCGGTTACTTTTTCTTTATTGTAAAGTATGCCGAGTGTGCCCCACATATAAGGTACGGAATACTTGTTGTCAGGGTCGTAATTTGTGTTTTTGTATGCATCGCCGATATATTTGTAATTCTCTAATTGGCTCATATCGATTTCTTTAAGGCGATCTTCTTTTATTAAGCGTTCTATCATATAGTCAGAAGGTATCAGTACATCGTACGGAATATTGCTGCTTACTAACTTCTGATACATTGCTTCGTTCGTGTCGAAAACTTCGTAAATTACATCGTATTCCGGATAAGCTTTTTCGAACTTTTCTACAGTAGTTTCTGCAATGTAGTCACCACAGTTAAATATATAGAGTTCTTTTTTGGCAGCCTTTGCCGGAGTAGGGGTGCAGGACAGCAAAATTACAACTGTCACAGCAAGAGTCATGATACGAGATAAAATTGATAAACTTTTGCGCATGTTAGCGACCTCCTATTTTTCTGTTGATTTTTTTCCTTTTAGGTTAGTTATAAGTAATAATACAAAAACAATCACAAATATAAATGTTGAAAGGGCATTTATTGTAAGGGGGATTGCACGTTTTGTCATTGTATTTATATAAACAGACAGAGTTACAAATCCCGGACCAGAAGTGTAATAACTTATTATAAAGTCATCAAATGACATTGTAAAAGCAAGTAAAGCACCTGAAAAAATACCGGGCATTATTTCAGGGAGAATTATCTTGCGAAAAGCCATTGCAGGTGTAGCACCTAAGTCTAATGCTGCCTCATATATACTTTTGTTTGATTGTCTGATTCGCGGAAGCACAGACAAAACAACATAGGGCACATCGAAAATAATATGCGCTATTAAAAGCGTTGTAAAGCCCAGCGAAACAGAAATGAACACGAAGAAAAACATCAGAGAAACACCGGTTACAATTTCTGCGTTAAGCATGGGAATATTTAAAAGTTTCATAGAAACGCTTTTGTTTGCAGGTGACATTTTAGAAATAACAAAGGCAATGTAAGTACCGAGAATCGTGGAAATAACAGACGCACACAAGGCCACTACCAAAGTATTTATAAGAGCCTCCATGAGAGTGCTGTTTTCGAACATTTTTGTGTACCATTGAAAGGAAAGGCCGGTAAAGTTTGCTCGTGTATCACCCTTGTTGAATGAGAATAAAATCATAACAAGAATTGGAGCATACAGGAACAGTAATACAAAACCGAGATAAAAACGCTTTAAGAATTTAATCACATTAAGCCTCCGTTCTCAGCACCATCGCTGTCAAATTTGCTGAAAATTGACATACAGATAAAAACAATAATCATTAATATAAATGATATTGCTGCAGCCGTGTTATTTACGCCGCCGGTACTGCTGGCGTTTCCGTTAATCTGAAACTCGATAAGGCTACCGATTGTCCAGACTTTGTTATTAAGTAATTGAGGTATTACAAAAGTAGTAATACAAGGCACAAAAACCATTGTAATACCGGAAATTATACCGGGTACGGTAAGGGGAAGGATAATCTTTTTAAAAACTGTTACAGAATCAGCACCTAAGTCTTTAGCGGCTTCTACAATTCTGTTGTCGATTTTAAGCATAGATGTATAAACGGGAAGAATCATAAATGGCAGAAAGTTATACACCATACCTATTACGATAGCTGCCTCAGTGCCCGTTATACTGCCGTTAATCAAGCCCATCCATTGTAAAAATCTTGTTATTATACCTTGCTCATTAATGAGAGAAGACAAAGCGTAAGTTCTGATAAGAAAATTCATCCACATGGGAAGTAAAAACAAAACGGATATAAAATTACGCTTGCGTTCTTCCATGTTTGCCAAAATATAAGCCAAAGGATATCCTAAAACAAGACAAACAATTGTACTTATAAGAGCATATTCCAATGAACGGAGCATTGCATCTAAGTATTGACCGTTTGTAACAGCGTCATTTAAGTATTCTAAAGTGAAGCGTATACTACCATCGTCCTGCACTTCAAAAATGGCATAAAAGAAGACCATAAGAAGCGGAACGACAGTAAAAATAATAAGCCACAAATATACGGGAATACATTTTAAAGCATTATTGATTCTCTTCGACAATTTCGCTGATCTCCTCTCTTTTTCTGATTTTTATTTTGTCTGCAGGGATACGGAGTTTTATTTTCTCTCCTATGGTAACCTTGGTATATGTATGAACCAAAAGTGTAATATCTCCGCATTTGACTTGTATCTCAAAGTCATCGCCTTTGTATTTGAATGTCTCTACCTCGCCCTCAAACACATTGGGAGCTTCTTCTG
This sequence comes from Clostridia bacterium, assembly GCA_017522515.1. Next base: position 20,563 of record JAFWZH010000258.1, read on the forward strand.
CTAAAGCTACGGAATCTTGCACGGCTGCTTTTGCTTTGGAATTTGCAAGTGGTTTGGGCTGCTGTAAAACTTCGATATCTTGGGGAAGAACGTATACGTTGACTGTTTCTTCGTATTCGAATTCTGTTGCGGCACGGTTGCCGGATGATAAATCGTAATCAAGCACTGTGTTGCCGATATCAACTTTATTATCGGGCATTATCCAACCTGTAAGTGTGTTAAAAGGAATCTTCATTATTTGAATATCAAAAGGCGCTATATTCATGCCTACCTTAGTATCGGGAGGTGTTATCTGTGTGCTGTGAACTTTCCATTTAAAACCGTCTGAGGCTTCTACAATCATTTCGTAATGCACACCCTTAAATAGAGCGCTGATGACAGTGCCTTGAAGCATTCCGTCTTCGGGGGAGACAAGTTTGATGTCCTCGGGACGTACAACTATGTCTACGTCTTCTTCTTTGTCAAAACCGGTGTCAACACATTGAAATTGACGACCTGAGAACTCGCACAGGCAATCTTTTATCATTACGCCGGAAAGGAGGTTGCTGTCGCCGATAAATTGGGCAACAAAAGCATTCTTGGGTTCGTTGTAAATATCTGTAGGAATGCCGATTTGCTGAATTACGCCGTTATTCATTACAACGATTGTGTCAGACATGGTGAGCGCTTCTTCTTGGTCGTGAGTTACGTATATAAATGTGATACCTGTTTTTTGTTGAAGTGCTTTTAATTCTACTTGCATTTCTTTGCGGAGCTTTAAGTCTAAAGCTCCTAAAGGTTCGTCAAGGAGAAGTACCTCGGGCTCGTTTACGATAGCGCGTGCTATTGCAATTCTTTGTTGCTGACCGCCGCTTAATGAATCGGGCATTCTTTTCTGAAAACCGCTGAGCTCTACGAGTTCAAGAACATTACGGACTTTTTCGCGTATCTCTGACTCCGGCATTTTTTTGATTCTGAGACCGAATGCTATATTCTCATATATATTCATATGAGGGAAAAGAGAATATTTCTGGAAAACCGTATTAACTTTTCTCTTGTGAGGCGGTAGGTCAGTTATATCAACACCGTCAAAAAGTACGCGGCCGGAATCCGGCTTTTCGAAACCGCTTATTATCCTTAGTGTGGTTGTTTTGCCGCAACCGCTGGGACCCAGTAAAGTGATAAATTCGTTCTTGCGAATGTAGAGAGTTAAATCTTTGATAACCTCTGTGTCGCCGTAGCTTTTTGTTATATTAAATAAATCAATGATATGATGTGACATTTTATTACTCCTTTATGTGCATATATACAGTAGATTAAAAGCTCGGCGGGGTGGAAATCCACAAAATTTTTGCCGGACGTTCATTTTTGTTTTCTAAGTAGTGCTCCTTCTTGGGGTCGAAATAAAAGCTTTCGCCTTTTTTTACTTTGTATTCGGAATCGCCCAAGTGTAATATTACGGAACCTTCCAATATGTAGCCGAATTCTTCTCCTTCGTGGGGGTCATGGTGATTTGAGCTGCCACCGCCTGAAAGAGTTATAAGAATAGGCTCCATCTCGTTTTTTTGCGCGTTGGGGACAATCCATTTTATGCTTTTGCCTAAATCTTCATCTTCACTTGTAAAATAGTCGTCTTTAGTGAAAACAATCTTTTCTTCGGCTGTATCGCTGAAAAAGTCTTTTAAATTAGTGCCGAGGCATTCTAGAATATCAACAAGTGTGGCTATGGACGGAGAGGTTTGCTCGCTTTCTAACTGGGAAATAAAACCTTTTGAAAGCTCACTGCGGTTAGCGAGTTCTTCTTGAGTTAAACCATTTTTTATGCGTAAATCGCGTATTTTTGTACCGATTGCTATTCCGTTAGCAATATTTGGCATTTCCAGCACCTCCTAATCAGAAAAATCAAAAAGGATTGATGATAGTAAACTTTTCGTTTAGATTAACTAAACTTGCGAGTGAAATTATAGCAAAAAAATTATAGCTGTCAATATGTATTTAGGGTAAATTGAGAAAAAAATTTATTATGTTTCGTTTTACCGAACTTTCAAGTAGTTAGTTGATATCTTAAGAGGAGAATAGTATATTGCATTTGGGTCTGTACGAGTTTCTTCTAAATGAAACAGGGAATAGTGGTAAGAATACATAGGGGGAATTGGCAAAATAAGTTTGGAGTAATCATCTTGATAATCCTCTTAACTTTGGCTAAAATAAAGTAAAACTTTGGATTAGCCAAGAAAGGAGAGCGCTATGTATTTCATTAAAAGACATATAGAGGGCGTTGTTGAACGCAGATCCAAGAACAGTAAGGCTATTTTGCTTACCGGTCCCAGACAGGTCGGCAAATCGACCTTGTATAAGCATCTCTTTGGAAAGGTAAATCAGGTTACCTTGTGTACACACCTAGTTCGAAAAGAGTTGTTTCTCTCAAATGTAAATAGACAAAACAAGTTTTACAAACAGATGAAAAATTAGTGTGGTATTTGATTTTGTGTTTGGAGGTATTATTATGTGGAGTTTTCGAGAACAAAAAATACAAACGCAGTTGACGTTAAAAGAAATTAGCTTGCGTTTTGAAAAATCGAAGCAATTTGTGGTGAATGTTGAAGATAAAAAAATTAAAATGAGAGAAGAATCTTTTTTGTCGAACAAAGTTTGCTACCCAATAATAGAAGGATTGATTGATGGTCAGGATAAATATACAAATTTAATCATTTCATTTAAATTGTCTAAATCTGATAAAATTGCTTTGCACTTATTTTTGTTAATCGTTATTTGTCTTTCTATAGTAATGTGCTTTTTATCTCATGATATTTTAGTTTTAGTTGTTGTTCTTTCTTGGGGTATTATTATGTCGATAGTTTTCCTGTCTTTTTACATAAAAAATTGCAAGAGAGCTTTGATGAAACTTTCTTGTCTTCTTGATGCAGAAGTATTGAGTTAACTGTTATGTTTTTGCCTTTTGCAGGATTAACTAAAGTGCCTGCACAATAAAGAGGTTTTTGCTGAAAACTTTCCGTAAAAGTAATTTGAAAAATTGACTATGTTTTTAAAAAAGAGTATAGTTATACATATGAGGATGGTGTTCTTGTATGTTCGCTTGAGTATGGTATTGAGATAGGGACAAACGAAAACATCACTTCGAGGAACCTAGTAAATACAATAAGATTTGATTGCCGGCTACGGCAACCAAAGTATCACATATGATGCCCAGGGAAATCCTACATCATATCTCGGTCACACATTAACATGGGAAAAGGGCAGACAGTTAAAGACCTTTGATAACATTTCGTATGAGTACAATACAAACGGAATAAGGACGGCAAAAACTGTTGGTGGAGTGCGCCATGAATATGACTTAGAAGGTGTCCGAATTTTAAGAGAGTCAGATGCGTTGGGCAATGTGATTGTACCGATGTACGATGGGGAAGAACAAGTGTGCGGTATGACGTACAATGGCGAGTTGTTCTTCTTCCGGAAGAATCTTCAAGGCGACATCATTGCAATAACAGACCAAACGCGATGCTTGCTGGTACATAACAGTTCTATTCCCCTATATCATGCGCGAAAACGTATTGGAGCTGGTAGAGGTGGTGGGCATATTTTTTATTTATAGTATGAGGTGATTATTTGTTAAAAGTCGAATTAAACAAAAAAAATTATAAATTGTTTATTGATTTTGTGAGCAAAACTTGTGATTATATGAGTTTAGTTTTTGAAAAAGATGCATCTGATGATAATCAATATATCTTTCAAGAAGAGTTCCTTTTGATTTTAGAAAGTATGATTGAGAAAGAACCAGTGGTTGTTCATCCAAATACAGGCAGTTGTTTTGAAAATGCAGAGATATTATATTTTAAGATAAATAATTCTGTTATATCATTTTTGAAACAGGCAGATGATATATACGATTGGAATGGTAAAATTTTGCCAGAGGAGTTATGCTTTTATAGAGAAGACAGTGTATGGTTTACTTGTATTTTTCATGAAAGATTATTATATATATATAATGAATCGTCTTCGGACTTGTCTTTTTTGAAAAATAACAACATAGTATTTTTTTATGAGGTTTGAGCTATTGTTTTTGTATACAACGATATTTTGAATTTTTAATAAGTATGCTTGTTTATTATAGTGATGCCGCAGTAGTAATTAATAAATTCTTTATTGTACTTATAATATTATTTATTGAGAATGGGTTTATAAATTGAATTATCTTTGAAGTATATTGCAAATATATTTGGGGTTGAAAAAGCAAGATTTCATTGCCTAAAGATAGTAAGATTGTTGATTTGATTGTTGAATCAAATTTTAGATACTTTTCTAATATTGCGTTATATTTTCCGAAAACAGATATGATTCTTGTGCCTACTTGTCATACAGAAATCATAGTATACACATCTAGTTCGAAAGATGTAATTACAATGATAGAAACTGTTATCGAACGATATGCAGATGATGAGTGTAATATTGTCTGCAAAAATAGTAATGATACAAAATATGAATTCTGTGATTAAGCCGACTCAAGCAGTTTTGCCCTTTTCACGTCAAAAGGGACAAAACGGTGGTCGAATACATTTAAGGTTGAGTGAAAAATTAAATTCTGCTTAAACTGGAATTGTCGAGTATTTGACACATCATGTATGTATGCCATAAACAAGGAGGACTATTTTGATATGATAATTTATCTTTTGGACCACAGAAATTGGATAATACATTTGGGGGACTCTGAACATTTACAATAAACTACATTCATTATATAATGACTATAAAATAGTGGTGTGTTTCTAAGATGGAGGTGGCGTATGAAAATTTGTCCCAGATGCAAAATGCGAATAGATGCTGAATACGAGTGCCCTATGTGCCATGCTACTATAACATATGAGCCCGAAGTTTGTGAAAAAAAAGAAAAGTATATTTTTAATAGATATTTACTATGATTATATATTATTTTTCGTCTATACTTTGGCGTGAACACAATATGATATTTACATATCCATTTTGTGTGTGCTAAACTATTTGCCTTATTGGCCATATAAATCACCTTTCCTTTCTTATAAGATAGCCTGAACAACTGTCATTATAAGGGAAAGGTGATTTTTTGTATAACCTATATCGCTCACCCGCATAGCGGGTGGTTTATATTTCGCTCGCTTCGCGTGCTCAACTGGGTCACGACCCATAAAAAAAATGGCACCCCAGCAAAGTATTTGCCGGAATGCCATCTGTGAGTTTGATCTCTATTATATTTTTTCCCTGCAAAAATGGTAAACCCCCAGCAAATTACCCCTTCCTAGCTTGTAAATATCTGTGTCCAGTAATATCCATAGCCTCCAATGCCTTGATTACTCATTCCCACTCCCAGCTTAGTATAGCCTGTATTTACCATATTGGCATAATGTCCTGATGAATTCTTCCATCCCTCAACAACTGCCTCTGGACTTCTATAGCCAGCAGCTATATTCTCTCCGCAACTCCAGTATTCAACATTAAACGTATCTAACACATCAAAGCAACTACTACCATCAGGTCTTGTGTGATCAAACAAGCCCGAATAATCCATCTCCAATGCTCTCATGGTAGCCGCCTTACACAATGTAACATCTAATTCCAAAGGCGAAGCCCCTGCTTCTGCTCTAATGGCATTTACTAAATCAAGTACCTCTTTGTAATAGCTCATATTATTTCCCTGCAACTTATTAGTTTCATCCATTAATTCTGCATCTGTTGCCGAATATCCTGATGTATCATATTCGTCGTAGGTAGAGGTATGATATGCTTCCTTTGAACCATCTGAATACACATAGTAATATGTAACTGTGGTTTCAACCTTCTTAATTCCGTATTTATAATTAATCTTTTTACTTGTAGTTTCCTCTGTATAGTCTACGATTTCCAGCGGAGCCTTTGTTGGTGCTTTTGTAGGTGTTTTTGTCGGCTTATTTGTCGGTACCGCTGTCGGCTTCTTGGTTGGTGCTTTTGTCGGTACCGCTGTCGGCTTCTTGGTTGGCGCCTTCGTCGGTTCTACTGGCAGCTTGCTTGTTGGTGCCTTCGTTGACTCTATTGTTGGCTCTTTTGTCGGTGCCTCTGGTGCCTGTGTTGGTTCTATTGTTGGTGCCTCTGGCCCTTCTTTATCAGGTTCTCTCGTAGAGTTTTCTATCTTATCAGGTCCCTTTGTGAAATTATCCGGCTCTTTCTCAGGTTCTTTTGTAGTATTTTCCCGTGTCGGAGTTGCTGAGCTAGCCAATGAAGGCGCCACATCCTGTGGCAAACCTATATCATTTCCCTTTCCACATCCTACAGATATTACAGCCACAGCAATTAAAACATATATAACATACAATCTTTTTCCCATTCTGATACCCTCCATTCACATCATTCACAATACATCTTAGCTCATCTCGTGAATACATTTCAGTAGTTAAATATATTTTAGTATAATTTTCTATAATTATCAACTACTTTGCTTGAGCAAGATGGTGTCAAGTTATTCTTGGGTTTTCAAAAATTTCTGCCACACTCGACATTTTAACGAAAACTCCCGATTTTGTGTCAACTTACTACTTTTGCCTTGCCATATGCTTTCATTAGCACTTTCAAGCCTGTTACTTTTCCTTTTGTGTTGCGAATACGCTCCAGTCGTACTTTCCGTCGAAAATTTTGCTTATCTGGTTCTGCGCGTACTCCTGATACAGCTCTACCACTTTTGGTATAGGCGGTGCTTTTCTTCTACGGCGGTTCTTGCCTGTCTATCATACCTTCCTTAAGCACATAAACCAAGCTCATTGATTAGAGGAGCTTGGGTGCTTTTGTATGCAGTTATAGATAAATATATTATAGGTTATAATAAATAAGCAAGTATAAAACTTGCAAATTATAGATTATAATCGATAAAATAACAATATTCGTATTGACTTTCGATTATAGTTGTGAAATAATATATTTATCTAAGAGGAAAGTGGCGAGTGAAACTATGATTAAAAGAGAAAGTTATTTATCCCAAATCAGACCATTTATAGATAAAAGTGAGCTTATAAAGGTAATAGTCGGTGTAAGAAGAAGCGGAAAATCCATTATGCTGGAGCTTATCAAGGAAGAATTGCTTGATAAGCACGTGCCACAGGAACAGATGATATCTATTAACTTTGAAGATATGAATTATTCCAAACTTACTACTGCGGAGGCATTACACGATTATTTGAAGCAGAAAATTGAAACCGTAAATGGTCGTGCATATATTTTTCTTGATGAGATACAAGAGGTTAAGAATTGGGAAAAGTGTGTAAATTCGTTGCGCGTGAATTCTGATGCTGATATCTATATTACCGGTTCGAATGCAAAAATGCTCTCGGGTGAATATGCGACGTTGCTTTCGGGCAGATACGTGGAGTTTACTATATATCCTTTTTCGTTTTCTGAATACTGCGAAGCGCGACGTATTGAGAATGAGAACAAAAGTATAAATGAGTATTTTATGGAGTACGTAAAATACGGAGGTTTGCCGTTCCTTGCAACCACGCCTCTTGACGAGCGGGCTAAGACACAATATCTTAAGGATATTTATGCTTCAGTTGTAATCAAAGATATTGTGAAAAGAAATAAGCTTCGTGATGTAGATCTGTTGGAGCGTATCATAGCCTATGTTGCCGCTAATATCGGTCGAACCTTCTCTGCAAACAGCATTGCCGCATATTTCAAAAGCGAAAAAAGGACCGTTGCGGTTGATACAATCATTAATTATTTGAACTCATGCGAAAAGGCGTACTTGTTTCATAAAATCAGCCGTATGAACTTGGAGGGCAAAGAGATATTGCAGATTAACGAAAAATACTATCTTGCAGATCACGGATTGCGACAGGCCACCTATGGTAATAATCAACGTGATATTGAACTGATTCTTGAAAATATTATTTGCCTTGAATTGCTTCGACTCGGTTATAAGGTAACGATAGGTAAGAATGGAACAAAAGAGATAGATTTTGTTTGTGATAAAGATGGTAAGCGTATTTACATTCAAGTATGCTACTATTTGTCCTCCGAAAAAACCGAAGAACGAGAATTTGGCGCATACGAGAACATTAAAGATAATTATCCCAAATACGTTCTTTCAATGGATGAATTCGATATGAGCCGAAACGGCATTATCCATATGAATATCCGGGACTTTCTTTTGAACTTCAAAAATAGTAATGATACAAAATATGAATTCTGTGATTAAGCCGACTCAAGCAGTTTTGCCCTTTTCACGTCAAAAGGGACAAAACGGAGAACGAAAACATTTCGTCGCATACATTTAATAACATTAAAAGCTTGCATTTTGCCACCATAGCTGTATAATAATAAAGATATTTAAAGTATCAATATAAATTTAATTATGATTAAAGGAGTTGTTCATTCATGCCATTGGTAACATCAAAGGAAATGTTTGAGAAAGCATATAAAGGCGGATACGCTATTGGTGCTTTTAACGTAAACAACATGGAAATTATTCAAGGAATCACAGAAGCAGCTAAAGAGGAAAATGCTCCTCTTATTCTTCAAGTTTCCGCAGGTGCAAGAAAATATGCTAACCACACATATCTTATAAAGTTGGTAGAAGCAGCTATCATTGAAACAGATCTTCCAATCTGTCTCCACTTGGATCACGGTGATTCATTTGAGCTTTGTAAGTCTTGTATTGATGGTGGATTCACATCAGTTATGATTGACGGATCACATCATTCATTTGAAGACAACATCGCTCTCACAAAGAAAGTTGTTGAGTACGCTCATGAAAGAGGCGTTACAGTAGAGGGTGAGCTTGGACGTCTTGCAGGAATCGAGGATGCTGTTAACGTATCAGCAGAAGATGCTTCTTATACAAGACCTGAAGAAGTAGAAGAGTTCGTTTCAAGAACAGGTGTTGACTCTTTGGCTATCGCTATCGGTACAAGCCATGGCGCATATAAATTCAAACCCGGTCAAAAGCCTCAGCTCAGATTTGATATTCTTGAAGAAGTAGAGAAGAAACTCCCCGGATTCCCGATCGTTCTTCACGGTGCTTCATCAGTTATCCCTGAGTATGTTGAGACAATCAACAAATTTGGCGGTAAAATGCCTGATGCTATCGGTATTCCTGAGGACATGCTCAGAAAAGCAGCTTCAATGGCAGTTTGTAAGATTAACATTGACTCTGACCTTCGTCTTGCTATGACAGCAGCAATCAGAGAGCATTTTGCAGAAGCTCCTTCTGACTTCGACCCCAGACAATATCTTAAGCCCGCAAGAGCTAACATCAAAGCTTTGGTTAAACATAAGCTTGTTAACGTTCTCGGATGCAACGGTAAGGCTTAATTATTTATTTCTTAACTTGTTGATAACAAAAATTAAAACGAGAAAAATTTCAAGAAGAATGAGCACCGATATCAAAATAAAGATATCGGTGTTTTCTTGTATTGTTTTATAAAATAAATTTATTGCTTTGTTGTCGGAATGCACGCTGTTGCCGGCTATTATGCTTACGGAATGTATGCTGCCGTCTTTTAGAAGGTAGTTCGCAGTCCCGATTATACTGTCCTTTTCGATAGGAGCATCAAGATCCTCTAAAGTTACAGCATTGCCCGGGACTGTAGAGGTAGTGCTTTTTTGAGTGATATTGTAGCTGATATTTTCTACGTAATTGCTGACGTCAGCAGGTATCATGCAGTAACGCGTTTCGTTGGCATTAATAAGAAGGTCACTTCTGCCGACTTTGGTCGTGATTAAGGTATCTCCTTTTTTTACAATAGCTGTTTTTTTATAATTCAGGAAAACATTATTAATAAAATTAACACCAAATTCGTATGCGCTTTCCGGAGAGATGCCGCTTATTACCATAGAAAGCTTTACTGCCGGAGTATTGTTTGTTTGAGTACCTACAAAATAAAGCATTGTGGTAGACAAATTTTCTTCGGTGTTGTATACAGCAAGAGCTCCGGAAGTTACAGATGCATTCGTAAAAGCACTGCCGGAAACTAATTTACACTCATTTATAACAGCTGTGCCTCCCCATATATGGGCAGCAGGATTGGCGGCAGTGTTACGGAATTGCACGTTTGACATAGCGTATGTCAAGAAAACTGACATATCATTTACAGTGGTACGTTGAAGTTCGTCAGGGCTACCGTCGGGATTTGTAAAATATGTGTTTTTTAATCCTATTTCTATTGCTTTTTGATTCATAAGAGAAACAAAATATTCTTTGTTTGGATTGATTTTTTCTGCCAGAACACGAGCAGCATTGTCGGCATTGCATAAAACGACAGCTTTTAATAAGTGGTCAACCATATATTGGTTAGAAGCAGTAAGTGAGTAGCGACCTGACAATGAAGTGCTGTTTTCTGTAGGTGTTACGTAATCTGTGACGGATAAAGAGGGGTTTTCGTAGACAAGAAGACATGTCATAAGTCTTGCAAGTAATGAACAATCGGCAATAACTTCTGTGTTGTGCTTTTCCAGTGTTTGTTTTGTATCGCATTCATAAATAACGTATGAAATACTTGATGTGTCTGCCGCAAGAATATCTAAAGGTAAACATTCTGAAAAAACAATACAGCATGTTATTAAAAATAATATAAAGTTTACAGCTTTGCTTTGCGCAAATTTATTTTTTTTCATACTGAAACTCCCCGAGGGTTAATTAATGTAACACAGTGAGTATAACACATATTTCCGTCTTTGCAAAAAAGAATTATCATGGAAATATAAATGGGAAATACAAACAGCGTTGACTGCTTTTTTTATACGAGAGTATATTAGCAAGCACATATACAAATATGTGAAGGAGCTGAAAATAATTGAAATATTCTTTAGATGAAAATCAAGAAAAAATTGTCTCACATATTGATGGTCCTGCTCTTGTTTTAGCAGGACCGGGAAGCGGTAAAACAACTGTCTTGATAGAAAGAACGATAAGACTGGCAAGAAAAATCAAAATGCCTCAAAAAATATTGTGCGTTACATTTACAAATGCTGCGGCAAGGGAAATGGAAAAAAGATTTCTGCAATCACAAAATGAAACTGACGATAAATTTTCTCAAACTCCTGTTTTTAAAACTGTCCACAGTTTTTGCAACGAGGTCATAAAGGAGTACGAGCGTTCCATAGGAGTAAAATATAAGAGGATAGAAGGAAACAGCGGAGAAAAGAGAAAAATTTTTAAGGATTTGTACAAGGAGATTAATGGAGAAGATGGAGAGGAGTATATAATTGACAAACTAAATGATTTTAATAAAAAAAGCAATACTGTACTTGAAATTAAAGGTTTTCGCAAAATTATGGCATCGTATGACAAATATAAAAATAAATATTGTATGATAGATTTTGATGATATGATTACAATTGCATTGGGGATTTTGTCTTCGGCAGAGAAAAACAAGCTTCGAATAAGGGAGCATTTCTGCAGTAGATTTGATTATATACAAGTGGATGAGGCGCAGGACCTTACATCTGAACAGTTTGCGATAATTGAGATGATAGGCAAACACGGAAATGTTTTTGTAGTGGCTGACGATGACCAGAGCATATACGGATTTAGAGGTGCAGCACCGGAGTGCTTATTTAAGTTTCAAAAGAATTTTTCTGATTGCAAAACATATTATTTGTCAAGAAATTACAGGTCAGTGGGTAATATCGTTGATTATTCTTGTAAATTCATAGCGCAGAATAAAGACAGATTCAGCAAAAATCTTTACAGCAAAAACATAAAAGGTCCCGTACCAAGAATAAAATGTTTTAAAAACGGTATTAAGCAAGCGGAATTTGTTTACAAAGAAACAAAAAAGCTTTTAAAAGTTAATAAAGACACGAAAATAGGTGTACTTTACAGGAATAATATTTCCGGATTATTACCAAGGGCTGTATTTGTTTGTGAAGGATATATTTTGAAATGCGGAGAAGACTTTTTTAAGACGAGAGAAATGGATTTTTTAGATGATATAATCTCCGCAATGAGAAGAATGGAAAGAAATTGCGTAGTAGTGCCGACTCCTTCTAAAATGTTGAGAACACTAAGAGAAGAGGGGCTAAGTAATAAATTAGAAAATTATTGCAGAAACTCCGGCAGAAATATATATTATAAGGAGATATTAAGCGAGTTTCTTGAGTTTTTATGTATGTACTCAGGCAGTGTGAAAAATATGGTATCTTTATTGGACAAAATTGATGATAACAATATAATTTCTCGGACATGCAACACTTGCTGCGTTGAGTTATCAACAGTTCATTCCTCTAAAGGTCTTGAATATGATGTCGTTTTTTTGATTGATGTTGTAAGAGGCGAGTTTCCCGGACGGAATGCAACAGTCGGCAAAGCTTTAGAGGAGGAAAGGCGCCTTTTTTACGTCGCTATGACAAGAGCTAAGGAATCTTTATATGTGCTGTACCCTCAACGACGAGGAGAAGAAAGTGCCTTTATTACTGAGCTGAAAAAATTAGCTGCTCTTTAGAAAAAAGTATTTATTTAACCCAAATTTTACTATCTTGACGAAACGATTTATTAAGGCTATAGTAGTAATTGTGATGACATATTATAAAAGAAGGTTTTGACGCATGAAATACAAGATTAATTATTCAAAACACGGGAGCGAGCAAGTTGTGGATAGGCTTTGCGATTATATAGAAAAGTGGCAGAGCAGAAAGCAGAATGCCGCTTTTGTTCCCGTGAAAAAAATCCAAAGCAGAAGACCATCGAATATTAACAGAATTTTAGATGATAATATTGAAATAAAGCAACATAATGATGTCAAACGAGTGCAGAAACCGCAGAACACCAAGAAGAAAAATTCTGCTAAAACCGTTTTATCCAGGGTAGGCATCTCTTTTCTTACTTTTTTGTTGGCAATTGTTATGCTGGCTCTTTGTGCAGATATTATTGTGCTTCATGGTCCGTCAGAATCAGCAAGAGACAGATTTGTTCTGACTGTTACGGAAACAAGTGCAGCAGGCTTTTTGGCTACGTGGTTTTTGTCTGACGAAACGGTTGAAAGCATTATTAATAATAACGCTATAGTTGACAGCTCGGGACAAACAGATCCGACGCTTATTAAACTCCCTGATGGCGAAAACGATGAAAATAATGGGGATGAGCCCGTTGATATAAACAGTGTGCAACTGATTGATATTGAGGGAAAAACTTATAAAGGTAAACTTCTTATAGTGCAAAATCCAAAGAGAGTATACATAGGCACACCGGCAGCTTACGGAAACGATAAGGAGGGCGTTACCACGCTTAATATGGTAAAAAATGACAACGCTCTTTACGGAATAAACGGCGGTGGCTTTTACGACACAGGTAAAGGCAACGGCGGTATTCCGACAGGTAGAGAAAACTCCTCAGGTATTGTTATATCAAAAGGTGTTCTTATGTACGGCAGCAAAAGTCGCGAGTACGAAGTAATCGGAATAAATAAGCAAGGCGTTCTGGTGCTGGGCAAAATGACGGCTCAACAAGCTTTGGACAGCGGTGTTGTGGAGGCCTTGAATTTCGGACCGTATCTTGTAATGAACGGAAAGGCTTGCGAGGTAGGCGGCTTTACGGAGGCAGGGTTAAATCCTCGTACTGCAATAGGACAAAGAGCAGACGGAGCAATGCTTTTGCTTACAATTGATGGCAGACAGCCTTCAAGCATGGGCGCAACTTATGAGGATTTAATAGAAATTATGATGAATTACGGTGCTGTAAATGCGGCGAATTTAGATGGCGGTTCATCTACATATATGGCACAGAATCAAGAAAATGAGAATAATCCGCAAATTATTACGCAATGCGCTTCTTTGTACGGACCGAGAAAAATGGCTACGTCAATTCTTGTGAGCAGAGCAGATCAAATTAATACTCAATATGAGCAAGGCAATTAAGAATTGGAGGGTGTTATAATGGGTAAAATTAAAGAACTTATAAAAAACTCTAAATTTTGGAAAATATATTTTTGCTCAATATGTATTTTTGTTTGCCTGTTGGTTATAGGTGCGATTTTCTTTTCTTTTTGGTTGGCAGATTATGAGAGCAGTCAGAATACGGTAGAAGTGAACCGTATTATGTCGCTTTTTCAAGATAAAAAATACAATGAAATACTTGATAAAACAGATGTGGTGATGACAGGCTTTGTTTCACGTGAGGATTACGAAGCGAAGCTTAAAGAAGCAATAGAGGGTAAGGAGCTTTCCTATGTTAAAGCATTCTCTTATGATAGATTTGAAAAGCCTGCTTTTACAATAAAAGCTGACGGAGAGGACTTATGTAAGTTGACACTTAAAAAATCTAAAGAAACAAGCACCTTCGGATTCAGTTTATATGAGTTTGATTGTATTTCGGACTTTTCTTTTGCAGATATAAATGTTGTGATTCTTGCGCCTGAGACCACTACTCCTTTTGTTGACGGAAAGGCAGTTGAAGATGTATTTAAACAGGAAATTGCTAAGGACCAGCCGGCGAAAACAGAATATACGGTTGATGGCAATAAAAAAATATTCCGTTATGAGATATGCGGACTTTTGACAGCTCCGGAAAATATCGAAGTAAAGACATCAAACGGAGCGATTATTGATGTTGTAAATAATGCTAATAATGAAATCGTTGCTCGGTTGTCAGATGTTACCATAAATGCGCCTGCAGGCTTTGAGGTTACCGTAAACGGCACAAAATTAACAGAAAAATATTCAACAGGACAATCTCAAGAAAACAAATTTATGCAATATATGCTTAGTGAAGCGGATAAATCGTCACTTAAGACGATAAATACTTACGAGGTTCACCAGCTTATCGGAAAGCCGGAAGTTGTCGTTAAAGATAACAACGGTAATATTGTAGAATGTACGTATAATGCGCAAACAAAAACTTTCGACGTTGGTTTTAAGGTGTTTAATTTTGAGATTCCTTCAAATTATACTGTTGTTGTAAACGGCCAAGAAATTACTGCAAGTGATACTTGGAAAACAGAGCAGAATGTTAAAATAGATGAATTGGAAAATATTCCTACTGAATATTTTGCGCCGCCGGTAGTTAATAAATACAAAGCTGCAGTAGTTTCGGGAGAACTTGATATTGTGGCTAAAAACTATAACGGAGATATTGTTCCTCTGCGTTATGACAGTGAAAGTATGACATATTACGGCGATTTTGCAGTTTCTGACAGCAATCAGAATAAGTACAAGGATATTGCAATAAGCGGAGCAAAAAAATATGCAGGGTTTATGTCAAATGATATTTCTATGAGTAATTTTCTCTCCGGAATCATAAAAAACACACAGATGTACAAGGATATGAGTGAGTATCGCCAATATTGGTATACAGATCATAATTCCACTAAGTTTGAAAACACAGAAGCATATGACCTGAGAGTTTATGGTGACGATTGTTTTTCTTGTGCTGTTTATTTTGACTATTGGATATACGGTCAAAGAGGAAAGCCTGATTTTAAACAAAAATTAGAGACAAATACAAGAATATGGTATGTGAACAGAAACGGTACGTGGTATATGTCTGATATAGAAATTTTTGACAGGGAAAAATAAAATATTATTTATTTCTTAATTTTTCAAAGAAATCTTTGAGGAGCGACTGACAGTCGCTCTTTTTTATTCCGCCGAAAACTTTGACGTGAGGATAAAGAATATTGTAAACAGTGCCTGCTGCACCGTCACTGAGATTATAGGCGCCAAAGTATAATTCTTCTATGTGTGCGGCACGTATTGCGCCTGCACACATAGGACAAGGTTCTAAGGTAACAAAAATCTTGCAACCTTGGAGTTTATAACTGCCAAGAAGCTTTTCGGCTTCTTCTATTGCTTGAATTTCTGCATGACCTGTGACTTTACAATTGTTTTCTCTGCTGTTATAACCATAGGAAATTATTTTATTATCTTTTACTATTACACAGCCTACCGGAACATCAAGGGGATTGCTTGCGGCAGAGATTTTCGCGTATTCTATTGCTTTGTCCATAAAGTTCCATATATCTGACACAGTTTGTTTACACACCTTTGTTAGAATTATAAATAAAATTTGCCCTCAGACATTTAATGTATTATAATCAATACATGTGGCTTTGCGCAACATATTTTAATAACTTCAGAAATGACAGGTGCTTTATGATACAAATTGAACCTAAGAAAAAGGGAGAAAAATATTCCTTAGAGGAGCTTTATCATATAATCGAACTTTTGCGTTCGCCGGAGGGTTGCCCTTGGGACAGAGTACAAACGCATGAAACTTTGATTAAACCCATGATAGAGGAGGCTTACGAGGCTGTTGATGCTATAAAAAAAGAGAGTACGGAGAAACTTTGCGAAGAGTTGGGTGACGTGCTTTTGCAAGTTATTTTTCACTCTATTTTAGCAAAAGAGGAAGGCAAATTTGAATTTAGCGACGTTACTGACAGATGTGCTAAAAAGATGCTTTTCAGACATACTCATGTATTCGGAGATGTTAATGTGCAGGATGAAAAAGAGGCTCTTGACAACTGGGAAAAAAGAAAGCTTACCGAGAAAGGATTCTCTTCTTTACAGCAAGATTTAGAAGACATACCGGATGTGTTTCCGGCTTTGATGAGAAGTCAAAAAGTCGCAAAAAAAATACGGAAAGCGGGCATGGGCGAAGGCATTCCGTCCGGAGAAGAATTTGAAAAAGCATCTGAAGAAGAAATAGGCGAACTTTTGTATTCGATTTGCAGATTGGCGGATAATTCTGATGTGGATGCAGAAGTGGCATTGGCAAAGTATACCGACAAGGTTATTGCAGATATGAGGGACAAGAATGAGAATTGATAAATTTTTAAAAGTATCGAGAGTGATTAAACGTCGCACAGTTGCAAATGAGGCTTGTGATGGCGGCAGAGTATCTATAAACGGCAAGCCTGCTAAGGCAAGTGCAGCGGTTAAACCGGGAGATATTGTGGAGATAGCTTTCGCAGGAGGCAAAACAAAATTTGAAATCCTCAGCGTGGCGGAAACTGTGCGAAAAGATGACGCTAAGGATATGTATAAAATTATTACGGAATGATTACGGAGGCATGTATGAATAAGTACATTAAGTTTATTGCATTGGTTTTATCTTTGGTTATGTTGGCAGGTGTTTTTTTCGGATGCAACAAAAAGGCCGGAAATTGCATAGGAACTGTTAACGGAGAGAAAATTCCGGATAGTGTTTTTATAAATACTTTTTTTGATGTTCTTGATGAAGAAAGCACAAGTGAAAGTTGGTCAGAGGATTATAATGAGCTTTATGGTAAGGAGCTTTATGAAGCACTTGTTGCAGATAAAAAGGATGGCAAATCATACTTTGATTTGATTGTTGACAAGACAGTTGAAAAAAGTCGTGTTTTTATGATTCAGCATCTTGTTTTCTCTACGAAGGCAGAGTGGCCCAATGAAGAAAAAAGAAAAGAATTAAAAGAAAATGCAGTTTCTTATATCGAGCAGATGAATACTTATTACGGACCGTCTTTTGGCGTTAAAACTGTTGAGGAGTTTGTAAAAGTTGCTTATTCCATGAATTATGACCAGCTTGTAGAATATTTTGTAATGTCAGGCAGCATAGAAACGTACAAACAAAAACTTGAAGAAGATGTAGCGCCTAAAGATGAGGAAATTCTCAAGTATTACGAAGACAATCTCTCAAAGTTCAAAACTGTTGAGGTAAGACATTCCTTGCTTAAGTTCCCCGATGAAGCTGATGATAAAGCTAAAGCAGAGCTTCGCACAGAGGCACAGACACTCATTGATAAATACAATGCAGGTGAGATTACAATTGATGATATAATGGAAAGATCCGAAGATGTAGATGGAGAAGGTAAACCTAACAGTGACGGGTATTATACCGTGTTTGAAGGAGCAAGCTACGTGGAAGCTTTCAAAGAATGGAGCTTAAAACAAACTGCTGCCTCGGAGAAATTGGAAATAGTTGAGACAGAATACGGTTACCATATTATGATGTGTACAAAAATCTTAGATACTTCTAACGAAGAAGTACATGATAGAGTATATACTGCATATATGGACGAAAAGGTTGATTCTAAGGTAGATGAAGAGATTGCTTCATACAAGGATAGCAAGGATTACAAGATAAAGGATTATAATAAAAAATATGCTTGCGAGCTTGCGAAAAAAGTAATTATAGGCGATGAGGCACTTTCTGCTTCTGCTGAAGCAACATCTACATCTGCGGCAACAGGTGCTACAGACGCGGCAAAAGCGACTCCGACACCTACAGTAAGCGATGCTGCGGCTGGTACTACTGTAGTTGCTAGGTACAATGGTACTCCGATATATAAGGCTTATTACACACAGTTCTTCTCTCAGGCGATGAACAGTTGTTTCGCAGAATATGATTTCACGGAGCTTAATAAAATCGAATCAGAGAAGGAGTATTTTGAGGCGCTTAAAAAGGTATTCTACGAAGAATATAAGGACGGCAAGAATTATCTTGATTATTCAAAAGAAGAAGCTTTAGATTTGATGCTTAAGTTTTTTGCTGCAAAGGAAATGGCAATAGCGGCGGAAAAGGGTTATTCAGATGACAAAAAAGCAGAGCTTCTTAAAGAATTAGATACTCAAATTGATTCTATGATGAGTTATTCGGGAGAACAATATGGAGTAAAAACAAGAGATGAATTATTGCAAAAAATCATGAGTATGAATGTAAATGATTATAAGAACATTTATATTGATCAAATGATTGTAAATGATTATGCTACGTCTGTTATAGAAGAAATAAAACCGGATGAAAGTGTTTTGCTTTCTCATTACAACAAGAACCCTGATGATTACAGGATTGTTACCATCAGAGTAATCACAAAATCCATATTGGACGCAGATAAAAAAGAAGTTTCAGAAAAGGAACAGGCTGATGTATTGAAATTTTTGAAGATTCTTGAAGAGAAAATCAAAAACGGTGATTCTGCCGAAGCTTTGGCAATAGGATATTCTGATGATACCGATTCTGCTAACGGTTTGATGGATTTAACAAAAGCAAAGTCTGCTCTTGTGGGTGATGATATTGCGGATTGGGCATTCAAACAAACAGAGGTTGGTGCTACAACTATTGTAAAGACTGACTCAGCATATAAATTGGTTGTTATAGAAGGCTTAACTGATTATAACGAAACAAAAGGAATTACCACTTCTTCAGATATTAATCATAAGGTTGTTCGAGACCAAGTTCAGACGGAATATAAGAATTATGCATATGATGACCAAGTAGATAAATATGTAAAAGATAATGCTCTTGCTTTGACCGATATTAATCAAACTGTTATACAACAGGTTATAGAAGAGTATATGAGTTACGAATCTTCTGAGGAAGAAAAAGATTCTACAAAAGAAACAGAATAAAACATATAAAATAACCTCTTTGACGAAAAGCAGAATGCCTTGTGTATTCTGCTTTTTGTATTTGACAATTCTGCTCGCGTGTGTGATAATATCAGAGTGCGCGCAAAGGCGTTTTTTGTTGTGCGCAAAAACGTAAGATTTCGTTATTTACAGCATAAATACGCAGTATAATTTTGAGATTGAAAATATTTTTTAGAAAAGAGGATGCATATGAGCAACAAGGTAACAATTATCGGAGCAGGCAGCGTTGGTTCAACAATCGCATATACTATGACAGTAAAGGGAATTGCTTCAGAAATCGTACTCATTGATATCAACCACGATAAAGCCGAAGGTGAGGCTATGGATATTCAGCAGGGAACACCTTTCTGCTGTCCTGTAACTATTTACTCCGGCACATACGAGGATGCCAAGGATTCTGACGTGGTAGTAATTTCTTCCGGACTTCCGAGAAAACCCGGACAGACAAGACTTGATCTTGCACAAACTAACGTAAATATTATGAAAGAAATTGCACCTGAAATTGCAAAACATGCACCTGATGCGTTATATATTATAGTTAGTAATCCTGTTGATATCATGACTTATGCTTTTATGAAGTATTCAGGACTGCCGGAAAGTAAGATTATCGGTTCAGGTACTATACTTGATACAGCACGTCTTCGTTACTACCTTTCAGATCACTTCGGTGTTTGCCAAAAGAATATACATGCGTATGTAATGGGCGAACATGGTGATTCATCTTTTATACCTTGGTCTTTGGCAAAAATTGCTGCTATTGGCATAGAAGATTACTGTAAAGGAATTAAATACACAGGTAAAAATATAGTAACACCGCCTAATTATGATGAGGTTATTGAATATGTAAGAACTTCCGGCGGCGAGATTATTAAGAACAAACAAGCTACTTATTATGCTGTTTCTGTTTCTGTGTGCAGTATTGTAGAATCTCTCTTTACCGGTAAGGATTATATCATGACAGTTTCTTCAATGATGCATGGTGAATATGGATTAAGCGATGTATGCATTAGCCACCTTTTTGTTTTGGGTATTGACGGAGTAAAGGGTTGTGTAACACCTACACTTTTGGATAGTGAGATTGAACTCATGCACAAGAGCGGCAATGTTCTTAAAGACCTTATTGCAAAACTTGAATTTTAATTTTTATATAGACAATATTTTGGAGGAAAAAGATATGGAATATCGTATAGAGCGCGATTCGATGGGTGAAATGCAAGTGCCCGCAGACCGTTACTGGGCTGCACAGACGCAGAGAAGTTTTCAGAACTTCAAAATCGGCGGAGAAATAATGCCACGTGAAATTACTCATGCATTTGGCATTTTAAAAAAGGCCGCTGCAATTGCCAACTTTAATTTAGGCAAAATGGACGAAGAAAAGAAAAATATTATCAGCCAAGCTTGTGATGAAGTAATAGCAGGTAATTTGAACGACCATTTTCCGTTAGTTGTTTGGCAGACAGGAAGTGGCACACAGTCTAATATGAATGCAAATGAGGTAATCGCAAACAGAGGCAATGAAATTTGCGGTAAAAAGCTTCTTCATCCTAACGACCATATTAATATGTCACAAAGCTCAAATGATACGTTCCCCACAGCAATGCATATTGCAGCTGTTATTGGTATCGAAGATAAGCTCTTCCCTGCAATGGATACTTTTATTGCAACATTAAAACGCCTTGAAGCAGAGAATGATGATATTGTAAAAAGCGGACGTACACACCTTCAGGATGCAACTCCTGTTAAATTTTCTCAGGAGATCAGCGGTTGGAGAAATATGATAGAAAAAACAAAAGGTATGCTTGAAGCCGCTCTTCCCGGACTTAAGGAACTTGCTCTTGGCGGTACAGCAGTAGGCACGGGACTTAACGCGCCTAAAACATTCGGTGCCGAGGTTGCAAAAGTTGTTTCTGACCTTACAGGCAAGAAATTCGAAACAGCCGAAAATAAATTCCACGCACTCACATCAAAAGATGAGCTTGTGTTTGCTCACGGAGCACTTAAAGCTTTGGCTGCAGACCTTATGAAGATTGCTAATGACGTACGTTGGCTTGCCAGCGGTCCGAGATGTGGTCTTGGCGAAATTTTCATTCCTGAGAATGAACCCGGCAGTTCAATCATGCCCGGAAAGGTTAATCCCACACAGTGCGAGTCTATGACAATGGTTGCAGTACAGGTAATTGCAAATGATGTTGCAGTAGGTATGGCAGCGTCACAGGGCAACTTCGAACTTAATGTTTTCATGCCTGTACTCATATACAACTTCCTCCAGTCAGTACGCCTTTTGGCAGACGGAATTCGTTCCTTCAACGATAATTGTGTTGCCGGCATTACTGCAAACAGAGAAAAAATGAAACATAACCTTTATAATTCACTTATGCTCGTAACAGCTTTGAATCCTTACATAGGATATGATAATGCTGCTAAAACAGCTAAGAAGGCTTATAAAGAAAACATATCATTAAAAGAAGCATGTGTAGCGCTTGGCTTCCTCACAGCAGAAAAGTTTGACGAAGTATTCAAGCCTGAACAGATGGTATAAAATTAATATTACAATAACTTAAATTTAAAACTGAAAGGAAAATGAATATGACTTACAGTTATTATCCCGGATGTACATTAAAAACTAAAGCAAAAGAATTGGATCGTTACGCCAGAGTTTCAGCCGAAGCTCTCGGCGTTACGCTTGCAGAAATAGAAGATTGGCAATGTTGCGGTGCTGTTTATCCTTTGGCACTTGATGAGATTGCTACTAAATTATCTGCGGTACGTGCTCTTGACAGTGCAAAAAAAGAAGGTAGGGAATTACTTACATTGTGTTCTGCTTGTCATCATGTTATAAAAAGAGTAAACAACGATATGCTTACAAATGATGATATCCGAATGAAAGTAAATAATTATCTTAAACTTGACACGGATTACGTAGGCGAAACAAATGTTGTTCACTATCTTGAAATGTTAAGAGACGCTGTAGGCTTTGATAACCTTAAAGCAGCAGTTAAAAATCCTCTTAAAGGCAGAAAAATTGCAGCATATTATGGTTGCTTGTTGTTGAGACCTGCAAAAGTTATGCAGTTTGATAACCCTGAAAATCCTACAATTCTTGAGGATTTTATAAAAGCAATCGGCGCTACTCCGGTAATTACGGGATATCGTAATGAATGTTGCGGTGGTTATGTTGCTTTAGAGGATAAAGCTATTCCGCAAAAGCGTGCTAATATGATTCTTGAAGAAGCAGTATCAAAAGGTGCTGACACAGTTATTACAGCTTGTCCTTTGTGCTTGTATAATTTAGAAACAAACAGCACAATCGAAAACAAACCGACAATCTGCTACTTTACAGAATTACTTGCCGAAGCACTCGGCATAAAATAAGGAGGGATTTTTGTGACGGTAAACGAGAAAGAACTTGCAGAGCGCGTGATAAGAATCAGCGGTGTTAATACAAAAAAGTGTATGAAATGCGGTAAGTGCTCAGGTACGTGTCCCTCATTTGACGAGATGGAGTATCATCCTCATCAATTTGTTTCTATGGTAGAAAAGGGACAAATAAAAAAATTGATGGAGTCTAAGTCAATCTGGACTTGTCTTTCTTGCTTTGCATGTATTGAAAGATGTCCCAGAAGCGTTGAACCTGCAAAGCTTATAGAAGCAGTGCGTGTTTGCGTTATAAGACAGCAGGGCGAGAACCATCTTAAGGCGAATGCAGTGCCTGAAAAGTTGGACGAAAATATGCCACAACAGGCAATTGTAAGTGCATTCAGAAAATACAGTAAGTAAACAGATAAAGATTGGAAGTGAATAAATTGCAAAAAATCGGAGTATTTGTTTGTTGGTGCGGCAGTAATATTGCAGGCACAGTAGATGTAGAAAGAGTAGCACAGGCTGTAGCGAATGAGCCGGGTGTTGTTATATCAACAGACTATCAGTATATGTGTTCCGAAGCCGGTCAGCTTAAAATCAGACAGGCTATAAAAGAATACGGCCTTACCGGCATTGTAGTATGTTCGTGTTCACCTCGTATGCACGAAGCTACATTCCGTAAGACAGCCCAGGCTGCAGGTCTTAACCCTTACATGGTAGAAATCGCCAATATTCGTGAGCAGTGCTCTTGGATACATAAAGATAAAGACGAGGGTACAGAGAAAGCAATTATTTTGGCGAAGGCGGCAATTGCCAAGCTTCACCTTAATACACCATTAAAGGCCGGTGAAAGTGCAGTAACGAAAAGAGCGCTTGTAATCGGCGGTGGTATTGCAGGTATTCAGACAGCACTTGACATTGCTGATGCAGGATATGAGGTTGATATAGTTGAGAAATCTCCTACCATCGGCGGTAAAATGGCTCAGCTTGATAAAACATTCCCCACACTTGACTGTGCGGCATGTATATTGACACCTAAGATGGTTGATGCATCAGCTCATGAGAAAATCAACCTTTATACGTACAGTGAGGTTGAGGGTGTATCGGGTTTCGTAGGTAATTTTAAAGTAAAGATTAGAAAAAAGGCAAGACACGTAAAAGCAGACCTTTGTACAGGTTGCGGTGTTTGTACTGAGAAATGTCCTTCAAGAAAGGCTCCCAATGAGTTTAACCAAGGACTTAATAAACGAGGTGCAATTTATATACCTTTTGCGCAGGCTATACCTAATGTTCCTGTAATTGACACAGAGTATTGTGTAAAAATGAAAACAGGTAAATGCGGTCTTTGTGCAACTGTTTGTCCTTCAAAGGCTATTGATTTTGAACAACAGGACGAAATAATTGAGAGAGAGTATGGTGCAATTGTTGCAGCAACAGGTTATAAGCTTATCAATCTTGATAACTTTGAGGAGTTCGGATATGCTCAAAATAAAGATGTTATTACATCGTTAGAGCTTGAAAGACTTATGAATGCGGCAGGTCCTACAAAGGGTACGCTTCTTCGTCCTTCTGACAATGAACATCCCCATGAGATAGTATTTATACAGTGTGTAGGTTCAAGAGATGTTTCCGGTTGCGGTAAACCATATTGCTCAAAGATTTGTTGTATGTATACAGCAAAGCACGCAATGATGATTCGTGATAAATATCCGGATACAAAGGTACATGTATTCTATATTGATGTAAGAACTCCCGGTAAGAATTTTGATGAATTCTACCGCAGAGCAGTTGAAGAATACGGCGTTGACTACATAAAGGGTATGGTTGGTAAAGTTGTAGAAAAAGATGGCAAGCTTCTTGTTCAAGGTTCTGACCTTATTGCCAATGAGCAAATTAAAATTGAAGCAGACCTCGTTGTTCTTGCGACTGCAATCGAGCCTGATCCCAGTGTTAAAAATCTTGCTACAATGCTTACAGCAAGTATCGACACAAATAATTTCCTTACAGAGGCTCACGCAAAACTTCGTCCCGTAGAGAGTCCTACAGCAGGTGTGTTCCTTTCAGGCGTATGTCAAGGACCTAAGGACGTTCCGGAAACAGTCGCTCAGGCAAGTGCAGCAGCAGCTAAAGTTATTGGATTGCTTGCCAAAGATAAACTTACATGTAATCCTTGTGTTG
Organism: Clostridia bacterium; assembly: GCA_017522515.1. The sequence goes on from JAFWZH010000258.1 coordinate 45,445, forward strand.
CAAATTCAAATGAGCTTCTTTGTAACGGATGTTCACAGTGTGCTAATGTTTGTCCTTACGGAGCAATTGAATATATAAATAAAGAGGTAAATGACCACGGTAAGAGAGAAGTTCGCCGTATTGCTTTGGTAAATGAAGCAGTATGTCAAGGTTGCGGTGCTTGTACTGTAACTTGTCCGTCAGGCGCAATGGATCTTAAGGGCTTTACTACAAGACAAATTATGGCGGAGGTTGACGCAATATGCAAATAAATGAGAATAATAAAGAATTTAAACCGTTGATTGTTGCATTTTGCTGCAATTGGTGTAGCTATGCCGGTGCAGACCTTGCAGGCTCAAGCAGACTTTCTTACCCTGCAAATGTAAAGGTTATACGCGTTCCTTGTTCATGTCGTGTAAATCCTTTGTTTATTTTACGTGCATTCCAAAGAGGTGCTGATGGCGTAATTATAGCCGGATGTCATCCGGGAGACTGCCATTATACATCAGGTAATTACTTTGCAAGAAGACGAATGACGCTTCTTTTCAGTATGCTTGACTATTTGGGAATAGAAAAAGGCAGAACACGTGTTGAGTGGATTTCCGCAGCAGAGGGTGCTAAATTCTCGGCGACAATGAATGAATTTGTAGAAACTATCCACAATTTGGGACCTAATAAGAAATTGGAGGATTTGAGATGCAAAGAATAAGTAAAGAAATTTTAGCAAAATGCCGTGCTTTGTTAGAAGACGGCACAGCAGACAGAGTTATGGGTTGGGAGAACGGTGAGTTTTATTACGATGTAACTCCTGCTGTTTTCACAAAAGAAACTTTGGATAACATGATTTATGATGATTTTTGCGCTTCAAATCAAAGCAAGTATTTTATACTTGAATCTAAAAAAGAAGGTAAAATCATTGCACTTTTAAAGCCTTGCGATACATACAGCTTTAATCAACTTTTAAAAGAAAACAGAATTAACCGCGAGAATGTATACGTTTTGGGAATTCCTTGTGATGGCAAGATTGATGTTCAAAAAGCAGCTCTGCTTGGCATCAAGGGTATTACCGGTGTTAAATCGGTAGGCGACGAAGTTGTTTTTGAAACAATTTACGGAGAAAAATCATGCGCTAAAAAAGATGTTCTTTTTGAAAAGTGTATGGCATGTAAGGGCAAAAAACATATGATATATGATGCTCTTTCCAATGAAGAGCAAGAGCCCGAGACAGCTGTTGCAAATGAGGATTTCGGTAACAGATTTGCGTATATCGAAAATCTTGAGCACATGACTCCCGATGAGAGATTTGATTTCTGGAGAGGGGAGCTTTCAAGATGTATTCGTTGTAACGCTTGTCGTAACGTATGTCCGGCTTGCTCTTGTCTTACATGTGTATTTGACAACCCCAAATCAGGTGTAGACAGCAAAGCGAATACAGATGATTTCGAAGAAAATCTTTTCCACATTATAAGAGCTTTCCACGTAGCAGGCAGATGTACAGACTGCGGAGAGTGCACAAGAGTTTGTCCTCAGAATATTCCGCTTCATTTGCTTAATCGTAAATTCATTAAAGATATCAATGAGCTTTACGGTGAATATCAGGCAGGTGCGGATATTGAGCTGGGCATGCCTTTGACATCTTATACAAAGCAGGATGTAGAGCCAAGTATTGTTTATGAGAGAGGCGGTAAGAAATGATGTACAAAATAGCTAAAGACCGTTTACCTGAATTATACGCGGCAGTTTCAGCAATTAAGAATATTTATGTTCCCGTAGAAAGTGCAAATCAATGCCTTTTTGAGCAATGGACACCTACAAGCAACGTAAACATTGATTGCCTTAAAACTGTTAAGTCAGCAAAAGAATTGTTTTTCCCACAAAGTGAAAATCTTATTTCGTTTAAAGTTACAGGTAAAAACATAGATATTATTGAAGATCGCGATCCTGCAGAACCTTTTGTGATTTTCGGTGTGCGTGCATGTGACGCTAAGAGCTTTGAAGTACTCGATAACGTATTTTTAAGCGAGCCCGTTGATACTTTTTACAAGAGCAGAAGAGAAAACGGCGTTATAGTTACGATGGCTTGCAACGAACCCGAAGAAACTTGTTTCTGTGGTGCATTCGGAATAAATGCGGCTAACCCACAAGGTGGCGACGTAACTACATGGTTGGTTGGCGATATTCTGTATTGGAAAGCTGAAACAGCAAAAGGTGAAGAGCTTACAAAAGCACTCGCAAATGTTTTGGAGAGCGCAGAAAGTTCCGACGAGGCAAAAGTAGAAGCAGCAAAGAGTGCAATAGAAAATATTTTGAATAAGTTGCCTCTTAAGGACTTGGATCTTTCATATTTCAGTGGTGAGCACTTAACTACCAAGCTTAACGATGTTTTCTATGCTGAACAATGGAAAGAACTTTACAAAGCATGTCTTGGTTGCGGCACATGTACTTTCGTGTGTCCTACTTGCCAATGCTATGATATAAGAGATTTTGATACGGGACACGGAGTAAAAAGATTCCGTTGCTGGGATTCTTGCATGTTCTCTGATTTTACAAAGTGTGCACACGGAAATCCCCGTACAAGTCAAATGGAGCGTTTCCGTCAGCGCTTTATGCACAAGCTGGTTTATTATCCGGCTAATAATGACGGTTTGTATTCATGCGTAGGCTGTGGCAGATGTTTGTCAAAATGCCCCGTATCTTTGAATATTGTAAAAGTAATTAAATCTTTCGGAGGTGAATCGAAATGAATCCCGATGCATTAATACCTCAGCTTGGTATAGTTACTGACATTCGTCAGGATACACCGGATGTTAAAACATTTCGTGTAAATGCTCCCGGTGGCGGTAAGTGCTTTGAGCATATGCCGGGACAGTGCGCAATGCTGTCAATTCCCGGAGTAGGTGAGGCGATGTTCTCAATAACTTCTTCGCCCACAAATAAAGAATTTATGGAATTCAGTATTAAGCGTTGCGGACAGCTTACTGATTGGCTCCATCAAATGGAGGTAGGTCAGACAGTTACAATTCGCGGACCTTACGGACGTAATTTCCCGGTTGAAGAAGAGCTTAAAGGTAAAGATTTGCTCTTTATTGCCGGCGGTATTGGATTGGCACCGCTTCGTTCCGTAATCGATTACTGTCTTGCAAACCGTGCAAATTACGGTAAAATCGATATAGTTTACGGTTCTCGTTCAGCAGATGATTTGGTAGATTATGACCAGATTTGCAATGATTGGATGAAAGCAGAAAACGTAAATGTTCACCTTACCATAGACAGACCTCAAGAGGGTTGGGAAGGACATGTAGGTTTTGTTCCTGCTTACGTAAAAGAGCTTAATTTTGATACTAACAAAACGGCGCTCCTTTGCGGTCCTCCGATAATGATTAAGTTTACATTGGCATCTCTGCAGGAGATGGGCTACGATAAGACTCAAGTTTATACAACAATGGAACTTCGTATGAAGTGCGGCATAGGAAAATGTGGCCGTTGTAACATAGGATCGAAGTACGTTTGCAAAGACGGACCGGTATTCCGTTGCGACCAGTTGGATGAACTCCCGAATGAGTATTAATACTAATTATTTTTACAGAAAGTGAAGGCAAAAAACATGGAAAATATGGTAAATGTATTTATAATGGGCAAAAAGTATTCCGTACCGTCGGAGCTTACAATTATGGACGCTATGGAATATGCCGGCTATCAGCTTGTACGCGGATGCGGATGCCGTAACGGATTCTGCGGAGCATGTGCTTCGGTTTACAGAATAAAAGGCGATCCTGAACTCAAGGTTTGTCTTGCTTGTCAAACAAAGGTAGAAGAGAATATGTACGTAGCACAAATTCCTTTCTTCCCGGTTGTTAAACAGACTTATGATATTAACGAAATTCGTCCAACAGAGAGCATAATGATGCAGCTTTATCCCGAGATTTACAGTTGTATCGGCTGTAATGCTTGTACAAAGAGCTGTACACAGAGTCTTAATACAATGCAGTACATAGCATACGCACAAAGAGGCGAATATGCTAAGTGCGCAGAGGAGTCTTTTGACTGCGTAATGTGCGGAATTTGTTCCTCACGTTGCCCGGCTCAAATTTCTCACCCTCAGGTAGCTCTTCTTGCAAGAAGACTTACAGGAAAGTATATTGCGCCTAAGGCAGAACACCTTGAAAAAAGAGCAGCAGAAATTGCAAACGGTGATTTTGAACAGTCTATGAAAGAGCTTATGGCAAAGCCTATAGATGAGCTTAAAGACATGTACAATCACAGAGATATAGAGAAATAAGGAGGAAAGCAAAATGAGCGATGCATTTTATACACAGGAGATGCTGGATTCAATAAAGAAGGTTGAAGCAAGTCGTGCATCACGTATCGGTTTTGAACCAAGAAGAATGACAGCAGAGGAAAAGGAAGCTTTACTTGCAAAATTCCATCCTGATTATAAGAAAGAAAATTTTGCCACATTGGAAATGGGTCCTAATAAAGGTGAACAGGTTCCTACTGAGCTTGCTGCATTGTTGCAGGCACACAGCCGCATAAATCCCGATGAAATCGATTTAAGCCATGCAGATTATGATGTTGATGTTCTCGTAATCGGCGGAGGCGGAGCAGGTTCTTCTGCAGCAGTTATGGCACATGAGAACGGTGCTAATGTTATGATAGTAACAAAGCTTCGTCACGGTGATGCAAATACTATGATGGCAGAGGGCGGTATTCAGGCTGCAGATAAAGAAAACGACTCACCTATGACTCACTACGTTGACGCTTTAGGTGGCGGACACTTCAAAAACGTTCCGGAGTTGTTATATAAACTTGTTACAGACGGCCCCGGCGCAGTTAAGTGGCTTAACGATTTGGGCGTTATGTTTGATAAAGAAGAAGACGGCACAATGGTTACAACACATGGCGGCGGTACATCAAGGAAGAGAATGCACGCAGCAAAAGACTATTCCGGTGCTGAAATCATGCGTGTTCTTCGTGATGAAGTTATTAACAGACAGATTCCTGTTGTTGACTATACAGCAGCAGTAGAGCTTATTCTTGACGAAAACGGCAAGGCAGCCGGCGCTGTTCTTATGAATATGGAGACGCATGAAATCCTTATTGCAAAGGCAAAGACAGTTGTTATTGCTACAGGTGGTGCAGGAAGACTTCACTATCAAGGATTCCCCACATCAAATCACTACGGTGCTACAGCTGATGGTCTTGTGCTTGCATACCGTGTAGGTGCTCCGCTTTTGTATGCGTATACATTGCAGTACCATCCTACAGGTGTTGCTTTCCCCGCACAGATTTTCGGTGCTCTCGTTACGGAAAAGGTTCGCTCTCTCGGAGCAATGCTTATTAACGTAGAGGGAGAAGCATTTATGCATCCTCTTGAGACACGTGACGTTTCTGCTGCTTCTATTATTCGTGAGTGCAAAGAAAGAGGCAAGGGTGTACCTACTCCGGATGGTTACGGTATATGGCTCGACACTCCTATGATTGAAGAAATTCACGGTAAGGGTGCCATTGAGAAGAGAATTCCTGCTATGCTCCGTATGTTTATGAAATACGGTTATGATATGAGAGAAAAACCGATTTTGATTTATCCTACACTTCACTATCAAAATGGTGGTATCAAAATAGGTGCTGACGGTATGTCAGAGGTAGAGAACCTCTTTGTTGCAGGTGAGGCTGTCGGAGGAATCCACGGTGAAAACAGACTTATGGGTAACTCACTTCTCGATATTATTGTATTCGGACGTAATGCCGGCGTTCACGCTGCAGCTAAGGCAAAAACTGTTGGCGAAGTTGGTAAGTTGACTCTTGATCACGTTAAGAAATTTGACAAAGAGCTTGCTGATGCAGGCATAGTTACTGATAAAGTATCTCCTCAATTGTTGCCCAGATATACACATGGCAATCCTAAGTATGAGGCTAAATAAGAAAAGAGGCAAATTATAAGCAATGGATATTATTGACAAAATATTTTCATTAGGTGCAGTCGGCAGTACAACCATTGTGCTTTGCGGAGCAATGTTGATAGCGTTTATCGGTTATGCATTAGGTAGCATAAAAATCAAAGGCGTATCCTTGGGAACAGCCGGTGTATTTTTAATGGCTTTACTTTTCGGTTACTTGTTTACATTGCCGGTATTGAAGGATGTTCCGATTATAGGAAAATTCTTTATTGAAGATGCCACAGCAGGTGCGGTAAGCAAGTACAAGATGTTAAGCTCAATAGGATTGGTATTATTTGTTACGGCAGTAGGTTTTATAGCAGGTCCGAGCTTCTTTAAAAATCTTAAAAAGAATGCAAAATCTTACGTTCTTTTGGGAGTGTTGATTGTAGGTTCAGGCGCGCTTGTGTGTGCATTGTTCTCTTTGATAAAGGGAAGTGCTTACGGTACCGGAATTATGTCAGGTGCATTAACAAGTACTCCCGGTTTCTCTGCATCACAAGAAGCCGTTTCAAGTTCAAATCCTGACCAATTGGGACTTGTTGCTTTAGGTCATGCAGTTGCATATCCTTTCGGAGTGGTTGGTGTTGTGTTGTTTGTACAACTGATACCTAAATTCTTAAAAGCAGACATGGCAAAAGAAAGAGAACTTATGAAAGTAGGTACGGAGTCTGTCGTTGAAGAGAAAAAAGAAACTAAGAAGCTTTTTGAGCTTGACGAATTCGGACTTGGCGCATTTGGATTGGCTGTTGTTTTGGGAATTTTTCTCGGTTCAATAAAAATTCCTCTTTCAGGCTCAGGCTATGCAGAGGGTGCAGCAACATTCTCTTTGGGTAATACAGGCGGTCCGCTTATAATGGCGCTTATTTTGGGACACTTTGGCAGAATGGGCAAGTTAAGTTTAAAAGTTCCGGAGAAGACTCTTAAAGTATTCCGTGAATTTGGTTTAATGCTTTTCTTGTTGGGTGCAGGCGTTGAAGGTGGAGTTGAGCTTGTTGACCAAATAAAGCAATCCTCTGACGGAGCAATGATTATTTTATATGGTTTTGTCAGTGGAGCATTAATGACAATTATTCCTATGATTATCGGATACGTTATTGCAAGAAAACTTCTCAAAATGAGTATGCTTAACGCATTGGGCTCAATTACAGGAGGTATGACAAGTACACCTGCTTTAGGAACACTTATAAATGTTGCCGGTACAGATGATGTTGCAGCTGCTTATGCGTCAACATATCCTGTTGCCCTTGTTCTTGTAGTTCTTGCATCACAGCTTATAGCTGTACTCATATAAGTATTTGTATAAGAGTATTTTGTTTTTAAAAGCAGAGCTTGTCTTGTTGATAAGTTCTGCTTTTTGAATATGCGGCGTAATTTAACAACTTTTGGAGATAATAAAAAAGACAGGAGAAGCAATGGAAGCAGCAAAAAAGAACGATTAAAAAAAATATTGATTTCATTCTTAATTGCCGTATTTATAACGGTTATTGTTGTTATACCATTGTTGACTGCAGTTGTTTACAATATTATTTTTGACAGACGATTTGAGCTTGATGAAGAAAATGCATATTCCGTAGAAGATTTTAAAGAACTACGGGTAGATAATTGCAACTTTAACTCGGATAACGGGCAAAAGCTTGCAGGATATAAATACTATAAAGAAAATAACAGCAAGGCAAAAGGCGTTATAGTTATTGCTCACGGAATGGGTTGCGGAGGGCAAAACGCTTTTATGGAAGTTGCGGATGCTTTTACCTCAGCAGGTTATTTAGTGTTTTCTTATGACGCTACAGGTAACGGGGCCAGTGAAGGTGACGGAATAGGTGGGTTGCCTCAAGGTGTTGCCGATATGGATTATGCACTGAAATTTATAAAAAAACAGCAGGAATACAAAGATTTGCCTATTATGTTATTTGGTCATAGTTGGGGAGCGTATTCCGTATGTGCTGTGCTGAATTTCCATAATGATATTGATGCGGTTATATCTGTAGCCGGCTTTAACCAATCGTCAGATTTGTTGAAACAACAAGGCGAAAAGTACACCGGTGCAGCCGTAAATTTGCTTTTACCATATGTTAAAGGATATGAGAGATTACTTTTTGGCAAGTACGCGAGTGCTACAGCCATGGGTGGTTTTGAAAAAACAGACACACGGATAATGGTAATGCACAGCAAAGATGATGTTACTGTTCCTGTAAAATACGGTTATGAAAAGTATCATGATAAATATAAAAATTCAGATAGATTTGTTTTTGAACTTTTTGACGACAAAGGTCATTTTGCAAAATTTGATGGTGAATTAATAGAAATCTTTATATCTTTTTACGATAAATCTCTTGAATGAGAATATTCGGACTTTTTTGTTATTTTCTGCATAGAATATAAAAAACAGTTATTAAAGGGAGTTTTTTGTAATGTATACAGAGAAAACAAAAGTGCGCGAAATAATGCATTTGCCGGGAATATTGCAAATTGTGGAAAAATACACCAAAAGAAGAATTAATATGGCAACATTGAAAATGGGTGCAAATCTTACGATAAAGACAGTAGGGGAATATCTTCATTGGACGCAAGAGCAATTCAAAGAGGTTCTTACGGAGCTTAACAGTCTAAATAATAATTTAAAAAATAAATAAAAAAGTCTTGACAAGGCAGTTAGGATGTGCTAACATATGGAATGGTTAGTTAAGACTAACTGTACTTTTTCAATTTGATGAGAAATTGATGATTTTATATGAGGAGGCTATGACATGTCTACATTAAGAGACGTGAAAATCGGTAAAACTGTCACTGTTGTTAAACTGTGGGGTGAAGGTGCCGTGAAACGCAGAATAATGGATATGGGCATTACGAAGGGAGTAAAAGTAACGGTTAGAAAAGTTGCTCCGTTAGGAGATCCGATTGAGATAACTGTAAGGGGATATGAACTCTCAATAAGAAAAGCAGATGCTGAAATGATTGAAGTGCAGTAATTTTTTTAAAAATAAGTTAGTTTTGGCTAACTTGATTTACATATAATAAAAAGAGAGGAAAATAAAAATGAGTATAAAAATCGCTCTTGCAGGTAATCCGAACAGTGGAAAAACAACACTTTTTAATGCTTTGACCGGCTCAAACCAGTTTGTTGGCAATTGGCCCGGAGTAACGGTAGAAAAAAAAGAAGGCAAATTCAAAAAGGACAGTGACGTAATAATTGTCGATTTGCCCGGTATTTATTCTCTTTCTCCATATACGTTAGAAGAAGTTGTTGCGAGAAATTACCTTGTAGGAGAGCGACCTGATGCTATATTAAATATCGTTGACGGTACTAATATAGAAAGAAATCTTTATTTAACAACACAGTTAAAAGAATTAGGTATTCCTGTAGTTGTTGCAGTGAATATGATGGATATTGTCATAAAAAACGGAGATAAAATAAATATACCGGAGCTTTCAAAGGCTATGGGCTGCAAAATAGTAGAGATTTCCGCTTTGAAAGAAACAGGTATAACAGAGGCTGCAGAAGAAGCAATAAAGGCAGCAAAAGGAACAAAGATTATTCCGCAGCATTGTTTTAGCGGAGAAGTAGAACATACACTGGCGCACATAGAAGAGGCGGCAGTTCACGGACTGCCTATAGAACAGCAGCGTTGGTATGCAATTAAAATTTTTGAACGTGACAGCAAAGTTTTGGAGCAACTTAATCTTGATAAAGAAGTGATGCAACACATAGAGGAAGACATTCAGGCAACAGAGCAAGCAATGGATGATGATTCCGAGAGCATTATCACGAATGAGCGTTATACATATATAGAAACAATTTTAAAAGGTTGTTATCATAAGAAAAATGCCAGCAAAATGACAATTTCAGACAAAATTGACAGAATTTTAACGAATAGATTTGCCGCACTTCCCATATTTGCAATAATAATGTTTGCAGTTTATTTTATTTCGGTAACTACCATTGGTGCTTGGGTGACAGATTGGACTAATGACGGATTGTTTGGTGATGGTTTCCATCTGTTTAACATAGGTGTTTCTGAATATGAAGCGGCAACAGACGAGTTTGCTGAAATAATATGGGCGGACAAGACGGTTAATGATGCGGTAGATAAAGCGGTAAAAGATAAACTGCCCGGAGCAGAAGAAATTCAAAGTGCAATTGATAATAAAGATTTTGCAGCTTTTGAAGAGGCGTATGGCTCTTACGGTGAAGTTATTGGTGAAACTTTTACGAGTGATGTAAACGCTCTTCTTGAGGGGGCACCAAATCCTGCGGATTATGGTGTGTGGGTGCCGGGCATACCTGTTTTGGCAGAAAAAGGTTTAAATGCTATCAATTGTAATGAAACTGTAAGTAGTCTTGTGCTTGACGGAATTATTGGTGGTGTAGGTGCGGTTTTGGGCTTTGTTCCTCAAATGTTGGTGCTCTTTATTTTCCTTGCTTTTCTTGAAGCTTGCGGATATATGGCCAGAATCGCTTTCGTTATGGACAGACTTTTCTGTAAAATCGGACTTTCGGGTAAGTCGTTTATTCCTTTGCTTGTAGGAACCGGTTGCGGAGTTCCCGGTATAATGGCTTCCAGAACTATTGAGAATGAACGAGATAGGAGAATGACAATAATTACAACAACATTCATTCCTTGCGGAGCAAAGCTTCCTGTTATAGCGCTCGTTGCGTCTGCTCTTTTCGGGGGTGCTTGGTGGGTTGGACCCAGTGCGTATTTTATTGGAATGGCGGCTGTCGTCGTTTCCGGTATAATGCTGAAAAAGACAAAAATGTTTGCCGGCGAACCGGCTCCGTTTGTGATGGAATTGCCACCGTATCACATGCCCACATTCCGTAATATAATGCGCAGTATGTGGGAACGTGGTTGGTCTTTTATAAAGAAGGCGACAACAATTATTCTCCTTTCTACAGTTATTATTTGGGCTGCAGACTATTTCGGAATGCTTGATCCGATTGGCAATGCTATAAAATGGATTTTTGTTCCCTTGGGATTTGGCTCAGGTGAGGCAGGCGCTACTGCTTCCGTTGCTACGATAATGGGTCTGATTGCAAAAGAAGAGATTGTAGCAGTATTTGGTGTCACTGACATTATGGGTATGACAAAGCTGACAGCATATTCATTCTTGATCTTCAATTTGCTGTGTGCACCGTGTTTTGCGGCAATCGGGGCAATAAGAAGGGAAATGAACTCTGCAAAATGGACATTGTTTGCAATAGGATATCAGACATTGTTTGCGTATGCGATTTCTTTCATTGTATATCAGTTGGGAATGCTGTTTGTGGGAAGCGGAAATATAATTTGTGCTATTATCGCTTTTATACTTATTGCAGCTTTTGTATACATGTTGTTTAAACCGTATAAAGAAAGTACAAAACTCACGACAAAAATATAAATTACCGATACACAAAGGAGGCACTAAAAGAGATGGAATTTATTAAAGCTTATGGTGGAACAATATTAGTGGCAGCTGTTGTTTTGGCAGTGGTGATTGCGGTTATCATAAAAATTATTAAAGATAAAAAATCCGGTAAAGCCTCATGTGGTTGCGGATGCGGTTGTAAAAACTGCCCGTCTTCCGGTAGGTGCCAAGATAAATAGCAGGGGATTTCGTTGTTTATGAGTTTGACACACTTTTTTTTTATTGTTATAATTTAACGAAGAATTATGGAATAATAAGGAGGTGTGCTTTGTGAGAAACAGCTCAAAAATTAAAGTGACTATAATATTTGTTCTTGCAATATTTGCATTGTTACTTGCTTTTACATCTTGTAAGGGTGAAAGTTTGCCCAAAAGCAATATAGGGGCTAAGGATGCCTGGGATTTTGTCAGTGCCGGCTTTAATAAGACATCAGAAGCAACAAGCTATAAAGTTGTTTTTGAAACACATAGTGAAGCAGCTTTCGGTGAGTTTTCCTCTGAGGACAGCACAAAGAACACAATGACAATTTGTGGCTTGGGTACAGATGATTTTATGGCAACAGCCGAAAAACATAATTCAGAAACGATAATTACAAATGAATATTTTTTTACGCCCGATAAGTTCTACACAGTAGAGAAAAACAGCGATACTGTTTCGATGCCGTGCTTATACGTATCTGACAATATTGATGTTGTTGAAGAAGTAACGGGACTTAATGTTTTCGAAATTGAAATGGATGCTGTAAAAAAAGCAATTGAAAACAGCAAAAGTATTGTAAAAGAAACAGAAAAGGATTTGTCATATATTAGATTTTCAATTACATCAGATGAATTGGTTTCAGTTTTAGGTAGTTCTTATGAGGTTTTTAATGACATGAAAAGCTTTTCGGGATTTATGTTTTTCTATGTAAACAGTGACGGATATCTTGTGAAGTTTGGTTATGATTCTTCTTACTCAGAAACGTATGAAGAACAAGAAACTTACGTTAATTTAAAAGTAGAATATGCCTTTTCTGATATAAACAGTGTTAAGCTTGTTTCTGAGCCTCAGTGGGTGTCAACATTAAAACCGGAGGCTTATGATACGGTAAAATATGTAAAAAATAACGTGGAGTATTTCTTTTTATGTGAAAGACCGGATAAGGGATCTGATTATTCTTATAAGCTTTATGAAATAACAAATTTAGAGGATAAAGAAGCTCCGGTAAAGTTTGCGGAAATTCCCGAAACTATAGAAGGTGTTCCCGTTACAGCGATAAGCGGTACAGCTATTGCATTTGGTAAAGGCGTAGAAACTTTGGTAATGCCCAAATATATAAAAGAAGTTCCGTATCCTGAGAACTCTACACCGATGACTGTTTTTTGTAAGTGCTCCGAGCTGTTAGATGTGCCGCCGACAGAGGTGACGGTTTATTTGGCAGATGAATGGGAATATGTAAACGGTGTTCCTACCGTAAAGTAATTGATATAAAATTTGTGGAGTGGATAGTATGAAGTTAGATAATATTTTTGATAATAAACAAGTATTTTCTTTAGAGGTTTTTCCTCCCAAAAGAGACATGCCTATTGATACAATATATAAGACTCTTGATGAGCTGTCTGAGATAAAACCTGCATTTATAAGCGTAACGTACGGTGCGGGGGGCAGTGAAAATTGTGCCGCAACTTTAGAAATTGCATCTACAATAAAGAATAAATACGGAATAGAAGCTGTGGCACATTTACCGGGTATTAATCTCGCAAAAGCAGATGTTGTTAATATGCTTGATGATTTTAAGAAAAACGGCATTCAAAATATTTTAGCTTTGAGAGGTGACGGCAATCCGGAGATGGAGCCTGTGGGAGATTTTAATCATGCAGACGAGCTTGTTACTTTTATAAAAGAACACGGCGATTTTCATGTTGCAGGTGCATGCTATCCCGAAGGTCACACAGAGTCGGAGAATTTAATAACAGATATAAAATATCTTAAGCAAAAAGTTGATGCAGGCTGTGATCATTTGATTTCTCAACTGTTTTTTGACAATGATCATTTTTACAGATTCAGAGAGCGTTGCGACTTGGCCGGTATAAATGTACCCATCGAAGCAGGCATTATGCCTGTACTTAATAAAAAACAAATTGAAAGAATGGTTACAATGTGCGGGGCAAGCCTTCCAAATAAATTCGTGAAAATGATGGCAAGATACGAGAATAATCCTGAAGCTTTAAAAGATGCGGCTATTGCGTATGCCGTAGATCAAATTGTGGACTTAGTATCACAAGGTGTTGACGGAATACACTTATACACCATGAATAAACCTGATACGGCAAAGCGAATTTACAATTGCGTGGCTTCACTTTTTAAATGTTGAAAGCTTGATTATATTAAGGAGGTAAAAAATGGTTTACAGAGACCTTGGTAATACCGGTGTGCGTTTGTCACCTCTCGGATTCGGAATGATGCGACTTCCTTCTGATGAGCGTGTTGTTACAAAAATGGTAAGGGATGCGATTGATGCAGGCGTAAATTATATTGATACGGCATATGGCTATTTAGACGGTAAAAGCGAGTCCATTACAGGCAGAGTTCTTTCCGATGGTTACAGAGATAAAATTTACCTTGCTACGAAGTGCCCTGTTTGGTTGATTGAAAAGGATACTGATTTTGACCGTATTTTAAATGAACAGTTGAAAAGATTAAAAACAGAACAAATAGATTTTTATTTACTTCACTCTCTTAATAAGAACAATTGGGAGCGAGTGAAGAAGTTTGGCTTGTTGGAGAAAATGAAAGAGGCACGTGAACAAGGTAAGATATGTTATCTTGGTTTTTCTTTCCACGATACGTATGATTTGTTTCAAGAAATAGTAGATAGCTTTGAAGAATGGGATTTCTGTCAAATACAGCTAAACTATTTAGATACAAAGTATCAGGCAGGTATTAAGGGAATGAAATATGCAGCAGAAAAAGGGCTGGGGATAATTGTTATGGAGCCGCTTAGAGGCGGTTATTTGGCCAACGTTCCTCAAACAGTACAAGATATATTCGGTAAGAATAAATCGCCTATAGAGTGGTCTTTCGACTTCTTGTGGGATATGCCTGAAGTAGGTACAGTTTTAAGTGGTATGAGCACACAAGAACAAGTTGAACAAAATGTAAAATATGCAGAGCGTTCCTCAGTAGGGATGTTGTCAGAAGACGATAAAAAGGTAATAGAAGCAGTAACAAAAGAATTCAAGAAGATGGGAACTGTTCCTTGTACCGGTTGTTCTTATTGTAATATTTGTCCTCAAAAAATTGCTATACCTCAAAGTTTTGCGGCATATAACAGCGCTTTGTTAGAAGATAATTTTGAGCAATCGAAGCATCAGTATGTAGACTGGGTACCGCGTTTCGGTGCTCTGCCTTCAAACTGTATAAGTTGTCATAAATGCGAGGAAATATGTCCCCAACATATAAAAATCAGTGAATATATGCATAAAATACACGAATTCTTTCAAGAATGATTTTTACTTTTTGGAGGTTGTATGAGAAAAACAAAGCTCGAATGTATAACTTTTTTGTTTTTTTGTGTGCTTTTTGTTTTATGTTTGGTATGCGGTTGTGCAGATAGTAATCGATTAGGTAGCGGAACAAAAAATAAAACATATACTCAGGATGTATCGCTGCTTACCCAGCCTGTCTTTTCGGACAGAGGAGGTTTTTACAGTGATAATTTAAAATTGGAAATAACAATCCCTGAGAAGCTAAGTAATAATGCAAAAACCATAAGAGTAACATTTGATGGCAGTGAGCCTACCTCAAATAGTGATGAGTATAAAGGCAGCATTTTACTGCCTGATGCCGGCTTTGTGAAAACCGGATTCGCTAAAAAAGAAGAGAATGTAAAAGTTTCCGTAGTGAGAGCTGCATGCTTTGATGATAATGGTAATGTAGTAGGTCAAATAGCTACAGCAACGTATATACAATTAGAGGAAAGCAGTAGCGGCAGCGGAAAAACAAGATTTGATTTGCCGGTAATTTCCCTTGTGACAGATGACAGTAATTTAAACAGCCGCGATTACGGTATATTTAGAAATACAGATGGTCGCGGTTCGGAATGGGAACGGCCGGTTAATGTTTCTTTTTTTGAAACGGATGGTGGTTTGGCCTTTGCACAAGATGCGGGAATTCGTTTGTTTGGTGGCAGTACAAGAAATTTGACACAAAAATCATTCCGCATTACAGCAAGAAAAACAGATTATTTTCAAACTGATGTATATGACGGGGCAGGTAAGTTTAAGTATGCGTTGTTTAGTGACAGAAAAGACAGCCAAGGCAATATACTTGACAGATATGACAGCTTTGTTTTAAGAAACGGAGGAAATGACTCTATCTTTTTTGCTGAGGATAGCTCTCGTATAACATTTTTAAGAGATGGTCTTGCGGCAAAAATAACTCAAATGGCAGCTCCCGAAGTAGATACAATGGATTACAGACCTGTAGTTGTTTTCTTAAATGGTGAGTATTACGGTATAATGAATTTAAGAGAATATCAAAATAATAAATATATTCAAAACGTCTACGGTATTGATGATAAAGACGGAATTACTGTTATTTCGACTGAAATGGACACCTCTTTGGGAGGCAGATATGATGGTAAATGGTTTTATTATAAGCAAGATGACGGACCGGAAGGTGAGTTGCAAGCTTTCTTGACACTTTTGTCTGATATTACTTCAGGTAAGTACACTTATGAACAGGCTTGTGAAAAAATAGATATGGATAACTTTATGAAATATTGTGCATTGAATTTATTCTTGTGCAATACTGACTGGCCCCATAATAATGTAAAGCTTTGGCGCTATGCAGGTAACAATCCGGGAGGAAATGCAGATGCAGCGGCAACTGACGGTAAATGGAGATTTATGCTTAAAGACGCAGATTTGGGGTTAGGAAGGTTTGTTTGTGCAGCAGAAAAGCGCCAATATCCTATTGAACTTTATACAAAAGCAGATTGTCAAAGCATACGCTTTTTGCTTGCAAACTATATTTCTTTTGATAATAAGTCAGGTTATCCATCTGTTAATAATAACACATATCCTGATGCATTAAAGATTCAAGGGTTGTTTTATTTTTGTATGCAACATGATGAATTTGCTGATAAATTCTATGATTTTTGCAATAAGCTCACTACACAAATTTGTTCATACAATACGCTTAAAGCCTTAATAGAAGAGTCCTATAAGGAATTAGAAAACGAATTTGATAATTATTTAAATAAGGATTTCGGCAATTGGCCGTGGGAAGGCAACACTACACTCAAACAGTGGAAATCGGCTGTATGTGACAACAAAGATTCGTTATTAACATGGGCAAAGGCAAGAACAGGCTCTGACGGAGAATTTATGAAACAGGTAACGGAGCTTAGGGATGTTCTCAACATATAAAAGTTAAAGGAGAGAAAATGATGATAAAAAGATTAGTTTCTTTATGTTTGGCTTTGATTATTCTTTTAACAGGTATTTGTTTTTTTTATAATTCAAACAATATTACATTGATGGTAAAGAAAACTATGCTTGGCAACGAGGATTTTGAGAAGCAAGATAGGGCAATAAACGCTTTTATAGATGCTTTTAACAATGAATATCCACAGATAAATGTGAAAATTAATTATGTAAATGAATATCCTGCTCATTTAAATGAGACCGAGCTTATACTTTTTGGGGCAGACGAAATGTTGGAATATGCTCCAAATGATTTAAAAGTATTGACGGATATTGTTTCTACAAATAATATACCGGAAAAAATAGCTAACACGGGACGATTGGCTATTAAGAGTGATAAGAAAGATTTATATATGTTACCGTTTAATTATGATAGAGCTGTAGTATATTTAGACAAAGAAGTATTTGATTTTTTAGGAGTAGATATACCAAGTGTTGATTGGACATACGAGGATTTTAAAGAAACAGCTCAAAATACTACAAGAAGGTATTTTGATTATAAAGAATATAAAAACATTTTAGGTGTTCATTTGCCTATCGGAAAAGCTTATGTGTGGAAATATTTTTATGATAATTTGGGAGATGAATGGCATAATGATTCTTTCCGAGTAGAATTTAATACTGATAAAAATCTTAAGGTTATGGAAGATGTACTCGACTTATGCAAAAAAAACGGAAAGTGCTATTCAATGACGTTGAAAAGTTCAGCTCTTTTCTATGCTGAGACAGCTATGGCTTGGGTGAATGCGTGTCAGCCTGAATATGACGATTATAGAATCATATCAGACGAAGTTAGCGATTCATTAGTTGGCAGAAGAGCAAAACAGCTTGCGGCGAATGGAAATCTTGTTTTACTGCCTCTACCAAGTGTTAACGGCACCAATATGAGTTACTCCAATACAGAATTTATAAAAGGTATAGGAATAAGCGCGTATATTTCTCATAGCAAAATGGAAAATGCTGTTAAGCTCGTACAATTTGCACAAACGTATAAGGGCAACAGTGCACTTAATTCATATTATGGAGGTATACCGTCTAACGAGAGTTTGTGGGGAGAGGAATATTGGAAAAAAGGCTGTCTGCAAGGAGAAAATGCAGACAATGTACTTATAGGTATTGAAAATGACAAAAGAGACGATTATGCAGATATTTTAATCAAAGACGAAGCAATATATGAGAAAAACTTGAGATTAAGGGCAATAAGCGCAGGTTTGCTGCTCCAAGAGTTTAGGGAAACTCAAAGAAATATAAAGAACTTTGAAGAAATTATGAATCGTATGGCAAGATATTTTAATATGACCATAAAGAATAGCGGTATACCTGATGGGTTTAATCGTGACATAATTAAAAGGGAGGAACCTTAAAATGAAATACTGTAAAGGAATTGCAGCATTATTACTTATATGCTGTATATGTTTTGGTAATATTAGTTCTTCTTATGCAGCAGATATACGAGATGTTAAGAATGATACATGGATTGCTACAGATGATTTAGGCAGAGTTTTACCGCTCAATGATAAAACAGGTAATGTAAAAGAAGATAAATACGTAGGTATTTTTTATTTTCTTTTTCTTAATGGCTCACAAGATGAAGCGATTTTAGACATAACACACTCATATAAACGCGGCGGAATTGAGGCTGTTTGGGAAGATTTACTTTATGGCAGCGGAACCTTTTTTTGGGCAGAACCATATTTTGGTTATTATCGTAATAATGACGCTTGGGTATATGCTAAACATGCGCAGCTTTTGTGTGATGCAGGAGTAGACTTTGTGTTTTTAGATATAACAAATCACTCTGCATTTTTTGAAGATGCATGGCAGCTGTTATTGGATGTTTGGTCTGATATAAGAGCAAAAGGAGGAAATACTCCTCAAGTGGTATTCCATTGCGGAGACCAAGAGGCAACGGGAAAGATGCACATAGAATGGCTTTGGGATAAATTATACAAAGATGAGCTTCATAAAGAACTATGGTTTTACTGGAATGGCAAGCCATTGATTTTAGGCAATACAAAAACACTTTCTGATGAGATAAAAAGTTTTTTTACCATCCGTCGTTCTTGGGCGTTTAATTCATGGACTTTGGAAACAGAAGGAAAAGGTAGATGGCCATGGATAGCACAATATCCTCAAGAACCAGGAAGAGATGAAGACGGCAATATAGAGCAGGTTGCAGTGTCTGCCGGCTTCCACGCAAATTCTTCAAAGGGAAGAAGTTATCACAAAGGAAAAAATGAAATGTCAGGGCGATTTGACTTTGGCTTTGGGCTCGAAACATCGGGGCTTGGCCTTGCTTTTGCAGAGCAATGGTCAAGAGTCTTTGAGTTGGATCCTAAACTTGTTATGATTACGGGCTGGAATGAATTTACTGCAGGTCGTTGGATAGACCCTAATGCTAATACGCAGCTTGTAGCAGGTTCTTATGTGGTTACGCCCAATGACCCACAATTCAAATATGTTTATGTGGATTTGTTAAGCCCTGAATACAGTCGTGATATAGAGCCTATCAGTGATTTTTTCAGAGATAACTATTATTATCAAATGGCATATTATATAAGGCTTTTTAAAGGAACTCGCGCAGGAGAAAAAGGTACGGGAAGTGTTGATATTGATATAAAAGGAGACTTGTCTGTATTGGATTCTGTAGGTCCGGAATATTTAGATAGCACGAATGATATTCTTCATAGAAATGCAGATGGTATTGGTGCAATATATACATACGTAAATGAAACGGGACGCAATGATATAGCTCTTGCAAAAGTGTCCAAAACGGGAAAATATACGTATTTTTATGTAAAATGCGAATCTGATATCATAGAGGCAGAAGGTACAAATTGGATGAATCTTTATATTGACAGTGATCAATATTACTATACCGGCTGGGCAGGATTTGATTTTGTAATCAACAGAAGCCATGGCGACGGAAAGGTTTCCGTGGAGAGATTCGTGGATAATTCTTGGAAATTTGAAAGTGTGGGCGAAGCAGAATACACTTTAAATGGCAAAGAGCTAATAATAAAGGTTAATTCTTCTCTGGTAGCGCTTGATGAGAGAGATAATTTTGATTTTAAATGGGCAGATAATTCTACAGTAACCGGAGAAGTTATGGAGTTTATGGACGTTGGTGACAGTGCGCCAAACGCCCGCTTTAACTATAGATATGAAAAAGCGGGCGGCATAATATCTAATGAAATATTATCATCAGAATCAAATATTAAATTAATTATAATAATTGGCGCAGGCCTTTTAATTTCGGCCTGCGCTGCAATCATCATTTCGAAAATTTACCGGAAGAAATAGTGGTTTTACCGATTTTATATGAATTAGAACCTGTGCCGGATATTCCGTATTCGTTTTTACCCCAGACTGTAACGCTGCCGTCTTTGTTGAGAATGGCAGAGAACCATGAACCTGCGGCTCCCGTCTTAGCGCTACTGTTTATGAGCTGCGGCGTGGAGAACGAAGATGCTGAAGATGAAGTAGAAACTTGATTATAAGAATTAAGTCCCCAACCGTATATCTTACCGTCTTTTGTGACGATAATTGCGTGCTCATCTTGCATGCTGGCAGAAGCAACATTAGACATAACTTTGTGGAGTTGACCGTCACCCGCTCCGGTTGAGAAAGTTGAAGTACTTCTCCAACCGAAGTAATAAAGGTCTCCGGCGCTGTCTATACAGAAAGTTGAGTGCTCGCCGGCAAATACTTTAGTTATGGTTTTTGTTGAAATCTGAACAGGAGAGGTAAATACCTCTGTGCTGCTTGATGTAAGCTTTTTCCAACGGTTATCGCCCAATCCATACATTTTGCCGCCTTTTACGTATACGGTGTGACGCCTTCCTGCTGCCATAGATGTTACATTTGTGGCAATTTTTGTAAATGTTGTAACTTTGCCTTTGTAATTTGCAGAACCGAGCTGTCCTTTTTCGTTATTTCCGATACCGTAAAGGTCGCCGTTCGTCATCAAAATCAAACTGTGGTCATAGCCGGCACTGATTTCCGCAATTGTTCCTGACGGAACGCCGCTTACCGGTCTTAGCGTGTAATATTCATCGCCGGAGTAACCTGTTTGGTTGTAATTATTATTTCCTACAGAATATAACTTGCCATCGGCAGATAAAATTAATGTATGGGGATCGTCTCCTACATTTCCTCCTTGTGAAGTTGATACTTGTTTAACTGATGTCATAACGAGTGAAACAGGGAGCAGTGACGTACCGGTGAAAATACCGCTTTGTCCGTTTTCGCTGGCACCCCAAGCATATAAGTCTCCGTTTGCTTTCAGGTAGAATATGTTTCTGGAGCCTGCAACGAGAGCTTCAGATGCTGTGAAGCCGGTTTTGCGTGCAAATACAGAAATTGTCATTTTGCCTGTTACTGTAATAGTAACAGAAGATGAACTGTAAAATGTTTGCTCGCCGTCTGCTGTTGAAATTGCTATTCCTGCGAAAGTGTAGCCGCTTTTTACATTTGCTTTTAAAGTGATTTTTTCGCCTACGGAATATGCCACGGTGCTTCCGGAAGATACGCTCTTGGAGTTGACTGTCGCAGAAGAAATACCATCTGAAAAAGTTATGCCGATATTAATCGGAACAAGATTAAAGTATTCATTAAAATGCTTTGTGGCATAATACGTTCTGTTTTCAAGGAATGTTTCAATTTTGCTGATTTCGCTGCTCCATTTAGAAACAGAAAAACCTGAACTTGACCAACGGTTGCTGTGAAGAGCTAAAATGGGATGAATTTCGTCTGCCATACTGTCCAGCACAGGGAGCATTTTGCTTGCTACGAAAATGTTCTTCATTACATAGTCGAATCGATTTATGAATTTTTGCTTGAAGTTTTTATTTGCAAGCAAAGCAGACATAAGGTCTGATAAAATTTCGTCGCAGCTTACACGTCCCATCATGTTAAGTTTATAATCGTTAACTAAGCTGCATCCGTGATCCATATCTAAAAGCACAAAACGCCACTTTGTATCAAGGCCGCTGGGATCTTCGGAATTTTTATTTCTCCAAACTTTTATATTATTTGAAGGCCAGTCAACATTGCAGAAATAGATATTACAAATGTAAAAATCGATAAGACTGTCGACATCCAATTGGTCAGTTACGTGTTTGTAATATGTTTCATTAGAAAGATTGTGACTTTTTGCATAAGAAACAAGGTCGTTAAAGGGCTTGTCATCTCCCGCAACACCGTCATTAACCTCATACGGAGGTTTGTTCACACTGGATTTAAGAGGTGACGGAGCTTCTAACATAACAAAATTTTCTTCAAGAACACCATAATGTGACTCGAAATATTTAGAGTCAAAACGCTCTCGTATATTATAAAGTCCCCAAAATTCGCCGTTTATAAAAACTGCGGCAGGTTGAGTTTCCATGTAATCTACATTCATGCCTTTGCAAAGTCGTTGCATTAAAGCATCACGGAGCATAGAATAAGTACAATCATTACCGGAATTTCTAAGAATAAGACGCTTGTATGAATCTATATTTTCTCCCGTAAAATCAAATACGCGACCCTCAAAGATATCGTATTTTAATTTGCCCGGATTATTGGTTACAGCCGGATTTGCATCTTTTTTAAAGTAAACACGCATGGATTTTTGCTGATTTCCGAGAGAACCGTTACCATTCATGGAAAGCTCTATGTATTGACCGGCAACCTTTGAACCGGCCCTGTCAAAAAGTTCAAAAAATGCTACTTTTCGCTCTTTTTTGCCAAAGGGATCACTCATTACGCTGACATATATACCTGAGCTTGTAGCAAAATCGGAAGATTTCAAGGATATAGAAACGCTGGGAAGTTTGTAAGTACTTGTAAAACTTGAAGAAACTATATAAGTATTCGTTACAGTATCAATGGTTTTACTTCCGTTTTTAGCACACGCCTTAATAACTGTGCCCACCATTTGAGAAGAAGGTGCGGGGTATCTGAAAGTAGATGCAATACTACTCGTAAGATATCCTGCAGAACCGGTGCTGTTTTTTACAGTTATAGGTGTGGAATACTTTTTGCCGTTTGTCATGGGATCAGAACCATCTGTTGTATAGTAAATGGTGTATCCCGGATCTGACGTTAATTTTATCTCTAAAGCCTTTGTGTAAATACCACCATCTACTGAAAACTTAACAGTAGGACCTTGTGGCGTGGGCGTAGGTTTTTCCGTAGGCTTTGCAGTAGGCTTATTTGTAGGTGATGCGGTCGTGCCGGAGACGGGCGCATTCGTTACGTTTGAAGGTGTATTTGTGCCGCCCTGTGTTGGCGCATCTGCTGATATTACAGCCTCTGTGACGGAATCGCCTGTTGGCTGACTGCTGTTGCTTCCTGTGACGTGTGCAGTAGGTGTAGCTGTGCTTGTACTTGCGATTGTTTTTGTACTTTCGTGATTGTTTTTTTTGCTTTCTTCTGCACAACCAACAAATATTAAAAGTAAAACAACAGCGAATAAAATTAAAAGTTTTCTTTTCATATTATGCCTCCGTTATTCCGGGTAGAGTACGACTCTCTCTTAATATGTCTGTACTTTCTGTGAAAATAGGTTTTATTGTAAATGAGTAGAAAAATAGCTTGTCATCAAGAGCTTGATTGTAATCTATTCGAAGGAGAGAACAATGTTCGTTCGTGTCATGTTGTACAGCACTGAAACCTACCTCGGGCATACCTTTTATCATAATTCCGCGGCCTTCTGCATCGTGCACTACAGCCCATTGTACATCACAGTGATTTACTGAGTGGTGTGGGAATTTCTGAAGTGCGGCTTCTTGGGCAATTGTTGATTGGTAAATGCCTTTTCTGCAATGATTTTTCATGTTGGGAAGTGATGAATACGGGCCATAACCGTAGTAACTTACGAACTTGTTATCTGCAGGCATTTTCAATTCAAAGCCAAAACGTGAGAAGTTGGGAGAATCGGGCTTGACCTCTGCTGTGACACCTACGCCTATTTCTCCACTGCCGTAAATTGCCCACAAAACTGAAAATGTGACAAAAGGTTCAGCAGAAGGTGACGCTATTGAGTAAGAAGCCAATAAGGTAATATATTTACTTCCTTTAGATAATATTTTACAGGAACATGGTTGCTGGTGTAATAAAAGCGGTTTGTTGTCTGTGGTTGCTTTGCAGACAGAAAAGAAAGGTGTGCTGTGCAGCATTTCTATATCGTTAAAAATGACATTTGTAAATGAACCGGTTGCCATGTTGAAGCGGTAAGTGAAATCTTCGCCTTCTATTGACATTATGCCGCTTTCGTTCTCTTCTGAAAAGTATACGCTGAAGGGAGGCATGGAGGCGGTTGTTTCCGTCTCGGGAACGGTTTGTAAAACAGGTAACTTTGTTTGTGAAAAACCTGCTTCGTAACCGGCATGAGCCCATACAGTGTCTTTTTTTAATTTACAGCTAAATTCAATGAAAAATTCCTCGAAGGAGAATTCGGGAAAAGTAAAATCTATGCTCTTGCAGATTGTGTCATGAGGGGCACAATTTATATTTAAAACATCCTGTGCAAAAACTTGCGAAGGTGTTTTTATTGTATACATGATTATGAAGTCTTCCAGATTTGTGAAATCACATGTGTTTGTGAAACTGTATGTTTGCTTTGTGAATGTCATTTCCTGTGCCTTAATGACAGCAGGAGAAAAATAGACATCGTCATTAGTATCAAAGTCGATATCATCAACTGTATAAAAACCTATTTCGTCACACAACTTGGCAAAAGCCGGAGTATTAGGGTAGAAAGAGGATTTGACACAGTTTATATTATGCTTTTTCATGACCAGAAGCTCATCAATAATCACACGTAAAGGTTTATATTGAAAAGCATCAGTGTGCAATTTGTGTTGGTTAAAGCCTTTAAGATTGACCGGCTGATTGTTTACAAGAAATTCTCCTGCTTCATTTACAGTATAAATACGTAAACCGACTCTTACGGGAATAACTTCGTTAAAACCGTGTATAAGGGCTGTGTAGAGATAAGGATTTTCTGCAGTCCAATTTATGGGATTGTCTATTTTGATTTCAAAAGATGCTTGACTGTTTTTGATTATAGAGTCTTTTCTTACTATGAGTTGATTGTTGTTGTCGTAAAGTTCAACCGTCGCAGCTCCATTTTCTTTAGTTGCCTCTATGTCTATATATATGGTATCAAGTGTTGTTCTGACCTTAAAATCTCTTATATGATCCGGAGTTCGAGCTAAAAGATATACATCTCGAGATATACTTGATTTCGCAAGAGTTATCACCGTGACGGTGTTTTTGCCTGCTTTAAGTAGGGGCGTGATACGGAATTCTGCCGTTCGGTTTGTACTGTTGCCGGCTCCTGCAAATTCATCATTAATATAAATGTAGAAGAAAGTATCAATACCGTCGAAGTTAATATATACATCTCTGCCTGTCCATGTTCCCGGAAGTGTGAAGTCGCGTTGATAGATGCAGAAAGATTTTTCTGAAATAAGAGACGCGTTAAGATTTGAGGGAACTTTGATTTTTTGAAAGTTTGAAGTGTCAAAGTCAGAATTGAAAAAATTCTCTGCCTCGCCTTTATTGCGGCAAAAGAGGAAAGACCAGTCGCCGTTAAGTAATTTGCGACGTGTGCTTTTTTCTGAAATTATGCCGGCATAGGCAGATTCCGGGGTATATCCGTTTAAAACGCGAGCACCCGAAAGTGCGTTGCAACGGCAGCTGTAAGGTATAAACCAAGTCCTTGAAGGCTCTTTGTTAACAGAGCTTATTTCCGGGTTTGACAATGATGAAAAATCAGGCATGGTTTTCATGTTATCTGATACTCCTTTTGATACGCTGATGATCTTATGATATTATACCAATTTAAGAGCAAAAATCAAGAAATATCAACAAAAATTGATGTTTCGTTGATACTAAGTTGACAAAAAGATGTTATACTTTATTTGAGTAGAAGATACTGCATAATCGGAGGTTAATATGTTTCAGGTTTTAATAGCGGAAGATGACAGAGAATTAAGGCAGCTTTTTCAACATGTTCTTGTAAAGAACGGGTATTCCGTAACGGGTGTTTCTGATGGCAGAGAAGCTCTGCAGGAGCTAGAGAAAGGTTATTACGACATTGTTATTTCAGATGTTATGATGCCGGTCATGGATGGATACGAGCTTGTAAGAGCTTTGAGAGAAACAAATAATAATATCCCAGTAATGATGATTACTGCAAAGGATGCATTTGATGATATGAGAATGGGCTTCCTTTCCGGTACGGATGATTATATGGTAAAACCTGTTAATGTTAATGAGATGGTACTTCGCGTCAGTGCTTTGCTCAGGCGTGCACAGATGATAAATGAAAGGCGTCAAACAATAGGAAATACGGTGCTGGAGTGTGATTCTCTTACAGTGACAGTTGATGGGAGTAAATATATCTTACCCCAAAAAGAATTTATGCTTTTATATAAAATGGCATCTTTTCCGGGCAGAATATTCACTCGTCAACAACTCATGGATGATATTTGGGGATATGATTCGGAGACAGATACACACACTGTTGATGTGCATATAGGTAGGCTGCGAGAAAAATTCAGTAATAATAAAGATTTTAAAATAATAACGATGCGAGGTGTGGGATATAAGGTGGTTAAGCTATGAAAACGCTTGAAACATTAAAAAACATAAAGGCTAAGCAATACAAAATACGCTTTGGCATAACGTGGTACTTTACGATTATTGTTTCTATAGAGATACTGGCAACAGTTGCCGTTTCGGCTGCGGTTACATACGTTTTTGAGAATGTTCTTGGTTGGCAGTTCGATTTTTCTTCTTCTGTATGGCTTATAATCTGCAGTCTTTTTATCGGTTTTGCTACATCTGTTGTAGCAAATAGGATAATGCTTGCTCCTATCAGAAAACTTAACAAAGCAATGAAACAGGTGGCAAAAGGAGATTTCCATATTGCATTAGAGCCGAATAGCCGAATTAACGAAATAAAAGATATTTATGAAAGCTTTAACATGATGACGAGGGAACTTAATGCTACTGAGATTTTGCAAACGGATTTTGTTTCTAATGTTTCGCATGAGATAAAAACACCTGTTAATGCAATTGAAGGATACGCTATGCTTTTGCAAGACAGTTCCAGCTCGGATGATGAGAAAGAACAATATACCGATAAGATTCTTTTTAATACAAAGCGTTTGTCTGAATTGGTAAGTAATATTTTACTTTTATCAAGGCTTGATAATCAGACTTTTGATACCAAGAAAAAAGCATTCCGACTTGATGAACAAATAAGGCAATCTGTCTTGCTTCTGGAACCTAAATGGGCAGAAAAGAATATAGAGTTTGACGTAGACATGGAGAGTGTTATTTATAATAGAAATGAAGCACTTCTACAGCATGTTTGGGATAATTTAATATCAAATGCTATAAAATTCGGACCTTGCAACGGTTTGATTAAAATTAGGTTGATAAAACAGCAATGTGAACAGGTGAGGAAAATGTTGGTGTTCACGATAGAAGATGAGGGAAATGGCATAGAAGAAAAGGATATTTGTCATATTTTTGGTAAATTTTACCAAGCTGACAGCTCTCATAAGCAAGAGGGCAATGGTCTGGGGTTAGCTCTCTGCAAAAAAATAGTTGATATATCCGGAGGAGAAATATTTGCGGAAAATATGAAAGAAGGCGGTTGCAGATTTACTGTTAAATTGCCGATGTAAAAATTTTTTATCAACAATTGTTGATTTTGAGTTGAGGTTGAGTTGCTTTTTTATTTATATACTTTGTGATATCAATTATTAATATCGCGAAGGAGATGCAACAAAAATGAGACCTGTCAAAATACTAACGGATTCCTGCTCTGATTTAAATGCAGAACTTTTGAGAGAATATGATATAGACTACGCTAAGATGCGCACAGTATATAATGGAGAAGAAAAAATTGCTTCCTTAACTTGGAGTTATGATGAAATGCATAATCTATATGAGATTATGCGTGGAGGAGAACGTATTACAACTACACAAGTGCCTCCTGAGGAGTTTATTAATCTTTTTACAAAGTACCTTGGCGAAGGTTACGATATAGTTTACATTGGATGTTCTTCTAAGCAGTCCGGTTCTGTAAATACTGCGAATATTATAGCCAAAAAACTAAAACAAGAATACACGAATGCGGAGATTTATTGCATTGATTCTCTTAATGCAAGTATCGGCGAAGGAATGCTTGCTATAGAAGCAGCAAAATTGGTTAAAGCAGGTAAACAGGCAAAGGAAATTACAGATTCTATTGTTTTACTTCGCAAAAAAATAAATGAATTTGTTACGGTTCATTCTCTTGATACTTTAAAAAAAGCAGGTAGAGTAACAGGTCCATCTGCCTTTTTCGGTAATCTTATGGGAGTTAAACCGATTATTATTGCTGATGCAGACGGTGAGCAAGCTGCATACAGAAAGGTGAAGGGTAGAATCAATTCTTTTGCTGAAATTGTCAAACTTTTAAAAGAAAACATTATAAATCCTGAGGAACAGATAATATATTTTGCCCATGCGGATTGCAAAAGTGAAGAAGTGGAACAGCTAAAGACAATGATAAAAAAAGATATTCCGTGTAAGGACGTTTGCGTTGTTACAATCGGGCCGATTATAGGTGCTTCTATTGGACCGGATGCTGTTGGTATATGGGGCTTTGGCAAGGAAGTCACTTTTAGAATCGGAGATAAAAAATGAATGAATTTAAATACATAGATGCAGAACAATTTTCAAAAGCTTTTATTATGGGAACGGAGAATTTACGTGCACACAAGCAAGAAGTAAACGATCTTAACGTTTTTCCCATACCTGACGGAGATACAGGTGACAACATGTTTATGACTATGGTAGGAGGTGTAAGGAGCGCCGAGAAGAGTTGTACATCTGTTGAAATGGTTTCAAAAAGTATTTCAGAAAGTATGCTTTTGAGTGCACGTGGAAATTCAGGAGTAATACTTTCGCAATTTTTTTACGGAATGGCAGAGGGATTCGGTGGTGTGATTTGTGCAGATTGCAAACAGCTGGGATATGCTTTCCGAAAAGGTGCAGAGTTTGCATATAATGCTGTTATGCAGCCCACAGAGGGCACTATTCTGACTGTTATAAGAGAATCTGTCGAGTATGCTTGCTCTTGTAAAAGTGAAAGCGTAACAGAATATTTTGAATGTCTCATAGAAGAAGCGAAGCGATCTTTAAGTCGTACTCCTCAATTATTGCCGGTACTTAAAAAAGCAGGTGTTGTTGATAGTGGCGGTGCAGGCTTTATTTATATAGCAGAAGGCATGAGAAAATCTTTTGAAAACGAAGTTGTTTTTAAAGAGCCTGAGTTAGATAACAATACGAACGAAATAGATATCAATTATTTTACTGAAGACAGTATTTTGGAGTTCGGTTACTGTACAGAGATTTTGCTTCGCCTGCAACGAAGCAAGATAAATCCCAAGAGTTTTAATGTGAAGCTTTTGACGGATTTCTTGCAAGAAATTGGAGATTCAGTAGCAACATTCAAAGCTGACAGTGTGGTTAAAATTCATGTTCACACAATGAATCCGGGAAAAGTGTTGGATTATTGCCAAAATTTTGGTGAATTTCTAAAAGTTAAAATAGAAAACATGTCGCTGCAGCATAACAACATTCCGTCTGAAGAGCAAGAAAAGAAACCTTATGGCATAGTGGCTGTGGCGTCGGGAGAGGGAATAAAAAAGACATTCATCAATATGGGAGCAGATATAATTGTTGATGGAGGGCAAAGCATGAATCCTTCAACAGAGGATTTTATCAGGGCTTTTAAAAGAGTCGATGCGGAGTGTATAATTGTTTTTCCGAATAATTCAAATGTTATTCTTGCGGCGAAGCAAGCTGCTGCTTTGTATGAAGGTAATGTGCGTGTGTTGGAAAGTCATACTATCGGTGAAGGTTATGCTGCACTTTCTATGTTGGACACAGATTTAGAAAATACTGAGGATATTATTTCGGCTTTAGAAGAAGCTATGCAAGATGTTGTTACAGCTGAGATTTCTTGTTGTGTAAGAGATGCCGAAATGGATGGTGTTTCGCTTAAATGCGGAAACTATATTGGCTTTAAAGGAAAAAGTATTCTTGCTCATGGCAGTGACAGAATGAAGGTCATAAAAGAAACTGCTGAATGTATGGGTTTTGATGAACATTATGTGGGAATTATTATAAGGGGAATTGATTCTAATGATGCGGAAGCAGAGAATATACATGATTTTCTTGTGCAAAAGTATCCTTTTGTGGAGTTTTACGTTGTTGATGGCGGTCAGGATGTTTACAGTTATATTTTAGTCGCAGAATAGGGTGATGTTTTTATGATGATATTTATTCCGGTTTTCGCTGCAATCGCTACATATATGATTACAAGTGTTAATCTTTCGGTGATACTATCGTTAAAAATTTATTTGAAGGATATTCGTTCTTGCGGCAGCGGTAATCCGGGTTTTACTAATTTTAAACGGAATTTTGGAAGCAAGTATGCATGGGTGATTCTTGTGTTTGATTTGCTTAAAGCGGCTGTGCCGGTGCTGGCTTTTAGTTGTGTGTTTGAATTTATGTATGGGTGCGGTCAGCTTGGCGCTGCTTACACCGGCTTGTTTGCACTGCTTGGACATAATTTCCCTTTGTGGCATGGTTTTAAGGGCGGAAAGGGTTTCTTGGTTTATATGTCGGTTATATGGTTTGTTGATTGGCGCGCAGGTCTTGTAGCTGTGACTGTGCTTTGTTTGCTTCTGATGCTTACGAAGTATATGTCTCTTTCAACAATGTGCGCTGTGCTTTCTACTCCCGCTACTTTGATTTTTACAAGTACGGAATCTTTATGGGTTATCATTATCTGTGCCGTACAGGCTTTATTTATTGTGGCACGTCATAAGGAAAATATAAAACGACTTTATAAGCATACGGAGTCTAAATTTCATTTTCGATGACAAATTTATAAAATCGAAAAATTTTAAAAAAATTTTTTTTATGTTATAAAAAAGTGTTGACAAGCAGAGAAAATGTATGTATAATCATCAGCGTTGTCGCGCATGACGCACAGCGAGATTCGCTGGTGTAGCTCAGTTGGTAGAGCAGCTGATTTGTAATCAGCAGGTCGGGGGTTCGAATCCGTCCACCAGCTCCAGCCGTTTTATAACGGCTGTATTTTTAATAAGGGAGATTTCCAGAGCGGCCAAATGGGGCAGACTGTAAATCTGTTGTCTACGACTTCCATGGTTCGAATCCATGATCTCCCACCAAAACTTGTGGTCAATTTAGATGCCACGCGAAAAAAGCCCTACATGTAGGGCTTTTTTTGATGTTTAAGGGTCGAAAATTTTACTCATGTTTCATAGATGCAAAATACATACATCATGGATTCGAACGACCGTAATGAAA
>JAFWZH010000259.1 GCA_017522515.1 Clostridia bacterium
CACTTCACTTTGATCAGACAGTAGTGGCAAGCCATTGTGGCTGCCCTGCGCATCTGCCGGAGGTAAAGGAAGATTGATATTCCAATTGATATTTGGGTGTGGATTTTTGATCCACACCCTTTTTTATTTATGGTAAGGATTATGTTTGTCCGTTCGAAATTTTGTGTTTGTCTAAAAATAAATGATATATAATTCCTCACATTTGTTACAAACGACATTAAAAAAAATAAATTTATTCGTTAATTTTGACTTACAAATACAATAAAAGGAATGTATCTTCCGTTATAGGATAGAAAAGAACTTAAATTTAGGGCCATGATATACCGTAGTAAAGCACCGTTGAGACTAGGTCTTGCAGGAGGAGGTACAGATGTTTCTCCGTTTTCAGACCTTTATGGAGGAGCCATTCTCAACGCAACAATAAATATGTACGCATATGCCACTATCGAACCACTTGATAATGGCAAGGTGGAATTTGTCGGACCAGATTGTGACGAATTTGAGGTTTGTGACGCGACAGAACGATTGACGACAGAAGGTTTTTTCGTTTTGGCTCGTGGAGCTTATAATAGAATTGTTTCTGATTTCACACATGCTCCACTATCTTTCCGTATAACATTGCATGTAGACGCACCTGCTGGTTCGGGTCTTGGAACGTCGTCAACACTTATGGTGGCGATAGTAGGAGCTTTTGCAGAGTGGTTGAAACTTCCTCTTGGAGAGTATGATATAGCTCAACTTGCGTATAGAATAGAACGTGAGGATTTGCAGATGGCTGGAGGAAAGCAGGATCAATATGCAGCCACATTCGGTGGTGTGAACTTTATGGAATTTTATGCGGACAATAAGGTGATAGTTAACCCACTCCGTGTACGTTGCCAGTTCCAGAACGAACTTGCACACAACCTTCTTCTTTGTTATACACAGACAAGCAGAGAGTCGGCTAAGATTATAGAAGGTCAGGTGAAGAATGTGAAAGGAAAAAACCAGACATCGATTGCCGCCATGCATAAGTTGAAAGAGCAGGCTATCCAGATGAAGGAGCATCTTCTTAAAGGTGACATTGATGCAATGGGAGAATTGCTTAATTTCGGTTGGGAATACAAGAAGAAGATGACTGATGGAATTTCGAATCCGTTTATCGATAAACTATATGATACAGCACTAAAAGCCGGAGCGACGGGAGGCAAAATCTCTGGTGCAGGTGGTGGAGGATTCATGTTCTTCTATTGCCCTAACTGCACTCGTTTTGCTGTTGAAAAGGCTTTGTCTGAACTTGGTGTAGCGGCAAAAAGATACGAGTTCACTTCAAATGGACTAAAGACTTGGACAATATGATTACAGAAGCGATTATATTGGCTGGTGGTTTTGGCACTCGTCTGAAACATGTGCTTGGAAATATTCCGAAACCTATGGCACCTGTAGACGGCAGACCATTTTTGGCTTATCTGTTTGAACGTCTTCGTGGAATAGGAATCAATCACGTCATCTTGTCTACCGGCTATATGCATGAAAAGGTGCAGGAATATTTCGGTGACAGTTACCGTGGAATAAACATCAGTTATGCACAGGAAACGACGCCTCTGTTTACAGGAGGTGCGATAGCTCTCGCGTCGACTTATGCGAAGAGCAATGATATCCTTGTGCTTAATGGAGATACTCTTTTTGATATTGATTTCTCTGTCTTTCAAAAATTTCATTTTGATAAGGGAAACAATATTACTATCGCATTACGCAAAGTGGAGAATGTGGAGAGGTATGGAGCTGTGCAGGTGGATGCTGACGGAAATTTGCTTGACTTTGTAGAGAAGGGTAAACTGACGGGAGAAGGATTCATCAACGGAGGTATTTATATAGTGAAGAAGGATTGGTTGCTTGCACAGGGAATGCCATCTAAATTCTCATTCGAAAAAGAAATTCTTGAAATGCCGTCTTTCCGTAAGAATATAGTGGCTTATCCGTTTGGAGGATATTTTATAGATATCGGTGTGCCTGAGGATTACTATAAGGCACAGCGTGAATTTGGTGATTTGTTCCCGAAAGCTAAATATCTTTTCCTTGATAGAGACGGCACGATCAATAAGAGAGTCGTTGGAGGCTACGTCACTAAGCCGGAGGAGTTCATCTTCCTTGATGGAGTTAAAGAAGCATTGGCGGTTTTTGCTAAGAAGTTTGATAGAATTTTCATTGTCACGAATCAGCGTGGTATTGGCAAGAAGCTGTTTACGGAGCAAGATCTTGAAGAAGTCCATTCCTCGATGATGAAAGAGATTGTCGACGCAGGAGGACAAATCGA
This sequence comes from Clostridia bacterium, assembly GCA_017522515.1. The sequence goes on from JAFWZH010000259.1 coordinate 2,297, forward strand.
TAAAATCTATCATTGTGTGGATCTCTCATGTGGGGAGACGGGAAGACGTAAACCAGAGATAGGCATGGCTAAAGAAGCAAAGCAGGATTTTCCTGAAGTCGATTTTGCTGAGTCGACAATGGTTGGAGATTCGATATCTGATTTACAGTTTGGTTATAAAGCAGGAATGCAGACTGTCTATCTACTCACAGATGGAGATGCACCTGTGGAAACAAAAGATTATACGGACAAGTTTTACTCAGACTTAAAAACGTTTGCGGAGACATTATAGTAGTTAAGTGATTAGGCAAGAAGACGTGAATGCTCACGTCTTCTTTTTTCTATATAAACAAAAAAGTAGAGCATATAATGCCTGAAATCTGGTAAGAATTGTCATATTAAGGGATATTTTCCATTTTTTTTGAAAAAAAACGGCGAAAAGATTTGCAGGTATAGAAAAATGTTGTACTTTTGCACTCGCAATCAGGAAATGAGAGCGACAACGACAAAATGGTGTGGTAGTTCAGCTGGTTAGAATACATGCCTGTCACGCATGGGGTCGCGGGTTCGAGTCCCGTCCATACCGCCAAATTTGATTTTACATTTGATTAGCGAACTGGCGTGTTCGGAGAATGGAGATCAAATTAAAAGACACATTAAAATATTTTATTATATTTTAATGAATTATGCAAAAGAGTAAATTCACTGTGAAGTGCGTTTATTCTACTTTCTTTGTTTTATTCTTCTTTTCGTCGAAAGCGATGCAAAATTACATACTTTATTCTAAAAAACAAGTTTGTAATATGATTTTTTCGCTTTGTAACTAAAAAGTTTGTCACTATATTATGTAACTGCTGATTAAAACTTCCCAAGTTTTGCGGAATTTCAGAAATCAACTTCCCAAGTTTTGCGGAATTTTCCATCCGTAAAAGTTTGAGTAATAAAATTTTGTGAGCCGTACCCTCTTATAGTTCTTTTCTTTTTTTTTGACGATAAAAAGGAAACCGAAAAATTGCAGGATTCGGAAAATAGAGCTATCTTTGCACCACTGATTTAAGTGGTTCGGTTTGTGGATTGTGAAATTCGTAATACGAAATAAAAAAAAGAGGACTTGGCAACAATTTCTCTTTTTTTTGTTGTAATTTAAAAATTCGTTGTATTTTTGCGGAACACTTGAGTCAGTGAACAATGAAGAAGAAGACAAAAAAAGAGGTTTTAGTCAATTTGTTACCGGACTTAACCTACTACAGCAAACAAGGTAACTTCAAAAGAAAAGTCAGTATGGGAAGGTTCATTCCTGATGCTGTTAACTATCCCAATAACAAAGAGTTGAGTCCAGCGAAAATTTATGATGAGTTGGATAAACTTCGTCTAAAAGAGAATGCTGATGATGCTGGACTGATGGAGATCAGGAGTCTGATAAAGGATGAAAGAAAGTTTGTCAGGTTGCACCAAACATGGGAAACAAAGAATCTGTTTGAAAACTTTATGACCATCAGATCTGCTCATTTGCTTGCCTATATTCTTGATTTCATTCAGATCGACAAGAAAAATAATCTGAATGTTATCACTTTTGACAAGAATATACTTTGGAAGAAATACTTCTTTAATTGTGACAGTACCTATAACAATGCTATTAACGACTTGATTTTCGGAGGATTGATATCAAGACCTCAAGGAAAACGGCAGGCTATGACATACTATGTTAACTCTAATATATTGAGCTGTGGAGGTGTGAAGCCTGACGATGAATCAGAGGGAATAAAAAAGAAAATTAAGATCTTGACTAAAAAGGAGTTAAACAAAAAAAATATAGATTCAAGTATTCTTGATGTGATTACTCCTCAGGCAGATCAAAAAAGCGGTAAAACGAAAATTGCAGCTTATGTCGAAAAGAGCGATAACAGATCTGCAGTTCCATTTTTTAAGTTATACCGAAACAAATTCTCAAAGTCTCTTCTTAATATAAAGAAAAAGTCCTCATTCAGGATATTAGCCCTTATTACAGGACAATTCCTTCCAGAGGACGATGATAATGCGAGATTGATGCGAGAAATGATTATGACGTCGTTAAATTGCAAGAAATCAAATTATTATAGTTCTATCGCTGATATGATGAATGCGGATTTGATTTATATGGACGTTAAATCTAAACAGTTTAAATTCAATCCGAATGTCTGGTTTAACGGTTGCGTAGTCAAGCTGATTGACAAACGTTTCAGAACTCGTCGAGAGATTAAACGAGACAATTTCATTCAATATGAAAACAGAAGGCTGGCTGATTGTTTGACTGATATAGTCAATTAGAAGGTCATTTCTTTTTTTTTTCATTGTCATTAGTGGAGGTTCTGGAGGACTCCCACGCATTCAGTTTGTTCATTTGCTCTTGTCTGGCAGAATCCATCACATCGATGTACGGTTTTATCCCTCGATAGGTCGTATGTCCAGTCCATTTCATGACCATCTCATGTCTGATATCTAAATGAAGGCAAAGGCATACGAATGTACGTCTCGCTGTGTGGGAACTCATAGCTTGCCAGAGTCTTGTCCTGGTAACAATTTTTGCTGTGCCGGAATACTGGGTTTGTTCTATGATACGCATAAATCTTAGTTTGCGTGCAATCCTTTTTAGTATTTTGTTGTATGTGATGGTATATTTGGGGATATCGAATACCAAATGTGAAGACTTGCTCTTGAAATGCTTGAAAAGAATATTTTTTGATACATTGTTTAATTCGACGTAGGTAAGATGGGATGTCTTCTGTGATACAAATGCGATCCTGTTTTCTTTGAATTCTACTTCATCCCAATTAAATTTGATGAGATCTGAAAACCTTAAGCCTGTAAAACAAGCGAATACGAAAGAGTCTCTAACTTCTTCCGCAATCCTTCCCTCATTAGATATGTCGGCTCTGTAGAATGCCTGTAATTCTTCTATTGTTAGATACACAACCTTTTTTTGAATTGTCTGTAGTCTGGGTTCTTCAATCTTTCGTACTACGCCATTGACAATATAGCCTTTGTCTCCTAACCAATAAAGGAACTTTTTATAATAGATAAACCTTTTGTGGATTGTTGTATTTTTCAGCTTTTCAGATATCAGAAATTCATAGAAGTCATCAATGCCTTCATGTGTTAAATAATAGTAAGACAAAACAAAATTTTTGTCCTTACCATTAGAAATCAGCCATAATCTAAATTTCATAAGACTTTTTCTTGTTGTCTCAAAGGTTTGTATTGAACTCTGTTTTAGGCCAGAGCGTTTGATACTCATATCTTGGAATGTCTCCCAGAGTATCATTACATTATCTATTTTTTCGTCCATGTTTATATTTTTGTTTTTATAGTCAACAAAAATAGTGGCAGATAATTTCTCAATCATCTACCACTTCCATTGCATAATCATTAAAATTTAATGCTAATTCACCTTTATTAGAATTTTATAATTGGCTGGCAAAGTAATTTTAGTTTCTTTTATTCTGTTGCTTGTAGTATTTTTTATGGTTGTCGCTGTAGTTCTGACTGCACCAACAAGTACATTTCCAACATTACCACTAGCCATACCATTGGACATTTGATTAATCCCAGAGCTGTTGTTGATAGAGTTGCTGGATGATTCTTTAGTGACGTCGTTTATTAAATTGTCAGGAACATAAAGTCCCTCAAAACCATCTTTGTCATATATTTTTCCATGGAATGGATATATATTGTTTTTATAAGCTATATTCTCAATATATATTCCCATCCTGTTGTTTTGGAATAGAGCTCGTCCATAGATGATCGTATTTGGAGGAATAGTTGTTCCGTTTATTTCAATTTCATCTAAAATTCGCAACTGTACTTGACTTGATGTCGTTATATTTTTTTGTTCTCCATTAACAACAGCACGGATTGCTCCTTTCTCTTGCACTGTCGTTTTTGCTTCCATGGGTTTAAATCCATTGGACTTTTTGGGTTTATCTTGAAATGTTGTGACAGTCTGAGTGTTGTTTTGCGGTAAATCTCTTTTATTTTCGTTAGCAACAAACTCATCATATCCCATTGCTATTTCTTCTGGAGTAAGTTGTCGGATAAAGCACATGTCGTCATCAACAAGAACTCCCGTAGAGAACAATTGTTTTTTATTCTTGTAAATAATTTGTTTACGCTTTTCTTCTATTATTCGTTTGTTTTTTTCTTCATTTGTCTCGATATGTGATGTCGACACTTTCTTTCTTACATTTCGATTTATCGTGATTTCCTTTTTTTCAGGTTCTTTAATATGAACTTCTGACTCTTGGGTGCTCTCTCCTATTTTTGCTTCAAGTTGAGCTATTCTGTTGTCAATGGTTGTTTCCTCTTGCTCCTGTATTACTGTGTCACTGAAAAAATCAAACGTGTTGAACTCCATTTGAGCATTCTGAATTTCTTGCTTTTTGTGCTCTATTGCCAATGCTTCTTGATAACTTTCTATTCTACTGTTGTCTGTTGTTTTATCCAGTTTATATTCGGGTATAGAGATTTCAGTGTTGACTTTTTCTTCAATTGGGTTTCCTCCGCCGAGATACCAAAATATACCGCATACAGATGCAAAACCGATTACGGTTGCTATTTGTATGAATATGATTTCATTTTTTGTTTGATTATCCATATTCTTATCTTTTACGAGGTTCTCCGATTTGTTCGTTAAGTTCTACCTTCCAATTCTCAATCATAAGTCCATGCGGATTGTTGTCATACCTCTGTACATTTACCAGAGTCTGTGTCGTGATAAGACTGAAATAGGTAATGGATGATGTACGCATATATGAAGTCTTTCCATACATTATTGCTTTGTATGGATAACAATCTGTTTTGACTATAACAGAATCGACTCTTATGTCTCCTATCACATTACTTCCAATTAGAGATCGATAGAATCCTTTCTCCTGTTGATTTTTATAAAACTCCAGGACACTATTGTCTGCCAAGAATAAAGCTTGATTAATATTATAGTCTATAGCTTCTTGATTGGGAGTCAATGTGAAAAACAACTCATGGAATCTTTTGACGTGACTCTTAATTTCAGCTTCCCTGTTCATCTGAACATCTTGTTGAAGTGCAAGGATCAAAGATTTGCCATTGTCTAGGACATAAATTTTCTGTCTTTGTTCTTCAGCATACTGAAAACTCAAAAAAATAGCAGTGCAGCTTATCACAATACACATTAGGATTGTAGCGAAAGTGATACCTTTGCTCAACTTGAAAGCTGATTCTATATTGATTAAACTTTTTAACTCCATATTCTTTTTCCTTTATTGTTAGTTGCCACTTTTCCCTTTTGCAGTCTGAACGATTTTTTTGACTGCATCAGTACTTGCATTAACTGGAACAGCAAAAGCTTTTCCGAGCATTGTAATACTTGTCATTGCTGTGCCAGTCATAAATTCGCCACCTGCACTAGAAATAATAGAAGATGCAAGTGTTGGAATTGATAGATACATACATCCAATCACAATTGATAGAACTACACCAGCGAAACATTGGAATCCATCTACACTTGCCACACTGTAAGAACCTGCAATATATGCATTATTGTAAAATTCGATTTGTTTGTCGAGAAATGACTCAGTGCAACAGTTCTGAATCAATTCTAAAACATATGAAATCGGAACCCATAGAGACGCATGGATATATCGTCCAAACCAGTGTTTTAGATTGTCATGAAAATATGGGAACATGCTAAGAGCAAAAGCAAAAGGTGCAAAAATGTATAATATTATCTTATAAAGTGAGGAGATCATAATAATAATCAGTTTGGCTACAGCCATAAATATGTCAGCGACACATTCGAGTCCATACCATACCAGTTCTGTTAGTTGAGTCCCAATATCTTTGCCAGTAAAAAAAGAAAATATGTTCCCAATGCCAGAAGATGCTTCTTGTGGATCTTGCTGAATTACTTGTTCTCTTGCCAAAACTTTTATAGTTTCCAAAGTCTCTCTCTTCTGTGTGATCTTTTTTTGTTGATCCTGATGACAACTTTCGGTTATGGCGATAAGAGGTTCTTCGATCACAAAATCTATAGCCGGGCAAACTAACTTGCCAGACAGAGTTATAAGTATGAGAATTCCAACAGGTCGAGATAACTTCCACAGATCTATTTTTTCTTGACCTCCACTTGCAAAGATTTTTGTTAATATAGAACCGATATAAACGACAGCTCCAATACCACAGATCACTTGGCTAACAATGATAAAAGATGCGAGATAATTGTCCGTGACCTTTTGTATTATATCGTGTACGGAATCCTTAAATGGACTTTCTATATAAGCATCCAGTGTGCTTTGTAATGACAATAAAACCATAATTACCAGTTGATTTTTTTAGTTGATTTTTTTGCTTCTTTTTTATTGTTATGATAAACTCCATAGATTGAAAAGGCGTTTCTTTGTAGATTGCGAGTTTCCCTATCGATGTCAATCTGTTTTACTCTTAGAACCATCATGTTCAAACTCGCAATGGTTGAAGTTATCTGATATTCATAGCGAGTAATTTCATTGTAGCGTTCATGTTCGCTCATTTCACTTTTTTCAGGATGTTCTATTAATTCTTTGATTTGTTTGACATCATCAATGAGATTGTTTACCTTTTTGGTCGCAGACAGAGCAAGCGATGTTTTCTGGCTTGCTGTAAGATATCTGGATTTAGTTATTACTTCAGCTCCATAGCGAAGCAAAATCATCGCATTTTTAGATTCCTGTAACAATTCAACAAATCGGGCTGACATTTTGATTCTGTCAGAAACTTTTGTCACTTTATTTTTGATGCTGTCCATTCGTGCCACTTGGGATCGCATTCTGTCTGCTTGTTCAAGTAATTGTTCCAGATTGCTAAGAGCATTTTCAGCATCGGCTGACATGGCAGCTACACGTTGTCCGAATGCGGACGCATCTACAACTGTTACAGGTTGCCCGAACAAGTGAATCGACAACAGTAATGTGATGATTAATGTGAATGTCCTTGTCATTTATTTTCTCTTTTTTTGTTTGACATATAATTCTATAGCTTGAGCCATAGAACAATTTTTCTCTTTTTTTATGTTGAAGAGAGTTGCCTTCTCTGGTCGTTCTGTTGTATATGCCATATACTCTTCAGCACTTACTTCGGTGGCAAATACTTGACTTTTTTTCTTGACAGAAATAAAAACTTCTTTATATCTGTTTCTGTTATTGAAGTCAAGTTTTTTATTGACTGATAAAAGAGAAGCGATTTCATCCGCATTCAAACCAAGAGCTTCTTGTATGGGTCGCATGTTCTCTTTATAGCCAGAAAAGTCTAGCAATATTTTGGTGTCTGCTTGACTTATACACACGTCTTGTACTATTTTGTTTCCAACGAGATCCTTGACTTCCTGTGTCACAACGGCTATTTCGCCAAAGAATTTACGTACGGTCTTAAATAGATATTTGACAAACTCTGCAAGATTTTCTTTAGATAATGCTTGCCAGGCCTCTTCTATCAATATGAACTTACGTATGTTATTATTGTTAAGCTTACGCATTTTTTCAATGAAAGTATCCATTATGATGAGAGCCACGATTGGGAAAAGAGTTTTGTTATCTTTTATATTGTCTAATTCGAAGACAATAAACCTGTCATCTAATAGATTCAATTCTTTATCACTGTTAAGAAGAAAATCGTAATTACCTCCTTTGTAATACGGTTGAAGATTATGAAGTAAATTACCTATGTTAAATTCAGAGTCATCAACCTTATCTTTTTGTGTAGCGAGAAATTCTCGAAAATCATTATCAAGATATTCATAATAAGAATTAAGATTCGCTTTGATTGATCCAGACAGAATGAGGTCGATATAATTGTTTATCGACATCTTGAGAAAAGTAAACTCAGTTTGAGAGATTTTTTCATCTCCTTTCCATAACAAGGAGATGAGACTGACAAGTGTTCCTATTTTTTCTTCTGAATAAACATTGTCAGAAACAAAAAATGGATTGAACTGTATAGGGTCATCTTCTTTATATGTAAAATATGTTCCGTCTTTGCCGTTGGATTCTTCTTTTATCAGATTAGATAATCCTTGATATGAGTTTCCGACGTCGACAATGACATTGTGAGTATTCATTTCATAGTATTGCATCAACATATTATTGATAAAAAAAGACTTGCCTGAGCCACTTGGCCCAACTATAATTTTATTGCGATTGCTTATCCAACTATTTTTCATTGGCATGTCATCCAGATCTACTTTAATAGGTATTCCAAAAATACGGTCGCATAGATTTATATGGAAGGCTTCTTTGCCTACCCAGTCTTTATAGTTCGTGTCTGTGATAATGAAATCACATCCATTATTGACAAAAGTGATATAAGTGTCTTCCATTGGATAATAACTTTCCGCTCCTGCTATTCCACCCCAGAAAATTTGAGGGGCTATATCAGACACTCGTACTTGTTTACAGTCCAATTGAATGAATTCTCTTTCTATTTTTGTATTCTTTTTTTCAAGTTCTTTAGCATTCCTATCCCATGTGATGATATTGAATGCACATCTACAGATTCGTTCTTTGGTTTCTGCTTCATGATCAATGAATTCGTCAGTTCTTTTTTTGGTAACTTCATTTATTTTGCTTAAAGAAGATGCTGATCCCAAAAGATTGCTTTTTCTTGTTAAGTCTTTTATTACATCTATATTATCTTCTAAAAAGAAATATTGATTATAGATGTGTTCAAAGCCAAGTCTTTCGGCAAGAGGAGACACGTAAGAATTACAGACGTAATAAGGTGGTGTACTGTAAGTTACATTTCTACTGTGGGTTGCGGTATGCATTGGCAGTTGTTCACTCTCTGCTAAAGTGTGTATGGACACGATTTTGTTGCCGATTATTAAATCTCCATCTTCTGTATGAATGTCATTCAGAGTAATGAAATTCTCTTGACTAAAAGACAGGTTGGTGTAAAGGTCAAGAAGCCCAAACTTACACGGATGTTTCGTTCCGACTAAGTCTGATGTCGTAAGTTTTTTGTATGAGACACAAATATTTTTTTCTTCATCGGACAATAACTTGAATCCTGCCATTGCCAATTCCACAGCTTTGAAAAATGCTATTTGTTCATTTTGATCAAAATTTTCTTGCGGAATAAGAGTCTTGCATAGTGGACTCTTGCGAGCTGTAATGTTTTTGAATGTGTCTTTCGTGCTTTTTGTAAAGAATAAATAGCACTTGTGCTTAAGGAAGTGCCTTCCATTAAAATGATTTGCAAAAGCTTTCTGAAGGAATGTTTCTTGTTTCCCTTCATATTTGTATTCTGCATCATAATAGATGTCTTGTTTATGTACGATTGTATATGCAGGTAAGTCTTTGATACAATTTACCCAGTCTGAATGATTTTTCTCATAATCCAATTCTCCTAAAGTCCAAATTTCAGGAAGGTGGATTTCATATCCTACAGTCAAGTCTCCGTTTTTACTAATAAGAATTCCATCTTCTATTTTGTATATCGGACAGACATCATCTATTTTAATTATTCTACTCATTGTTTGTCATACATTATAATGTCCTGAAAAGCAGATTTGTAAAAAACACCTCTGGGTAATTTTTTATTGGCGAGGAACTTACTGAATCCATTAGCTCCAAATTTTTTGTTGAAGGCAAAAGAAATATAGATATCTGCAATTAAAATAGGAATGCAGACGCAAAGGGCAAGTATAATACTGAACATTTGTAAAATGATGAACAATATGAAACTCCCAAAAAAGATTGAGAGTCCCAATATTGCCCATCGCATCTGAAGCCCCCCAAAAATAGGGTACTTGCCTACTCCAATACTTGAGATGTGGAACATCAGAATAAAATTAGAAGAATAGAACTTTAACCAAAGTACTTAGTGCGGTAAGTATCAAAACTCCTCCAATCCATCCAGTCAGAGCTTTGTTGGCATCTTGCTCATTTGCAAGGTGCTTTTTTACGACAGATAGAATTCCATAGATGGAAGCTAGTCCACAGATTACCTGCACCAAAGTCAAAAGTCCTTTGCCAAAAGTCTTCAGTGTTGCTGTTGTTTCTGTGATTTGTGTATTAATAGCAGATGCATCAAGATCTGCAAACGAATTTGTTGCAATACATAAGAATAATGCAACCATGCTCCATTTTAAAGAGCTGTTCTTTTTTCTGTTCATATTTGTTTTATTATATAGGTTATTATTATTTTTCTAGTGTTTTGATGCAAAATGCGACTAAGCACATTATTGCAAAAAGAACAAGAAAGAAAATTCCATATTGTGGAAATACTGCATTCAAGAAAGAGAATGCGATCGTTACTAATATCAATATTTTTTTCATGTCTTATTGATTTAGTTCCAATTATAACTATTGCCTATTGTCTCATATTCTTCTAAATCCATTATGTTTGATTGTGTAGAAGTCAGAACTTCTTCTTGTATAGGTTCAATAGGAATGGTTTCTTCTTTATTGTCATCATCAGGTTCTTCAGAAGGTAATTCAACATCAATTGTCACATTTTCAAAATCTATGGACATATTATTATCACATACAACTTCTGATTGTGCGGTCAAGTCGTCAGCCAATTGAAATAACTCTTTTTCAGATTCTGATGATATCATATCAGGAATGTCATCGTAATTGAAGTTGTCGTCAAATGTCGCATTTTCTGGCTCTACTACTGAATATTCAGATTGTGTGGATTCTTCGTTCGCAAGATCATTTTTGGTTATATAAGTGTCTTTTGTTTCTTTGTTGCTTTTCCTTATACATTTATAAGAAAAGAATCCATCAATAGCTAAAGCTAATGGCATTGATACGCAAAGGAAATTATTCCAGGATATATTCTCTATTCCAAACATTTATTTCTATTTTAATGAATTATGCATTTTGTTCTCTTGAAGAACGATACAAAAATACAAAAACTTAATTATTGTTGTTATAATAATCTGTTTTTTTTTAAGAAAGAACCGACTTCATATCACAAGAAGACGGTTCTAAAATCAAAAATGATATTGTATTGATACATAGTTTTATATATAGTTCCAAGTCAATGTTGTGTTCAGTCCATAAAAGAACATTTTGAAAAGTGATCGTGTCCAATTAAGGAATGCACAACCTCGAATTAACCTGGCTTTCCTAAGAATAGCACGGTGTAAAACAAATTTCCGATAGGAATCGTAGGGATGTGTATTTGCGTAAATCTTCATATTTAATGTAAGATATTATAGCCAAAAATTTTTGGCCATAAGTTCGTTGACTCTATCTTTATTCTGTTCAAGATAAAGATTTAAAATATTATGCACGATATCAGCCACACCCATCTTTTTTGTTGACATTAATTTAGATAAAGTGTGTATTTTGTTTAAGTCCAAAGAATAAAGTTTTATGGATTGTTTATCAAGGTTCAGTGAATCTTGATTTTTACAAGTAAAAACTTCGTCGAAAGAAGAAATGTGTTCGATATCTTCTTTTCCTATTTGTTGGGACTTCTTTTGTGTCATCTTTTTAGAATGAAAAGTTTTTTAACATGATTTCTTTAACACTCTCCTTATTTTGTTCTAAATATATATTAATGATATTATGAACAATATCAGCAATACTTGTTTTGGCTGTCATAGATTTTGATATAGTATTTAATCTATTGAAGTCAGAAGCGTATAACCTTACCATTTGTTTGTCGAGATTTTGAGTGTCTTGATTTCTACAAGAAAAAACTTCAGAAAAAGACAAGATATCTCCATCTGTGAATTTTTTCTTGTTGGAAAACACTTTTTTTTCTGTTTCCTCAGTTGTTAAGGTTGCAGTTGACGGATAATTATCAACTGCAATGTTTTTAGAAGCAGAGACTTCTTTTGAAGTCTCATTTGATTTTTTTTGCTCCAATTTTTTTTGCTCATAGTAAGGTAGCTCCGTAAGAGCTCGCATAGGACGATCTTCTGGTGGATCTGGTAAAGTGCCTAATAAATCATCAAATTCCTTAAAAACGTCGTCGGATGGTGCCATATTTATTTTGTTATTATTGAATAAAACTCGTCAATAAAACTTCCTATTCTGCCTTCATTTCTGTAACCTTCATTTTCATATCCTGTCAGAAATTTATGTTTTATAGGCAGAACAGTGTTAACGCAGTCGAAAGATCTCATTCGAATGGAGTCTGAAACTCCATTTCCCATCTTGTAATCAACATTTAATTTGTTATAAACTTCAAGAATTTTTTGCTCTGCTTTACTACCAGAGAAAAAATTACCTTGGTTAGGTATTTTGTTGAAGAATGTTATAATTTTTGTAGATGGATTCATTTTTTTTATGAATTTCGTCATGATAAGAGTCGACTGATATTGAGATAGTAGAGATAAGTCAGAAAACTCAAAAGGAATAAAAATGTAGTCCATTTTTGCAAGACATTGGTGCATAATGTCTGCATTTTCAGCAAAGTCCATAGAACCTACAAAATCGACGAAAACGTAATCTCCTAAGCGTTCACGAAAACGTTCGTCAAGAATAAATGGGGCAACGTCTTTTGTTTCTTTATCGTTGATACTTGGAGTTCCAAGACAACAAGGGAAAATGGGAAAACAATGTGACAATGGACGTTTTTCTTTTACAGACTCAGGTAACTTGGAATAATCGAGCTTGCGTTTGTTGATCATTGAATGCTGTGGATAGTCAGCGTCAAGAACTGAAACTTTTTTCCCTTGACTGTAAGCTAAATAATTAGCACATAAAATAGAAAGGGTTGTTTTTCCACATCCACCTTTCTGACCGAAAAATGTAATGAATTTTGCCATTTTATTAATCTTAATGAATTATGCTTTTATGTCCTTTTCTAGAAGGACAATGCAAATATACTACTTATACTCAAATATCAAAAATTTTTTTAAGAAAAAAAGATTTTGATATTTGTATATAAACGTAAAAAAGTTTACACGAGTAAAGAAGTTTGCACGAGTAAAAAAGTTTACACGAGTAAAGAAGTTTGCACGAGTAAAGAAGTTTGCACGAGTAAAGAAGTTTACACGAGTAAAAAAGTTTGCACGAGTAAAAAAGTTTGCACGAGTAAAGAAGTTTGCACGAGTAAAAAAGTTTACACGAGTAAAGAAGTTTGCACGAGTAAAGAAGTTTACACGAGTAAAAAAGTTTGCACGAGTAAAGAAGTTTGCACGAGTAAAAAAGTTTACACGAGTAAAAAAGTTTACACGAGTAAAAAAGTTTGCACGAGTAAAGAAGTTTGCACGAGTAAAGAAGTTTGCACGAGTAAAGAAGTTTGCACGAGTAAAAAAGTTTACACGAGTAAAAAAGTTTGCACGAGTAAAGAAGTTTGCACGAAAACAAGCCTTTTTATGTACAAGTGACCTCAAAAAAAATAAAAAACCCCTCCTTTTCACAAAGGAAGAGTTTCGTATCATTATAATTTATCAAATTTTCAAAAAGTATTTGTGCAAATGTATAGTATATTTGAAAAAAACGCAACTTATTAGCATCTGTATTTCTTTTTCTTTTAATGAAGAATTATCAGTTTGTCTACATTATGACACTTGTGATAGGTGTATTATTAAATATTGTGTAGTAATAATGTTTCAATGGCAATAAAAATTCTTTTTTTATTGTCAGCCCCCCCCCAAAAAAAAAAATAATTAATAAAAAATTAATTAAAATTATCTCCAAAATCAATGAATGAAAATGGTCCCAAAAATCTTTTTTCGAAAAAAGTGCAAGATGTAGTTTTGGACGCCCACTTTGTTCGTCCAAAACTAAAAGTGAAGACAAAAACACAGTTTTTGTCTTCATCCTCATTTTGTTTCCTAATGGTAAAATTGAGGATTTTTTGAACAATCTCCAAAGTCGATTGCCAAGTAAAAGAAGCATAAATTATCTTCAATTAATTTATTTTTTTTCACTCAGTGATAAATAAAAATTATATTTTTGCATTGTTAATACATCACTCAGTGATAAATAAAATAGAACTATGGCACATGAAAATTTAAAAAGATTTCTCATTGGAGATTCAGGAAAGAGGTTTGTCAAAGATATGACAACAGCAACCTATGAGTGGGCGAACAAAGTTCCTTCTGAGTTTTTCAATTTTCGCATTTTTGAGGAGTTGACAATTCGTTATGAGACTGGCGAAAAAACTCGTTTAGGACTAGACCGACAAGATCATTATCGTTTTGATGCTGTTTTCTATATTCAGCCTGGAAGACGTGCATTAAATCAAAAGCAATGTTACAATGTCGGCATTGAATTGAAGAACTCTAAAGCGGATCTTATGGGAGATCAAAAGATAAGCAAATATATCGGGTGGACTGATTTCTTTTTCATAGGAGTTCCTTCCAATCTGATTAATGATGCAAAGCAGAAGGTCAATAATATATATAATGATAATGAGACTTTAAAGGGATATATTGGAATTATGAATGTCGAGACTGGTGAAATTGTGACTTTGCCTGATCGTCAAAACGTGTCAATTGACAACGTGTGCAAATTACAGGAGCAGATCATATATAATATTATATTCGCAGATGTGAAAGCGATATCATTTAAGATAGAGGATGTATTTGTCGATACAGAATCTCCTATCACAAACAAATACGATGCGGAGGAAGATAAGAAACGTCGTTTAGCATATGCTGAATATAAGCAGGCAACACTCAATGAACTTGCGAGACGAGCAACTAATCTTCCATTTGGCACTGCACAAGTCTACAATAAACTAGATATTAATGCAAAGCAAGTTTTTTGGGGAATACTGGACGAACAAGGAGAGACAAACACAAGAACTCAGATCAGTGAGAAATCGGGTGTGTCTCTCCAAAAAATAGATCGTAGTCTTACTATTCTGACAGAATATGGACTTATAAAAAGAGAAGGATCAAAAAAGAAAGGACGTTACGTTGTTGACATGCCAATAGACAAGAGAGCCAGTTGTGCTTCTTGTAAACTGAAAAATAAATGTGAATATACAGGAGCCGAAACAGGCAATTGTGCAAGGTTTAGATAAAAAAAGTCGTTGCACATCACTGTGAAACGGCTTTTGATTATTGTTAGTTTAAATAAGAAGTTATTTTTTGCCTTTGTTTTTTGATTGAATTATCAACCATATCTCTTTGAGTCTATTGTCCGTACTATTTTGGAGTTCTTTCATTTGATTGTCTAATAGATCTGCAATGTCTGCAGATATTCTATCATGATTAGCTCTTAATATCTCGTTCATTCGTTTGTCTCTGATTTCCTGAACTCTTCTTTGTATATATCCTGAACTATCTTCATTAGATATCTTTTCGTAAACAGTTAAAAGTTCTTTAGGATTTTTGGCTGATCTAATAGCATTGAAGTATGATTTTGCTATAGTGTTGAGTGTTTCGTTGCCTTCTAATTCGTAATACAAGTTACGAAGATTAATAAAAACTTGCTTGTCATCAAAGGTCTTAAAATCGGGAATTTGTTTTCCTTCGTTTTTTTCTCGTTTGACCGCTTCCATATCAACATCTATGTTGCAATGAAAGACTTTATGATCTGACTCTTTTCCGAAATCGTCTGCATACAAACCGACAAATTTTCCTTGAGAAAGTTGCGAAATACGACTTTGTGGAATCATATAGTCCAGTTGTTCAGAGATGGAGATGCTTGTTCCTCCATCGTTGATTGACATTGATTTTTTCTGTTGCTTGTTCTTTCCGAATCGTTCAGAAAGATTTTTCGCAGTTTCGTCAAATACTTGGCCAGAGAAAACGTTACCAATTGTTTTGATGATTTTACTAGCTTCTTCTTTACCGTAAACAGCTTCTAGTTGGGAAAAATCTTGAAACCCAAGACAAACGGCAATTTTGTTAGAACGAGCTGTGGCTATAAGGTTGTCAAGTCCCATAAAGTATATTGTAGGAAGCTCGTCGACGATAATTGATAGCTTTGCTTTGTTCTGTTTGTTCGTTAGTTTTGTGACTCGACCATTAAAGAGTCCTAGGGCAACACCATAAATTTTGTCGTATTCGGGATTATTACCAAGACATAGGACTTTAGGTTCATGAGGGTTGTTTAAATCAAGAGAAAAATCATCACCACTCAATGCCCAATAAAGTCCATCCGAGATCAAATCGGTTATGGCAATTTGGATGCTGGCAACCTGTCCAGACAACTGGTCAACAGCTCCGTTTTTCCAAGACTCAAAAAAGTTAGACATGGAAGCTTTAAGATCAAGAGAATTGAGAGAGTCTAAGTGAGCGTACATCAATGGAATCATTTTATCCATTGGTGAACATATAAGTTCAATTACATGTGGAAAAGTACAATATTTTCCATTTTCTGTTCTAGCTAAATACCATATTGCACATTTTAAAAGGGAGATAGCAGATTTCGCAAAAAAATCTTGGTTTTTGATCCAGTCTTTCTGAAGGTTAAGTGCTATGACTGTTGCTATTTCTACAGCTTGTGCCTGATCTTCCAAAAATTCTGCTTTAATAGGATTACATCTGTGACTTTTTCGAGGATCATCGAAATTCACAACACAAAATTTAGGTTTACATCCATATCTTTTAAGGAATTCTTTTTCGTTCCAGATTGTATTGTTATAAACAATTTCGGATAGAGTAGGGAACTTGTAATCGTAACAGTACATACAATATCCTTTTGCAAGTTGTTGTCTTATCATTTGATTGATAATAGCAAAAGATTTACCTGAACCAGGTGTTCCTAAAACCATTGTGGCACGGAACGGATTAATGATGTTTATCCATCCATGGCGTATTTCTTTCATATATTTATAAATTGTACGAAGATTCACGCTATCGTCTGTTTCTATTAGCACCTCGTTTTGTTTGAATGCACTTTCTTCTATTTGGTTAAATTCGTCATTTCTATCTAGTGTCTCATCTAAAGACGCCGTATAAATAGTTCCTCCATAGATGATACCATAAAAACTATTGATAAGAATCAATATGTATAAAAACACAATAATAGGATGTGGAGAATACTCTCCTTTTGATATTAATAAGATAGGGTTCAAAAAATATACAATTGAAGCCAAACCGATAACTTTTCTGCCGATTGCTTTTGTTGGAACAAATTCTTTTTTGAAAAATTTAAGTTTGTCTTTTTTGGGAGCCGTATCTGATATGATCATAAATATTGTCAATATATAAATGACAATAAGAGAAATATATGGACTCTCAAATACAGATATGGCTTTGCCTATTTTTAGATAGACAATATGGCATATATTAAAAAATGGATTTTGAAATTCTGCATGTAGAAAATCAAAACAATACCATGTGATGTTATATATAAACATCACAAAAATAATTAGCCAAAAAAATGCTAACCATTTTCTGAAGACTTCATCATTTTCTTTCATATATAATAATGTTTAATGTTTCTTGATATATCCCATTTTCTTATTTTCTCCAAGATCTTCTGGAAGATCTGATAGTGTGTTATAAATTTGATTTATATCACCTGTCGCTATTGACGCTGATAACCTATTAGCAAGAATAGGATTGTATTTAGAAATTTTAGTTATCTCATACTCTATTCTTTTCATGTTATTAGATCTGAATGCTATGCTAATTTCGTTCATTACTTTGAATTTGTTACTTGGTAATCCCCAACTATTGTAATGTCGCAAACGAATATCATTGTATGTGTTTTGATAGTTTATTTTGTCTAAAAGGACACGGTAATTGTCCTTTAGTTTGACATAACCTACTCTGTCGATATCATCATATCTTCCAATGAAATATTCTATAGTGCCGTTTGGTTGTGTTTTAGGGATGATAAGTAGTCCATTCTGTTGTAGAATGTTAACTTGGATTAAAATATCCTGGTTCTTGTTTGCATTGAGCAGTTTGTCAACGAAATTGATTGTAATCTTTTTGGCCACATCGCTTTTCGACTGATTGTCAAGAAAATCTAAAAACATTGGCCGAGAGTGGATGTCATCATATTTGATTCCTGATATGCCACTTTTTAAGAAATCCTCAATCATATTTTTATCTGATTTAGAGAATGTTTTTTCTTCTTTGAAATTTATGTTGTTGAGTAATGATACATTACTTTCATAATGTACTTTGTTGTTTTGTTTGTGATAGAAAGATTTTCCATCATACATTATATTGTATTTTGCCAAAAAACATCCAGTTAGATCTTCTGATAAATTAAGCTGATGGGCGGTTTCAATTGCAGAGTTAACTTGATATTTAAAGTACTCAATTTCTTTATTTTTGATGTGGTCAAATTCTTTCTTCTTGAAATTGATATAATTATTTATGCATAAATCAACCAATTCTGGCAAATGACATTCTTTTATAAGTAGTTCTCTAAACAATTCTCTTTTTGAATCTAAATTGACAATCATATCAGACTCGAAGAAATAATTTTTCTTCTTTTCCTTGTCATAGATGTCTCTTAATTCTTTAGAAATATCTTGTATTAACTTAAATCTCTCAGAAGAAGATAATGTTTTTTCTTTGGTAAGGTTATCTTTCAATCGAGATTGGATATCTTTATCTAGTTCACTTAATTTAAAGACGATTCCTTTTACGTTATTGACAAATGAAACACCAAGTAGTCTACCGTCATTATTGATGCTATACTGTACATCGATACCGCTATTTTTCAAAATGTCCTTGAAGTCATCATAAGAAATCCCCTGCTTATATTGATTAAGGGTTCTAATGATTTGTTTTGACATAAAATCTTTGATTTGTTTTATAGCAAGTTTTTCCTGTTTGAAATATTTTTCGTCATTTTCAAACTTTTGCTCAAAATGAGAATATGAGAATTGCTGGCTGATGGTACTGCCAGACAACCCTTTTTTTTCTTCGGTGTCTTCGAGTGTATAAAACATTATGCCATTATAATTTTCTCCATCTTTTTTTGTCCCCGATACAACTTTTGCTTTTATGTTATATTGCAATAAGATTTTGTTTAGCTCATTTGTGTTTTTATATCTATAATTTTTTGTTATATATCTTAATATCTTTCTTATCTTCTTTACAAGATCTTTTTCTCCATAATGTATAGCGTCTGATCCTGGAGTTATTTTACTTTCTTCCATGAAAGCATTTACATTGTCTATTACTTTCTTTGCTTTCTCTTTTGGTGTCAATTTAGTATTTTCTGCAGGTTCAAGATTATATTTGATTTCAAGGTCTTGCCTTACTTTATTTGCTCTTTTTTTCTCATAGTTAGTGTCAATCTTGTTGCCATTAAAATCAATGTTAGTTGTAACTATATGAATATGTATCTTGTCGATGTCCTCATGTTTGACAACAAGGCAAGGCTGGTTGTCCCATCCCATCTGATTCATGAAATCTGTAGCTATATTATTTAATGTGTCATCGTCCAAATTGTTTTCAGCTGGATTTATTATTATGTGTTTTGCCACATTTTTTATTCTACTGTCTTGAGAAGTTAATTCATTCAGATATTTAAGATGCTGTTTAAATGAAGCTTTTAGACTCATATAGTTAGATGATAATGGAGTGGCCACCTCACCTTCAACCTTTTTCAGGTTGTAAGCGAGAATACTAGATATACTGTTGCTATTACATATTTTTACAATCATGATATTATAAAGACTCTCTATATTCCTGTTCTATTTTATCTGCTAATTCTTTAATATAATTGGCAATTTGTATAACAACAAATTGGTTTTCTCTTAATTTTTTTAGCTCTGTAATGAGGAATGTCTTTTCTGTAATGTCATTCATCTTTAGATTTAAGATATGTGTTGATTGATTAATATTATTGCCTAACATGTTAAGCTCTTTGACTGCACTCGACAATACCCTCCAAATATCGATGTCTGTATATCGCTTGTATTTTTTTTCAGAGTTATAAATAGTGTCATGAAAAAATTTGCTGACAGATTTGTATTCACTGTCCTTAAATTTTTGCATTATTGTTTCATATTCACTGTCGGATAATCGAAGCGTAAACCTTTTTGTTTTAGTTCTGCTCATATGGTAAATTTTAATGAATTATGCATTAGCAAAATTACATATATTTTGTTAGTTTTGACAATAAAAAAGAAAATAGTAAATAAAATAAATATGAAGAAAAGTGAAATTGAAGATTTGATATGGAAAATCGAAAGTGCACACACAAGGTTTGATTTTGACAGTCTAGTGGCGGAGTTGAAGAAAGAGGGTGGGGCAAAGAGTCTATTGTATGGAAATAATGTTGGTGAACCTGACTTTTTGCGTGATCTGTATGAGACGAGTCTAGCGAACGGAGGTTTTTATTTTGAGAGTATGTGGGAATCAAAAATACTGCCAGAAGGAGCAAAAGAATGCATTTTTGATTACGATATAATCTATAGAGAATTGGAGCGTCAATCTAATTTGGAACAAAACAGAGTTCAGGGAGTTTTGGCAAAATATATGGCTGATTTTCCTGTGCTACCTACTTATCAAAAAGGATTTAATTTCGATGAGTGTTTTATTAGATTTTTGAATGACGACCATTTTGATATGTCAATTATGTTTTCGAACCGTTTGTATTGGTGGTATGATCTGCATCGAGAATTGTTTGATTAAAATATATTGTGCTTTAGTCTTGATGGAAGATAGAAATTTAGTTTAACTTTGTGAAAAAATAAGGCATATGAAAAATCTGGATGAAAATATTGTAAAAAAGAAAATAGATTTGAGCCAATATCTATATTTTAAGAATGTCTTATGGTCTTACAGAAGGAATAAACATGCCAGGTTACAAGACAATGATCTAATTGTAACCAGTTTGACTTATCTTGAACTGGAAGAAATGGACATGTTGTTTGATATTTTTTCTTATGATAAAGTGAAACAAGTCTGGGTTGAAAAAATGGTTTCTCATGAGGATTATTACGGAGTCTTAAATAAGATGTTGGCGTATCTTATATTTGGAATTAAAAATTACAATAAATTTAGAGAAGAAGTATGTGGAAAGAGATGCTGACACCCAATACTCAAAGCGTTATTGAGAATATATCAAAATTGGAGTGTATAAAAGATTTTCATTTATGTGGAGGAACTGGCATTGCGTTACAATTAAAACATAGACGTAGTGAGGATTTAGATTTTGAACTGCTTTCCGTTCAGGGAAAAAATGAAGAATCAAAACGGTTGGATCATGGACGGATAATTGATGAATTGAAGTCTGTGTTTGGTTCAGTTGAAAATGGAGAAGGTGTTGTTACAAACAACCATTTCGAGTGTTTTGTCGGGAATCATGTTAAATTGTCTTTTTTCAAACCAACATATAAAGTCCCTGTGTTGAATGAGGTCAGCATACTCAACAATTTGAAAACAGTGTCTCTCCAAGATGCGTTGGGCATGAAGTTATATGTTATAACACAACGAGATAAGTTTAGGGATTATTATGACATTTACTCTATACTAAAAGAAGGTTATTCTTTGGAGGACGGTATTAGGTATGCATTGTCTTTTTCTAGACATGATATTTCATCTAATAACATCATTCAAAAGATATTATCAAAAGATTTTTTTGATCCATCAAAAAAAGAAGGATATTTTGATTTTAATGAATTAAAGGCAAAATATAATGTTAGTTCATCTCAAATATGTGACTTTATTGAAGAAAAGTTAACTAGAGTACAGATAAAGAAAATCAAGGTTGATACGACAATAAATAAGTCAATAGGCAGGTTGTTCTACGAAACATTTATAAATGTAAAAGCGAATCGATTAGTTAGAATTCTAGATTGCTTTCAAGAATATAAGGAACTTCAGAATGGTGATGCTAAAATTAATTATTTAAGCGGATTATTATCTTCTGTTGGTGTTAATGTAGCTCCTTATGATTTTAGCAATGCTGATTTTCTTGAATTGAGAAAAAATAAAGATGTAGACAGCTTAAAAAAAGTTGATGAAATAATATCAGAATATGACTTGTATAACAAGTTGAGACTCGAAATAGAACAACAGAATCATGCAATAAAAGAAGCACAAGAAGTAAAAATGGAATATTCACTTAAGAGTATTCTTATTGAAAATTGTAATTTGAAAATTGATGATTTAAAGAATCAACTTAAAGATTTGCGTTTCTTTGAAGAGTTTGAAAGTGCAGAAAGAGAGAAATTTAAACTCAAGACAAAAGTAGAAACAAAAAAAAATTGTAAAAAAATGGATGCAATTCTTGATTCAGATTTAAATCTGATGAGAGATAACATTAAACAAAAGCAGGAGGATTCAGAGAAACAAAAAGAAACGAATACGAGGACAATAAAAAGAAAACGGTAAAAGTGGATTTTAAGTTATTCTATAAAACATATTACATTACATACTTCAGTTGTCATTGGGTGATCACTGCGGTATTCTGGACAAAACGAAAAGAGGGCATATCATTTTGATACACCCTCTTTTATAGGGGTTACAAATCATCTTTTTTTTGTGTTTATTTTGGATGAAATGATGTCGGATTGATGTTCTTTTTCTCTTATTTGTCTTTTGTTTATAATGCCATTGTTGCTTCCATGCAGGAGATTCCAAGCTTTCTTTCTATCTCCGCTATACTTTTGAATGAAAAATTTGTCTTGCCTGATAGAATACGGCTTACATACTGTGGCGACACGTCCAGTTTGTCTGCTATATCCGATCTGGAGAGTCCGTTCTCTTGCATATAGTCAACTATCTTCATGGCTATTTTTCGTGACCACTTTAGCCATTCCTCGTTTTCTTGTCGCCATGCTGCATCTTCTATAAATGTTGATGGCATCTCACTTTTGTGAGACTCCAAAAATTCCAATGTCTTTTGTTTCATATTCACTCCTCCTTAAAGAAATCTATAAAACTGTCTTGATCAAATACTCCATTATGTTTTAGATAGTCTCGGCAGATGTTGAGCTTGTCAAGCTCCTTCTGCGTATGTTCTCGCTCCTGCATGGTGGCAGTCAATTTTATTGCACCTCCAGTAACTATATATACATTGGGTTCTATTCGTATAGCATAGATACGCAACCAACTTGGATGCTGTCTTCTTCCCCAATTCCTCGCTTTCTCTCGTGTCAGTTCATGTGCTCTGTCGTCGGATAAGCTTAGTGGATGGAACAATCCGTCAAGTTGTTCCGTATAGGGAAAGTCAAGTATTAGTCGCTCCAACTCCTGGGCATCCTCCATTGTGTCCTCTATGGCATCGCTTACCTTTTCTATGTGGAAGAATCCTTTTAGGTCTTCAAGGTTGGCGAAAAAGAAGTCGAGAAGATAGTTGAAGTTACTCCATTGACGGAAAAGCAATGACAACTCGTCTGTCTCCTTCACTTCATCCTTTACTGCCCACAGATGATTGTATCCTGGTATGATTTGTACAAATCTCATATTCTATTTCTTCTTTTCTATGCAAAAGTAGTAATATTTTGCAAAAAATGCAACTTATAAGTTGCATTTTTTATCTTTGCTTTTGGGTTTACTTGCACATTTCCCCAAAAGATAAGCGAGAGGAAAATACTCTCGCTATCTTTTATTTTTTTATGACTTTAATTGCTATGTCATTCACTTTGATGATATAACTTCCAGATGGGATTTGGATAGTGGAAATAATAACATTATCTGTAGCAGATCCATTTGCAATCTCAATTCCAATCTCATTGAAAATAGAATAGTTGAAAATTCCAATGCAATCGATGTGCAATTCAGATGTGAACACAGTTGGATAAACCTCTATTGAGGTAATATTCATCTTTGGTTTCATAATCTCTTTATATGCTTTTTCAATAGCAAAGTCTACATTTTCATCATCGAAGTTATAAGAACGTAATGTTCCATTTTGAACAGAAACGCCTGATTCCCAAATGGCGTTGCTTTCGCATTTTCCTGAGAATGAAGTAAGAATAAATGAATATACACCCTCGTTATATACGTATAAAAGAGGTGACTCAACAAGACTTGTCGCCATTTTGATTCCGTCATAATAGACTTCCCATCTATAAGACTTGCCGTTGTCGCTTCGGTTTTTTAGCTGAATTTTTGTTCCGGATGCGACCTCTGCTGTTCTTGTAACTTGAACACTATCGAGCCATTCTCCTTTCGAATCTGGAGATCCATATTCTACTCCTTCTGCGATGATACTAAAGCTTGCTCCAACCGCCTGTGACATATCTATTTTTTTTATGTACTTGGTTGATACTCCTTTGTAAGACTTTGTGATTATAACATCAACCGTTCCGTCGATTCCAGTAATTTTGATTCCATTCTCACCTTCATCTTCCTTATTTAAGTATTCGCCAAGAATCTCGAAATAATACTTATAGTAGTCTTTTCGGTAGTTCTTACTTTCATCATCATAACAAATGATTTTTGCACTCTTTTCGCAATCATTAAGTTCTGTTTCAATACAGCCCTCTGTTATTGGTGAGATTGTGGCCACCGCAACATATATAGAATCTGTGGACGTTGTTCCGCAAGCGTTTTTCGCAACAACTCTGTAATATACAGGATTTACAGGAGTGATTTCTAATGTTTGAGAATCCAAATGTGTAGAGTCAAATTTATATGCAGTAATCCAGGTTTCGCCATCTTCAGAACTTTGCCATTCTCCACTTTCGGCATCATCGATGAAGCAGTTTAGAGTTACTGTCATTCCTATATTCAACGTCATATAGAAGTCATTGATCTTTAGATTTTGCTTTATTAAAGAGTCTTTTTCTAACGGACTGATTCTCGATATAGATGGCCCATTTGCAGATACGGTAAGAACATTGCTTTTTAGCGTATATTTTATGTTGTCTGTATTATAATATGCCACTCTTAGCATTTTACTCTTTTCTTCATCTATAGTCAATTCAAAGTTTTTACTTGTGACATCAGTAAAGTACATCAATGAATCGTTTGCAAATTTGTACCACTTGTATGTCACATCAGACTCAGGTGCATTTACAACATCCTCTCCTATGATAGTTTTGCCTGTAGACAAACATTCAGTGAAGATTTGACCTTCCTTCAAAGGACTTATTATAACAGGAGAATAACAGATCATATTTCCGTCAGTTCCAAGTTTTGAAGTGACAAAAACTTTTTCGGTTTCCTTCGTGAGTGATATTTTGTCTTTAAAGTCATAATCTATACTGTCGTTAACAATGAGAGCAAGAGTTGCCATGTCTGTGTTGTTATTGCCAACAATAATAACACCATCAGATGAAGTCTCCACATCGAAGGTCATAGGATTGTCGATATTTTTCTTTCCTCCGACCTTTACATAATTACTGATGATACTGTCCTTACATCCATTTGAAAGGATTGTTCGATAGTAAGCAGTATCATTGACAATAATTTTGTTTATTGTCTGGTATTCGTTGTCCTCTTTAATTACGCTCCATGTCTTTGTGTCTTTTGATATCTCTATTCTTTGTTTCAGAAACTCTGGCAAAGAATAGTCGGTAGTTGAAGAGATTGTGATTGAACTTCCCTCACATACAGATTCCGCATCGGAAAGGATAGAGCTTTCCACTCCTGAAAAATCAGGACGAGGAAGTATTGTCTTTTTTACCATTTCAGACTTACAAGTGTAAGTGCTATCCCAAGTAATGATGCCGAAAATGTTTTCTGATAAATCATTACCCTTAATTCTGCCTTTGGGGTTCTCCAATGTTAATTCTACCTCTTTAATTGTATCTTTCTCAAGCCTGTAGACAACCACATTAAAATTATCGACTATACTATCTGTAAGAGTGATTATCATGTCTTGATTCTTACATAGATTCTCTTCGATAGAAACACTAATCGGTTCTATCTTGTCTGCAACTTTATATAGGACAGACTCTGATGTAATAGTGTCTTTACAAATGTCTGTGAATACAAGTCTTCTTACAAACATGTCACTTCTTACATCTTCATAAAAGAAATCTTTATTCGTATTGGCATCATTCCATTTTTCATTATCGTAAGAGTATTGCCATAAGTAACTTTTTATTCCGGTACCACCTGTCGCAGTTGAAAGTTCGATGTTCAGGTCTGATCCGAAGCATAGAAGTGAAGTCTGTGTAGGTACAGAATTCTGTTGTAATGAAGGTAAACTATCGATGTCGAAAAAGATAACGCTTGTTTTGCATCCACTTGTTACATGTTTGCCTTGAACGTAATATTCACTTACAATATAAGCTGGATTTTTGTCGAAATCCATTTTATATTTTGTATCAAAATCTGTTTGTAAAGGATTGGCCGTATCTGTTATGGCCGCCCATTTATACAAGTAATCTGTTTTATTTTCAACAGCGAAACTTATGAATCTTGAATTACAACTGTCTGACTCAATATACAATTCTGGATCTTGAGTCTTTGCCCAGACAATAAAAGAGAAAGGGTCACTTTCAATTACACCACATTCTGCATCTGTAAATACAGCTTTAACATAGAATGTGACATCCTGATTCCTTTGTTTATCTTCAAAATATGAATATACGATACCACTTCCATATACTTCACTTGTACCTCCAAATGCGATACTTGTGTTCCTGTATTCATGCCAATTTGTTCCGTCTACTGAATACATCCAATTTAATGAATAGGAAGTGTTTTTATATTCAGCAGAACCTCCTGTTGGAGATTCGGTGATGATTACTGGTACATTTTCTTCTGCACAATAAGCGGTTTTTGCTCCTGCTTCTTTCCATGACAATTCTGATACCTTCATTTGTTTGTATTTTTCCAGTGAAATCACATTTGAGTATCGTGTATATTTGGCATTTGCGTCAACAACTTCTTTCCCATTATAGATAGGTGTAGCAGATCTTCTAATAAAGTTAGTTTTTCTACTATCAAGTTCTCTTCTGTAAGTTGCATAATTTAGAGTGTCTTCAAATGCTCCTTGAATTTCATTCCAGCAACTGCAAGCTTCTGACGTGTCGGTCGTGATTTCCCAACGGTATTTGAATTCTTCTGTTCCGCCAAATGCAGACTCATAGTTTTTCAGATCCGCAAATTCACCATCAGGACAAATACATTGATTTGAACTGATTCTTCCTCCATGACTGGTAGGATGAACTTTCAAAGGTACTTCAAAATAGTCAGATTCAACACAAGTGATGTTATTCTTCTCGTTAATTCTTTTATGATATAAACGAGTAGCAAACGTTACACTATCAAGAATAATGTAGTAATCTGTACCGATTAGACCTTTTTCATTCTTACTTGAGTACCATTCGTTGTCCATGTTTTCAAAGTTTGTCACTTTGATTTTGTCTCCCTCTTCAATGTATTTTTCGTCAATTGCTTGTCTGTCGATTGTATAATTGTCGGAATTGTCCTTATCAAAAGTCATTACAGATAATGCAATCTCAGTTGTGCTTGTTGTAGAACATCCGTCTGTTATTGTAAATCTTACGTATGTTGTCGTGTCAAGCTCATCCAAGTAGAATTTGCTCTCAAAATCCTCATATGGTACAGCATCAGATACTTGAACATAGTTTTTCTTATTGCCTTTCGATGCTTCCCAATATCCAAACAAATCATGATCCTCAAACATCAAAGCTCCAAAATCCTTTGTTTCGTATCTTTCAACAATATCATCTTCTGTTGTTAGTACGATAGTGCCACTTCTTTCAACTCCACCACAGTATGAGTTTGTTTGAGCTTTAATGGAACCCGCAAGTTTTTCTATATTGCTATTAATAAGCTGTGGAGCGACATTGATATAAAGAGTGTCGCTATATTTGACGTATGGAGTATAAACTCCATCAGACTGCATCACATTCATACTTGCTTGTCTGAATATAGCATATGTTTTGATCTTGTTGCCCTTTTCGTTATTAGTCGCAATATTTGTTCCAAACTTCATGGTATCTGCATTGAATACAGCAGTATTAACAGGAAGACCTTTGTCATCCAAAACTTTCTCTCTTTCTCCTTTTTCGATGTAGTACCATTGATATGTGATATTTGAACCTCCATTTGCAACTTTCTCATCAACGATTCTACCAATTTTTTCTCCATGACAAATATCGATAGATTTAGAATCATAACTTTCAAAAGCAATCCTTCCAGCAGAAATCTCTTCAATACCTTTAATAATAAAAGTGTCGGCTACACTTTTACATCCTATTTTGTCGGTTTTGTAGATTTCATATTTTTCTGTATCATATGCAACGGCAGGCATAGTACCGAAACTATAATCGGTTACACCGAATGTTTTCTCCTCTTTGACGTCTTTAACGCCATCTTGGTTGATATGTGAAACCATATAAGACGAAACGTGTAACAAGTCCCTTACAGCAATATAAGGGATTTTACCTTTTTCGCTATAACTGGCATGTTCGTATTCGTCTGTGCTCATTTCGAGTTTTTCCCTTACTGCAAGTGAGATATCGAATGTGTCTTTGATTCCACAACCATCCGTTGCTATTCGTCTAAATGTCGTTTGATCATAGATCGCATCCAATTCAAGAATATCTGTTGTCGGATAAATCTTGTTGTCATTCAAATTAATCCATCTGTATGAGACATCTCCATATGAAGATTTAACATCGCCAGCTTTCAACTCGACACCTTCTCCATAACAATATTGAGATTTGTCACATGTGGCTTTAGCAATTTCAAATTTAGGGTTGATTTCCAAAATGACAGTAGATGTTTTGACTGACTTAATTGGATATCCTTCGTTGCTTATTTCTGCAAAAAAATAACATGTATGCTCAAGACCATTGATGTTGTAAATTCTTCCATTTTCAATGTTCCCCTGATCATTTGGCATCATATTATATTTGAAGTCTATAACTGTTTCGTCGACCTTTTTGAAGTATTCTTGATTGTCAAATCTGTAATACCAGATAGCGGTCATTCCTTTTTCGGGAAGTCCACCACTTTTATATACAATATTTATATTTCCACTTTGGTCATCAGCTTTTGGACAAGTGTTTGATAGACTCATTTGAATATCAGTCTTCAAAGGTTCGATAATCTCGTAATCAACAACAACTTTGTCACTTTTACAGCCGTTGTTTAACATGACTTTTTCGATATAGACTTTGTGCTTGCCGAATGAATAATCGAAATTATCATGACTATTTCCATTTAATGCATCATATGTAAATTTTTGTGATGAAGATCCATTTGACTCAATAATTTGTCCGTCTTCGTTATAGTATGTATATGTGTAGATTTTATCATCACTATAATTCACAAAGAAATTAACATCATAAAGATCCGTGTTTTGTACGAGTTTATTTGACATTATATTCACATCTTTGGCTGTTAAGTCCATAGCTTTGTGTGTCTTTGTAAGAAGAATGTTAGATGTTGTTGTTTCACCACATAAATCAGTCATTACAGCTCTGAAATAAGTTCCTTTTGTCATCGCACTTTCAACGAATCTCAGGGTTGATATATTGTTGTTTTGGGCTATTGAAACAATAAGATCGTCAGTAGTTACTGATTTTAAGTCTATCCATTCCTTTCCATCATAACTTTTTTGCCAGAAGTATGTGTTTTTGGCGTCTATAACGTCATCAGGATTACTCCATGTATTTGTCTCTAACTCAAATTCAACAGCTCCTGCATAACAGAAATTCATATCTCCATCAGCAAGCCGAATATTAAAGTTTGGTTTTTCGACATTTCTTACTTCTATTACATTAGACGATTGTTTGTACACTTTACCATCTATCGTTGTACTTACCACCAATTTATAAAAATCACTTCTATTTTCAAGTCCTTTCGTTGATATTACAACTTCTGCTTTTGTGTCTTCTGTTAAAGCAAACCATACTCCGCTGGAAGTCTTTCTGTACCATTGCATCTTATATTTATTTGTCTCAAGAATGGTTCCATTGAAGATGATTTCACTATTTTCTAGCTGTAATAATCCTTCATCGCAAAAATAGAAGATCTCTCCAGCTTTTAAATTATCTCCTTCTGCGTTGATGCTGATTGCGTCAAAACCTTTGTTTGGTGCAATATTAAGGGAAAATGTATCACTGACACATGTTTTTGTAGAAGATAATCTGTATGTCCTATAAACAGCACCTTCTAACATATCTACATCATCTTCCAATTCATCCTCTTCAAGAGAAAAATTCACAGCAAATTTACCACTTGAAACTTTTGTCTCTTTATAGTCACTTCCATTGAAACTGAAAGCATCACTTATTTGTCCTAAATTTTTAGTGTCAGTGAGAGTTACAGTAACAACCTTTGTCTTTTCATCAAATAAACTTGGACTGATATCTGATGGAGATATTGTAATATCTTCATCTTTGATTTTCAAATTAGGAGCTACAGTCACAGAATATTTGTTGGAAAGAGTATAATTGTCACATTTTTCACTTGTCATTTCAACTTCATAATCTATGTCTCCTGTTGATTTAACGAATTCTTTGATTGTGTTGGAAGTATAAGATTGATCTTCCCCATTTTTTTTCCAACTTGTAATATTGTAACCAGCAATAGGATCTACATTTACTTCAATTTCTTCTCCATAACAAATCTCTTTCGCTGAAGCTGAAATAGTAGGCACTGATGTTGACTTTTCAAGAACGTCAATCTTGATTGTGTCT
The DNA here is from genome assembly GCA_017522515.1 of Clostridia bacterium. The sequence continues at coordinate 32,735 of JAFWZH010000259.1, forward strand.
GTCTTTACCTCGCAATTATCACCAAGAACTCTTTTCCTGTAAAATTCATTTCCGTTTAAGAGCAAAACATTTATATCCTTTGATAATCCATTTTGGATGGTTGCTCCTGAAGTCTTAGAAGACCAGGAATATTTTACGTTTGCTTCTTCTGTATCGTTGTCTTCTATTTTGTAATTTTTTGATATACATACTAAGTTGTTTTCAGAAGACAAAGAATTCTCTTTCAGAGATAGTTGTCTATCTTGTAGAGGTGTCAGTACATTTTTGATTTTGATTGTTTGTTTTTTATAACAACCGTCAAAAGTTCGTGTTATCTCAATATTGATACTTTTAGATTCGACATCATCTAATTGAGATGGTAATTTAATGCAACTAGTTCCAACCTTTCCTGTATTCACTGTAATGCCACCTATTTTGTAAGAGTATGTAGAAGAATCATCAATTTTAGGTGTTATATCCAATGTCTTGCCTAACATAGGACAGTCGTAAGCAAAATCCGCATCTTTAAAAGTCAGGTCTTCTTTAACTGATAAAGAGATAGAATTTGCAGAGTTCACGCTGGTTCCACAAAATTCTTGTATTGCAGACACAGTTGCATCATAGATAAATTTCCATCCTTGAAATTTTGAAGTTCCTGTGATTAGTGTGTCTACTTTTGTTTTTTGGTTGTCAACATCTTTGTATGTCTTGATATTGTATGATGTTTGGCCAACATGATCTTTTGCATTTGGCTCTTCGCTTAAATAAGAAATATTGAAAATAGGCATTTCTTCGTAGCAAATATATCCATCTGACAAGATGGAGCCGTTCATTGTCATGTTGAATGTCGGAACAGAATACACTTTGATCTTTAGTGGGTTGCTCACGTTTTCAAAAGTGCCATTTCCCATTTTTATCACTCTTACAACTTCACAATCTTCTGTTACGTCAAATAGTCCAGCTGACAAAGAATACTCTTCTCTATCTGAGCCTGGAATCTGTTTTCCTGTATTTTTAAATCTCCATACTATGGTTTGTTCTCCATAACCTCCAGCGATAGAATTAGCACCAGTGCCTGCAATTATAGGATTTTTCTCTCCTTTACATAAGTAGTAAGTATTGTCTTTGACATTACTTTTGTCTTCAAACCAAATTTCGTTGCCTGAGATATCCTCTACAACTTCAATAACAACAGGAATCGGGTCTCCAATACAGCCGATAGAATTAATTCCCTTATTGACTTTCTGAAGGGTCATATTGTTGGTCTTATTCAAAGATGTAGTACCCATTCTTAAAGGTAAATCCATAAGGTTACCCATATTGTCATTAAGAATGTATTTGTAGTTGGTTTTAGACTTTACCCCCCAAATTATATGAGCGTCTTTACGAACTTGAATATGCAGAGTTCCATCTTCAAATTCGTAATTGCATCCTTCTAGTGTGATTTCCTCCTCTGGATCTGCCACGACTTTTTCTACCTTTAATGTTGTCTGATAATCAACAGCGTTGGTTTCACACACTTGATCTTCGATAGTCACCGTATAGGTGGTGTTTTCGCTTAATCTATCTGTTATTCTCCATTTGGCAAGCTCATAATCGTTTGGGTTTACATTGTTGAATCTTTCTGCTGAAGGTTCAATGGTGTAACTGATATTTGGATTAAAAACCTCATTTTTGTTTTTTTGCTTAAGAGTTATGATTCCATGTCCTTCGTCAAATTCGTTATCTGCACAGACTGTTTTGTCTGAAATCTCCAATTTCAGATTGCTTGCTGTTGGTTTTGCGTATGGGATGATCTCATAAACTACGTTGTCTTTAGGATAAATATCATAGTCAAATGTTGATAAATATACTTTTGGTCTAAAATAAATAGAACCTCCGTTACCGTAAATAGAAAAGAATTTTCCAGTCACGTTAATGTTCATTTCCTTTTCGTCTGGGATATCTATCCAAGAACGACCGTCCAGAGAATACTCCCACGAATACGTTAATCCGTAATCGCTTTTGTCATAATATTTTGAGCTGATAACAGCAAGACAACCTTCAAGTTTAACGGAGCTTGTGTTGCTGGATGCACATAGATACTGATTTTTGTTTGACTCAAAATTTATTGGTTTTACCAATGAAATCGGCTCGTAATGTTCGAAATATATTTTGTTAGAATAACACAGTGTGTTTTTTTCTTGAGTGTAATACTTACGTCTTATTGAATAAAACTCTTCTGCAGTCAGACTATTCTCTTTCTCAAAATCAAGAACGCTTATGCTTCCTGTTTTGTAAGGAAACTCGTTTGTCGGTGTAATTTTGTTGATTTCAGTTTCATCTCTTACATAAGGAGAACTCTCTAAATCCGCTATTATTTCTGATGTGTTCTCCATCTGTATGAAATGTGTCCTTTTATAATCTTCACTGTCATAAATTGCGTAATTGTTCTCGGTTATGGCAGGAATGGTTGTCTTTTCGGCCATCCCTATATATCCACCAGAGCATCTATACAACGTTGTCGATCGATATGAAGATTCTCCCTTCATTGCTCTGTCATTACCATCTCCTTCCACATGCATAAACAAATCCCATACAAATCGAAAATCGACATTAACTGTTGCTTTATTTTTAAAGTCTTCAATTTTAATGTCATGTTTTTTTGTGTATCCTTTTATTACAGGATAAGTCCAATCGTCGGTATATTTTAATTCTCCACTCCATCCGTCGGGATTCAACTTTCCAGCTTCCCATGTTCCAGAGTATTTGTTCAAGTCTATCCATGAACCGTTCTCTACTCTATATTGCCATCTTAAATCATATCTGAGATAATATATCTCATTTCTTTTGAACAATCCGTCCGCTCCTCGACATTGTATCTTTTTCTCATTAGAAGACACGAGGATAGAAAATGTTTCGTCAAAGCCTGTAGAATTGGGAGTTTTCGGAACAACTCTATCGTCAATGGTTATACTTACAGAACCGTCTTCCCATCGTAGAAAACTATCTGTTGCATTTGCTACAGAAAAGCAAAAAAATAGTTGTAGTAGTGCAACTACTCTAATTATATTTCCCATGTTTGATATTGACTAATTGTTAAAGTAAAATTTTATTTATACCAGACATATCTGATTCCAAGATAGAAATTTGGCTTCAGATAGTTGGTCCCTTTGCCGAACAGCAAATATTGTTGTCCGCCGATAATGACGGATACCTTATTAGTAGGGTATAATTCCATCGCACCTCCTATATCCGCACCTCCTACTATTCCTGACTTTTTAGCATCAAGTATTTCGCAAGACCAGGAATCGTAACCTACATTTCCAATCAGATTAAGATCTATAAACATCCAGGATGTAGGATGAAAACACATGATTTCCAATCCAGCACCCAAAAGAAATTGATTCGTAAATTCTGAATGGCCAAAGGATGCTTTTTCCATATCTAATTGACAGAGCAATCCAGTTCTTTGACTGAAACATCGCTGATACTCCAATCCGATATCAAATCGGTTTTTTGTTCCTTTCCCGTATCTTGCACCTAAAGACTGATGGCCTTTTGTATGCAACAAACTACTTTCTTCATGTTCTGCCAACACGTTTGTTATTGCTAACAATGAAAATAAAATTGCTATAATGTACTTCATGATCTTAATCTAAAATTATTTTTTGTGTTATATAGTCACTCCATAGACCATACTCATCTTGACAGCGTACCGAAATGGTATGCTCTCCTTTTGATTGGAATGTATGGTATATTTCATTTCTTGTGGTTGGTGTTATAAAATCAGCTTCTATTTTTTCCCATTTCATTGTTTCCTTTCCCATGCCGAATGTGGAATAATAAAAACATTTTTCTTCATCTAAGGATTTCAAAATACTGATATTGGTTGCGATAGAATTGTAGTAAAGATTTCCGTCAACAATATAAGCAGGTGCACTGCCTTCATATTCATGATGCATTATGTCATCACTGCCTATTTTGAAAGGAAGATAATCAAACAAGTATGACCACTTGACAATTTTATGACCGTCAAGATCAGTTCCTCCAGCCAGAATCTTATACTCTCCATTTTCTTTATCCACACATGTCACTTCCAAAGATGGAACAGGCTGTCTGTTCGGTTTTATTTTAACATGCAGGTATTCTGTCGTCTCTACTCCAATTTTATTCTTTGCGGTTAGACTGTATCTTGCAGAAACCTCTTTCGAAAATGGAATCTCTCTCCAAAAAGCATCTGCTAGACTTCCTAAATCATATCCTTTTCTATATTCTACAATTTGTTTTCTATAGTCACCAGCGATATTTTTTGTTCTTTCTTCGTCTAAGGAAAAAATGATTTTGCCGTTTGATTTTTTCATTTTTAGAAATGGATCCGCAATGTCATAATATCTCATGTAGATACTGCCATCTAAATCTATCACTTCTGTTGTCTTTGAGTATTGTCCCATATCGGCAATATCCAGATTACCATATGTAGAAGGTATTTCTTTCACCATAATTCCAGGTATGCAGACATCTTCCCCAAAGAAATATAGTAATTCTTCCGCATAAACGCCATTCGCTTCGTTTTCCGCAGGAATGCTTGTAAGCCTGAAATCATAGGTGCATTCCTTGCCATAAGGGTCGTTAATAGAAAAAGTCAAAGTGTCTGGACGACCGAATCCGACCTCTATGATTCTATACTTTTTCCCTTCCCAAAATTCACTGCTCATAGTGTCATTGGCGGTTTTCATCTCAATGATTGGAGTTTCTCCGTGCTCCAAAAAATAATCGTCTCTTGTATCACAGGCGTTTAATGACACAAGAATAGCACTTAACCAAATTAATTTTTCTTTTTTCATATTTTATTGTTTTGTATTAGGAAAATACATTGTCACATTATCTCCAAATGGAGCTTCTTTAGATATGCTCAATCCAGCTGAGTATGTCCCAGATCCATCTTTCTTAACGAACATTAGATTTTCAATTTTTTTGTCCTTGCATAAAATTTTGATCTCTTCGTCTGTAAGAATATGGCCGTTCTTATTCACGAACACTTTAAAATCGCCTTTTGTACATCGATATACGACGTTCGCTTTATAGACAGAATCTCCACAGAACGGACATTTGCATATTTCTGTGTGTTCTATGGTCTGTACATTAGGGTTTTTGAATACAAGATAGTCACTTCTGTCATTTTTAGGATTTTTCTCCACCTCTACATTAAGCAGAACCTCTTCTTCTTCATTAGAATCTTTTTTCTTTATAAAGAATTTGACTTTTTCTAGTTTTTTCTGTTCGCATAACAGTCTTATTTCTTCATCTGTAAATTCATGTTTGCTTCGTGACTTGAAAACAAAGAAATCTTTGTTTTTACAACGATAAATTTTTTCGTAAGAATAGACAGAGTCTCCACAAAACGGACATTTGGCAATTTCTATTAGTTCAGAATCGTCGTTGTAAAGCTCAATTTTTTTAGATACAGTGTTGTATCTTACTTTGGCCGTGAACATAGAGCCATCTTTCTTTGTCAATTCAAGAGGCTTGTCTATCTGATGTTTGCCAGTAAGCAATGCGACACATTCTTCTTCTGTAAGAGTATGTCCTAAGAAATTATAAGGAATAGAGAAAGAACATTTTTGGGCAAGAATGTTTTTGCAACATATTCCATATTTTGTCTCGATAATTGGCGATCCGCATATAGGACATGAAAAATTAGCGTGTAGTAATTTTACTCTGTCTGTACTTGTTGTGGAATTTGGAGTATATTGTTCTTTAAGTTCTTTCATGATTCCTATTGTAAACTCTTTTATTTCCTCATAAAATTTAGAAATATCATAGTCTCCATCTGCCATCTGATTAAGTTTCAATTCCCATTCGCCTGTAAGTTTTGGGGAAGAAAAATTGTAATTCTTAATTTGATTGTAGATATATAAGCCATTCTCTGTTGGAACAAGATATTTTTTGTTCTGAACCTCAATGAAATTTCCTCCTTTTAAGCTTTCGATGATACCAGCTCTAGTTGCGGGTGTGCCAATCCCACAATCTTTCATTGCCTTCTGCAATTCTTTTTCTTCTATGACGCTTCCTGCAGTTTCCATTAGTTTCAGTAAGGTGGCTTCTGTCAATAATGGTGGCTTTTGCGTCATTTTGTCCTGGAGTTCTTTACTTGCTACAAGAACATGTGTCTTTGCTTGTAAATTAGGCAAGACTTGGTTCTCTTCATCATCATTATCTTTATCTCCTTTGTAGCTTTGTGCAATTCTCCACCCCAGATCTGTATATGTACTGCCACTCGCTTTGAAATATTCCATTGTATCATGAAACATAAAGGAATAAGTGAGAATGTTTTTTTTAGCAGGAGGAAGTAGAGACATTATCAATTGTGTCGCAATCAAATCGTATACTTTTCTTGATGTTGAGTCAAGACTGTTTAATTTATCGAGATTAGAGAAAGTTGGTATTATAGCATGATGATCTGTTAATTTAGTATTATCAAAACATGCTTTCTGAATACCTTTTTCTTTAAAAATTTCAAAACTCTTATCTTGATTTCCTGAGAATACACTTTGCAACAATTGTATTTTTGATGATATCTCTGGAATCATATCTGTCGCAAGATAGCGACTATCTGTACGAGGATAAGTTAAAAACTTCTCTTCATACATTTTTTGTATACAATCTAATGTTTGTTGTGCGGACAGATTGAATTTTTTGTTTGTAGCTTGTTGTAATGCTGTCAATGAATAGGGTAGAGGTGCTTTTTCTGTAACTTCTTTTGTGTCTTTGTCTTCTAAAAAGATAGTTTCTTTTACCATGTTGAGCACCTGCTGAGCTTCCTCTTTTGTATTAAATTTAGTAGGGTAGTGTGCTTTAAACTCTACACCACTTTCACTTTTAAGAGTTAATTGAAGAGTGTAATATGGAGTAGGCACAAAATCTCTATTGTTTAAATACCTTTCTACAATAAATGCTAAAGTGGGAGATTTAACTCGCCCTACATTAGTTATCTTGTTGTTATTGATGGAGAATCCAACTGTTGCGTTAACCCCCATAACCCAATCCGCAATAGCTCTTGCTTTTGCTGATCGTGCAATGTCATCGAATTCTGAACTGTCGTGAAGTTTTGCAAACCCTTCTTGAATTGCAGTCTCTGTCAGAGAAGATATCCATAATCGTTTCACTGGTTTATTGCTTTTTGCCCAATTATAGATATATCTAAAAATCGCTTCCCCTTCGCGACCTGCATCGGTCGCACAAATGATTTCTTCGGCTTCCTTGAACAAAGCTTTTATGACATTAGCTTGCTTTTTTGCAGAAGTATCTCCTTTTAGTTCATATTTGAAATCGTTGACTGAATTAGGAATTATTGGAAATATATCGTAAGTCCAACGCACTTTTCCTTTTTCAGTCAGATACTTTATTTTTTGTTCTTCATTCAGATAAACTTCCGAGTCACAAAGACCCACTAAGTGACCAAACGCCCATGTCACTATCCAACCATTGCCCTCAAGGTATCCGTCTTTTGTTTGTGTCGCACCCAACACTTTTGCGATTTCTTTCGCTACGCTAGGTTTTTCGGCCAATACAACTCTCATATTTTTTCTTATTTTAAAAGTGAATATAGATTAGATCTAAATCCTTTATGATTTTTGTAATAATCAATGAAACGACTTGCTTTTAATGTAGGATCAAGCATGTCGTCTAATAATTCTTTTGACATGAAATATATATTTTCTAGTTGCTCAAAGATATGTTCTTCAAAAATCTTAATACTTTGATGTTTTGGCTCAAATTTTGGATAAAGAAAATCTATATAACCGTCAATATCACCATCTTTGTAAACACATAATGCTGTACAGCAAGAAGATGTGTTTTGATGTGAGAATTGGTACACTTTGTCAAGATGATTAAGAGATTTGTTCTCACATACTCTTTTTTTCATTTCTAGAATCACTTTGTGGGATTCCATGAAAATAGTCTTTTCTGTTCCAAAATTACCGTTCCATCGGGCGAAAGGAGCATTGTCATATAATCCTTTGTCATTAAGGAAATATATTCTACGAGAGAGGTTAGGATATATAAGATAATATCCTGTGTCATGTGGAATTACATAAACACCACTAAATTCAGTAGTGTCAAAATCCCCATCCTCCCTTCTTGTTCTTATTTCTGTGTAGGCAATTTGTAATTCCATACGTCAAGTTATTTGAAAATTCTCAATATTTTTTCGATCTCTTTGCCTTGAACTTCTTTAACTCCATTGTCTTGATCAAGCCTTTTTTTTACCTCGTTTGGAGTGTGTGGATTCTCTAAAAGTGAATATCTAACATCATCACTTTTGTCATTTGCCATAGAAACCAAAACGTCTTTCGGTGTTCTGTCATTTTCTGCCACTGATATACGTACTTGTTCGTCCTCGTCTTTCGCTAGAAGACCATATATCTTTTTGGGCAATCTGTCTTCTGCCATGTTTTGTCTTACCTCGACATCATTGCATTGAGTAAGTTTAGTGTAAAGACTTAACGAAAGTTCGGTTGGAGTCTTAGGGTTTTGAGCGACATAATATTGCACCCAGTTACGAGCGTCGAGAGAAAGTTGTACAAGTAATTCTTCTGATATCTTTTCATTACAGGCAAGTCCAGTTCGGATGCTTTCGTTGTCTATCTCTGCCAAATATTTCATGATCTCAGTGTCTTCACAATACTCAGCAAGCTCAGAAAGTGCCCAGGAATCATTCTTCTCGATTAGAAAATGGATGATCTCATCCCGTTTTTCTTTTGTAGAATTCTTGTCAAGAGCAAGATCGATCAGCTCTTCTCTTTTCATTTTTTTTAACTCTTCCATGTTTTTTTATTTTATGTTTAATTCTGTTTTGGCTTCTCCTATAATTTCTGCTTTTAGAATCAGACTGTTTGCACATGTAAACTTCAAATGCCTTCCTCCATTTTTCTCGAATAATTCAAAGAAAAACAAATGATTGTTTGGAATCGTGAACCGTTTAAAAAATAATATAGTGCTGTAATTCCCATTTGCGTCTATTACCTCTTTATTGTCCGATTTATATACGTGAATAGGTATGATTTCATCATCTTGTGATGTCTGTTTTTTATTCTTTTTTTTATTCTTTATATAAGAACGTATAAAATCAATTTCGTATGCCACTTGACTTCTGTTTTCTACATACAAATAAAACATTAGTATGTCGTCTTGAATACAAATGGATTTTAAACAAAAAACAATTTTATCGTTCATGATTCCAATATTATTGAAACGAGTGCCTTTTTGTATTATTTTTTGTCCTAACTCATCTAATTCCGAATCATTCAGGCTTGCTTTTGAGAATTTTGCTTTTGTGTTCTCAGTCGCAAGAGATATATTAATGTTGGTAGGATTGTCGTTATGTGTGACATTAAAAGGATATATGTTACCGTCCGCAGTCACTATTGTCATACTTGTTTCTTTGAAATATTCAAAATTTGATACAGCTCTGGCTCTCACGATATTATTCATATCCTCTATTTGCTCTGCAATTATAGCATCGGAACCTACTGTAACGTCTACAACTTTGTCTTCTACTACAATATGTGATGTTCTTAATTTACTAAGTTCTATATTGTAATTCTTTATTACGTTAGAATAAGGGATTGTGTCATTAACATTTGACATATTTATCGCTAAATATTCAGGGTTCATTTCATAACATAACTGAAGAGTGTAGATGTCTCCATTATTTGTAATGATAGTAGTTGTTGTGTTATCGAAAGATGGAATCTTGCTTTTTATTCTCAATATGCTTTTAATTGTAGTCTTCTCCATCTGTATGTCATCGGTTCCCATGTCGACGTACTTTACATCAGAAGAAAATTTCAGATATACCCACTTAACATCGGATATTTTTAAGGGTGTTTTCTTCAGACTTTCTATACTTTGTGAAAGTGCAACAGTTGCACTAAAGCATAGTGCTAATATGAATGTATATACTTTGTACATATTTTATTACTTTAATGAATTATGCGTAAATGGAATACTCCCATTTATGTGCAAAGTTATATTTTTTTACATTTCGACCATCAACAATATTTTTTTTGTTGATACACAGCAAATGAATTTTAAGAAGATTTAAAGGAATTTTTTTCTATATTTCTTTATAAGTTCATTTAGCTCATTTTTTATTTCTGTAAATGATTTATTATCTAGCTCTTCTGGTTCAAAAAAATCAATTGGCCAATCAGGATCATGGTTAATGATATAAAGCAGATATTCCGCTATTGTATCAAAATCCTGAATGAATCCCTTGTCATCAGAAATCCATTGCTGGATTATTTTATCAATGTTTTTTTTCATAGCCTTTTATTTTTTTGTTTCTACGCAACAAAAATACATAATTTATTTTAATAGCAAAAATAAATTATGTAAAAATTTCTTAAATAAGTATGTTGCAAAGTGTTTTTAGGGGTTACTTTGATGTCTCAATAAAAAGTGGATGTTTGAACATTCCAATATAAATGTAAGTTTTATATTAATTTGCGAATATTTCCTATCTTTGTGTTAAAATTAAACGTTATAGTCATGAAGGAGATTATAGAAAAACTAAATGTCGTATTAGATTCATTTATGAAAGATGCGAATGCACAGATTGAGTCATCTAACAAATCAGCTGGCATTAGAGCCAGAAAGACAAGTTTGGAAATAGAAAAGTTGATGAAGGAATTTCGTAAAATATCTTTAGAGGAATCAAAAAAATAATAGAGATTCTTTTTTACTTTGTATATAGTGTGGATATGTTACATTTTTGTAGCAAAAATCAAGCATCTGTTTATGGGTGCGTGGTTTGAAGTATGGAAAAGTTTTTAAATGGCAAGAGAAATAACTATCTTGCCATTTTTTATATTTGTGTCATATTTAGATAAACTGAGACATTTTTGTTTTATGTTATAGAGGGTCATAGTCAGTATCAAAAAAACTTTTGATTATTACCTTAGCTCCTTTAGGATCACACAACAAAATAAAACTAAAGATCTTAATCAATCTTGATAAGTATAAGAGAATATAGCCAATAGGACGCAATAGAAAAACGATTAGTAAAAACAACCATAATAGAATTTTGCCAAAAGTGCCAACTTCATAAAATACCAAGCCCAAATATTTATTAATAATAAAATCAAAAAACTTTTTAATTGTGTTCATCTGTTTATCTTTGTTATGATTTTATTCATATCTTCATAAATACCTTCTTCAAGCCTTTCCTGATTGAAGTATTTCATATTAGAAATGGTTTCCGTTATTTCAAGAGTCTTTTTCTCCTTATCAACCTTCGCTTTGGCAAAAATTTGTTGAAATACAGGATTCTTAGCCAATGCTGGATTCTGATATTTACTTTCTGCAATTTCAAATGAACGATTTATTCTGTTGTAATCACAACGCAACATCTGAATCTGATGGTATTCACTGGCAATATCGTTCACAATTGATAGAGACTGAACGTCAATGTCAACTCTTTGTCGTCTGATATTACTAGGAAGAACGTCATAATCAACTAGCTTTATATTGCTATCTGTCTTTTTTATAGTTTCTTTAATAAGATTAAGACTACCTTCGTAATCAATCGATTTGTCTTCGTTAATATATTTACCTGACGTATATTCATCTAATGCAAATAAAAGAATTTGTCTTTTTTCATTGTCTTGTAGACAATTTGATATGATTGATTCAAATTGTTTTCCTACCGTTGCATCTTCTAGAATCTGCTTGTAGATTAGTGATTCGCTTAAATTCTTTCCTTGTTCGATGATTGATTTAAGTGCATGTTCATCAGACATAGAAAGATTTGATTTTGACTCAATGAGTTTCATATCTCGTAATTGTTCGCTCAACATGTCAATCTCGTTTTCATTAAAACAAGAAGAAATAACAATTATAGTATTGTCATCTAATTCTCCATTTTGGTGATGCCATATAAGCTCATAGGCTGGTGAGATTACAGAATTAAGTTTATCTAGGATTTCTTCTACACTTTCTTTTTGTGACTCGTCGATCATCATTTGCTCGCTAACAAGAGACACTATTTCCTCTCCTCCATCTCGATACATATTACGAGATTCAATTAATTCTGTATAGTTTATCTTTCCTTGTTCGAATTGATCTATAATTGTTTCACTTAATGACAAGGATTTTTTTATAGCAACAACAGATGAATCAATTTCCTGAATTTTTTCTTTTTCTATAGAAAGCAGTTCACTTAGACTATACGTCTCAGCTGTGCTATATCCAGTCCAGTCTTCAGATAATCCGTTTATATAATCATCGCCATCCCAAGACAGTACGGATATGGTTCGAGTCCCATAGATATTAAAAGTTCCTTCTTCATTGATTCCAGAACCTTCAAAATAGTTTTTAAATGCTTTTCTTGCACCATTAGCGATATCTCTAACCATTTTCTCATATATTTCAGAGTTAATGTTGTTAGCACAAACCTCAAATTGTTTTGTAGACATGAATTTTTTTGATAATTCCATATCTTCTTCAAGAGAATATGTTCCATCAGGTATTCCAATTTTTGAAAATCTGCTCTGCCACATTGGAAGCTTAGATTCAACTCTGTCTGCATAAGGAAATTCATACTTGTTCGGTTCCATTTGATTATTCTCATTTTTAATTTCTTCAACGACAATGGAAGATTCGTCTTCAGAAATATGATTTGAATCATTTTCTGTTATCTCTATCGTTTCAATGTCTTCTACGGCATTGTTATCTTTTTTATTGTCAAGAAGACGTCGCTCAAAAATGTTAAACCCATTTTTGAGCCTATTATAATCATTTTGCGATATGATCCCCTGTGTTAACAACTCGTCTTCAATGAATTTTATTTCTGTTCCATTAGCAACATTAACAGCATATTCAATATTAGGATGTAAGGTGTTCACATCCTTGCAGTCAAAAATCTTCTGTTCTGATTGACCTTCCGAAATAAGAACTCCCATTAAATAATCTCCTTCAGAATTAGAAACATACCTGTATGGATAGAATTTGCCACAGTTATGATTGTACTTGTCAAGAATACTGTATTCAAAAAGAGCTATATTTAGATGATCAAGAGACAATTCTTCTTTATTCTCACTCAATTTTCTACACTGAGATGTAATAGCTTCAAGTGTATTATATGCATCTTCTTTTTTATCTATGTCGGCATCACGATCAAGCGGAGCAAGTAATTTCTTTTTTTCTTCATCTCCGATTATTAAAGAAAGCAAAATATCATTTTCCAACGATAAAAATTGAGATGATGTTTGAGCGACAGAAATGGTCTTAAATTTAATGTCGTTGATTGCTGAAATTAGCACTCCTCTATTTTCTTTATCTGACGAAATAAGATCTTCTACTAATTCTTTAAATTCAGAAGCTTGTGAACGAGAGTAAATTTTCCTTCCATTATTCTCAATTGATTCGCATTCGTCCCATTTTTTACTAAGGGTAGTTAGAATATCTCCTTTGTCGAAGATCTGTACTTTTTGAGATTGAATTGTGTTTAATTCTTCTTTTAGTTTCTCATTGCTTGTATGATATCTTGACTCCTGTGACAATTGATATTTGATCAAATCTCCGAAAAGATGAGCTAGTTTGTCGTCTGACAAAGAAAAGTCTATTTCTTTTTCAAGAATATTAACTTGTTCTTTGTTAAATTCAATACTCATTTGCTCTCCCTCTTTTACCGTTCGATTACTTATGACAATATCTTTTAGGTTATTGATCTTAATAAAAATTTTATTTTCTGATCCTTTTCCTTCTATGGTTCCATCAATGCCAAACGCACTGATTTTTGCTTTTCGATTACTATGTTCAAAAGACCTTATCGCCTTGGCAATTGATTTTATATTAGAATATTCAACCCCATCGATATTCAGATAAACAGAATCTTTTTTTACTAATGAATTTTCAAACAAATCCTGGTTGTCTTTATCTTTTACTTTAGCAAGCCTTTCTGCGTAAATGGCATCCGCTATTTTGCTATTATAAAATGCACAATTCTCTTTTAGATAGGTGGCATTTGCTTGTAAATCATTAAGAATAGCAGTATTCTTTTCATATGCTTTTTGTGTTTTAGCTAATTTTTTCTCTCGATCATCGACTTGATTTCTTGATCGGGTTTGCTCTGTTTCCAGCTGGGTGATTTTATCTTTAAGTGACTGTTTTATTTCAAGGTTAAAATTAGAGTTAAGATTGGCCATACACTCTTCAGCACTTACACTTAATTCTCCATTTGCGTCAGTTGCAAGTCCTTTGCTAACAAAATCTGCGTTTCGTTCTATAGTCGTTCCATTCTTAATACTACGGATCATATTACCTTTGCGGATGATTTTGTCGTACATAAAAACATCGTTTGAATTTTCTTGTGTGAAACGATATGCTTTTATTCCGCCCCATTTGTCCAGAAGCTCTTTGGGAATTTTATTCCCTTGACGCATCATTCGGCCAAGTCTTTGTTCGTCGTCAGAAGCTTTCCATGGAGCATCAAGCATTATTCCTCCTACAATGCTTTCTTGCAAATTATTCCCCACGCCCATTGACTCAGAAGACCCTATAACAACTCTGTATTTTGCTGAATTAATGCCGCTAATAAGTTGTTCTTTCTTTTTATTGTCGGCACCATAAGTTGAGTTATTAAAAAATACAATTTCATTAGCTGGAATACCAGCTTTAATTAAATCTTTCTTTAATACCTCATAGAATGACCATTTATGATGGGTTTTTGTTTCATCTTTAGCTCGTTCTAATTGAACAATGATATCTTTGGCTTCTTTTCCTAGAATCTCATCTTCAAGATCATAATTGTTTCTTATATGATCAATCATATTGTCAATATGATTGTTAAGTTCATCATTTTTAAGATACTCATAATCATCTTCACCTGACTCTCCACCGTTAGTTTTCTTTTTTAGACTTGCCATCATAATCTTAAGATCTTCGTCTAATGCGATAAACTTATTGTGGTTTTCTAAAAGTGATGTAAACACAATCTCTTTTTTCTCATATCTTGCGTTACTAACTTGATCGCAGAATATAAGTTGCACACCTTTGTATTCTTTGCCATTGAAAACGCCTACAGTCTCATCATACCTGTCTTTTATCATCTTAACACACGTCTCTCTTTTAGAGTTACGTGTGAGCAAACTTACAGGTATGTTGTAATCTGTCGCAATCGTTTTGAGAACCTCTTGAGGAATCACAAAGTCAACGTCAACCGTTCCTCTTCTGGCAATAGATATTGCAGTAAGAGACAATGCCTTTCTTTCCCCTTCTGTAAGTTTTATATATTTTAATTCATTAAGTGATCTTGCTGGCTCTTTATGAGAACTAATTGCTTTTTGATATTCAAGAATTAATTTAATATCTTCTGTAACTGCATAATAAGCAGATGACGAAGGAATCATGATTTGCTCCACGTTCCCCTTTGGTCTGTTTTTTAGTAGAAGAGGAGTATTTTCTGTATCGACAACATTTGCGAGAGTCATATACATTGGAGATAAAGCGTTTATGTTACTTATCTTTCCATAAACCTTTTGTCTTCTTGGTGTTCCGATTGCATCATATGTTATCTCTTCTGTTGGAGGATAAAATGTATTTTCGAAATTTTTGTCATCCCATCCAGCTTTTTTTAGAAAATTGGGCTTTATATACTTGAAATATACCAGCATTTCGGTAATGGCATTTGTTATGGGCGTTCCTGTTGCCATGACAATGCCAGTATCAGTATTGTTGTTAAGGGTATGGATATAATGACACAAGCTCATCATATTTTTAGCCTTGTTTGAGCTTTCTGCAACACCTGAACCTTGTGTCATTTGTTTTCCTGTCTCTGTTGCAAGATTTTTATATCCGTGGGCTTCATCGACACAGAAAAAATCGAACCCTAAATCACTAATTCCAATTTTTGTTTTTTTGTCTTTTTCTTCTTGGATCTCAAGGAGTTTTAGATTCTCATGTAATTTTGAGATTCTTTTTCTTATCTCATTAAGAACAGTTTCATATTTCGTTGACTTTTGATTATCAGATAAAATAGCATCCATCAATTCATTTTGGTATACAATATCTCGTTTTATATCTATTAATTCAGCGTTTGGCACATATATATGAGCAAGAGCTGATTCTGTCATAACACATAAGTCAAAGTCCTCATTTTTTATACTTTTTAATGAATTGGCAATGCTATTGTTTTTACCATCACCTGCCATTACATATACTATTTTCGTATTTTCAAAAGAAGACTCCAAATCTTTTTTAATTGATGCAATGTTGTTAGGACGAACAATCATAACAGGACGATTGCACATATTCATCTTCTTCATTGTTTTCATAAGTGATGCCATTGTCAATGTTTTTCCAGCTCCAACTGCATGATCAAGTAGACCTGTTCTATTATATAACATCTGTGCTATTGCCCGTCTCTGATAGTCATATAAATCTTTGCGTAAACCGTCAACTTGGATAAAAGATCCGTCAAACTTAGGAACGACATAAGAATTAAGAGAATCATTATATTTTTTCTCAACAATTGCAGAATGTCCTGGTGTGTTTTTTATAAATCTTTTCAGTAATTTGTTAAGTTCAACGAACAGATTCTTTGCTTCAAATTCCCAAATTCCTTTTCTTTTAGCATAGACCTCATATGATTCATCCTTTTTCTGACGAGTTCCAAATGTTGCAACTCCCCCTTGAACAAAACAATCTAATGCGTTATTCAATCTTTTTAGTTTAGACGATACAGAATCTTCACTATCAAATGGCATGCCCTCAGATAAGGACAAACCAAATTTAGATGCAATTTGGTTAAAATATTTATTTTCATTTTTCCCTCTCGATACACATTCTATAGTACAAAGAGTTTCATTGAACTGGAATGTGTAAGAATTAGTTCCTATTCCTTCATTAATTGCATCACAAAAAGAAGAATATATTTCTTTACTAATATATGGTAATCCGCCTTGAATATCAATTTCGTCTATTGTAAGTCGTTTGGGCATGGCTTCTTTCAAAGCTGATATGTTTTCAGCGTATTTCTCTGCAAGACCTGATGACTCTATATAATTAATTTTGTCAGCAATGTTACCTGACAAATAGATATTCTTAGGAATAAACTTTTCTTCTTCAGGACAAAAGAAAATTTCTCCTTTGCATATATCTTGCCAATTAGCTCCAAAATTTTCTTCTAGATACGCAATGTCAATTTCTCCGAATTTCTTATTCATCGAATACAAGACATGCTCCTCTATGGAAGTAGGTAATTTTTGCTTGGAATTAACGAAGATATTTCGTTCTAAAATACTTGCTACAACGATTTTCCCTTCTTCATTTTTCTTCTCTAAGAGTATGATGTCAAGAAAATCTTTATCGTAATCTTTAATGAATTGAATTTCTTTATTATCAAAAAGATTACCATTTTTTTGTATGAAATTTTCATATATGTTTTTTATATGAACAAGACTTTTATCAAAATCTTCACTATCCTTTATTCCTGCATTATCCTTTGCTATTTTACGATGAGTTTTGTATGCATTTCTCAACTCAATGTAGTCACATAAAATAGATATTTGTTTATCAGATAATCCTTCAATTTTTTCTATGACTGAGGATTGTTCCCCATATTTAGAATAAGTAAAATATTCTACGTATGGAACTTTTATTCCGTTTTCTTCTATTATTATCGCATTTCGATTGAATGTTGTTGGAATGTTTTTAACTTCATCAACAGTTTGTTGTTCCGGAATTATACTCAAAAATTCACCTTCTTCTTTAATTTGATCAAGTATTGTACTTTTTATTTTGACACTTAAATCTTTCAGATCTTTAGAAGAAAGAATATTTGATGGATTCTGATTGTCAATGTCAATCGATTTGATTGGATTAACAAAAAAGTCTTTTTTGACAAATTTTCCAAGAGCTCTAGTGCCGATTGATAGATTTCCTAAAATAAGAGAATCTTTATTTACTACTTCTTCCTTATTATTAGCTAATGTTTTATATGACTCTATAAAAAGATTGTTTACATATCTAGTGTTATAAGAATTGATAGAATCTCCTTTTTTGTCTGGGTTCTTTTCTATAATGGTAACTGCATTACTTTCTATGAAGTC
This sequence comes from Clostridia bacterium, assembly GCA_017522515.1. The sequence goes on from JAFWZH010000259.1 coordinate 50,809, forward strand.
GAATTTCTGTATCTTGTCTTCACCTTTTTTCCATTTGCGGAAAATTAGCAAATCACATTCTGTTTGCTCAGAATCAACAAAAATTCCAGAGGGAAGACGAACTACACCTATCAACTTGGCTTGATTGGCAATTTCTTTTCTTACTTCATTTCGGCTGTTGTCTAGGAATCCAGTACTGGTAATGATCACACTCATTCCGCCTTCCTTTGTTTGCTCCAACATCTTCATAATGTAATAATTATGAAGTGAGTTTTTGGCCATTTTTTGTGCTGATGATTTATAATCCCAAGTCAAATCTACAACATTGAGGGAGTTTCCAGAAAAAGGCACATTAGTGGCTGTTATATCAAAATCTTTTTTTAGATTCCTTACGTCTTGTAAGGCACTATTGATGGTATTTACATAAGGATATAGTATTTTAGTCGTTAAACTGGCTAATATATCTATATCTATGCCTGTTATGTTTAATCTTTTGTCTTCATAGTCTTTGACGAATGCCCCCATGCCAACCGCAAAATCTCCCAATTTTTGACCATTTTGCAGACCTGCTGATTTGACTATATCTGCTAATATGGAAGTTATTTCTTTAGGTGTATAATAACTGGTGTTTTTACTATAAGCATCACTTAATGCATTGTTGTTATTTTTCCCATGTACAGAATCACATAAATCTTTCCATAAATTGGAGATTGTCGTTTCTGCATGTTCGTTATCCTGACTATATTCTGGAGACAAACATTTGTATTGAGTTGCATAGTATTTAGGGGATTCGTATGCATATGTCGAGAAATATCGAAACAGTTTATCTTTTACTGATGAATTGTTTCGATTTAATCCTGTAATGTCGTCTGTAAAATTTTTAACAAAGAAACGCAAAGTCTCGTTTTCTTTTTCTGTGAAAGAAAATAAATTAATTCCTTTTGCTTTTGCATATTCATTAAGATAGGCTGTGCCTACAATTGTCTCAGTTCCATTTCTGAATTGACCAATTCCCAATCTGTTTTTCAGATTTCTGATTTCATTTTCATCGTAATGTATATCATTGATAGATTTGTGCTTATAACCTTCTATCTTATTATCAGTTAAAATATCATTTTTCATATTTTCTATGTTTATATACGAGCTTTGAACTTCCATCTGGAAGTCCAAAACTCGTAGTTGTTAGACAATACAGAATCTTATGTTACTTGCCAATCTTGATGGTTTTTCTTTCGTTTTCAAGATTTTGTACCTTACTTTCTTTTGCTTTCTCCATTTTAAGGAAATCGCTGATTTTGAGGACTCCTTTGGCAAGAATGTGCTCTTGTACTGAATTTACAAGCTCATGGCATTCCTCAAGCGAACGTCCTTTAATAGGATATTGTCTTTGCTCTAATTCTCCAGTTTGTTGATTAACTTTTTGCATTATGTCAGCAGAGGAGAATCCAATAGACATTGATCCTCTGTCGGAAATGACAAAACCTCCTAATTCTCTAACTTGGGAACATATTTCTTTCATCGTTTTGTTATCAAGATTATCTGTCTTAAGACGGATCATGACAACTTCAGGAGCATCTTTGATTGTGTATGTCAGATTTTGAGTTAAGTTATGATACTCCTTTTTTTCCGCATTAATAAGTACTTTGATTTCGTTATCCATCTGATTTAAGTACTTCTGACATGTTGTTGCTCCTACTTCTAATGATGCAATTTTAGACTGCAACATACTTGCCTTAAATTGCAATTCATCAAGATCTACTTGCCTATCTTCTTTAGAAAGTCCATTTTTTGTTGACGTTACAAATGTCGCTTTGATGCTCCCATCTGCGTACTCTTTCCAGGAGTTCTCTTTTAGTTTGAATCCGTATTTTTCTGCGTCACTTGTTATTTTTGCACCTTTAGGCAAATGGTTGACTTCAACGGAAACAAAATCTTTGTCTTCTTTAGCGGAAATGATAGTATCAACACTCATTACCGATGTCGTACCGTTTAACTTTGATGTTAATGTTTGAACTTCATCCCTAACTTGCAAAGCTGTTTCCAAATCATTGTTGGGAATAATGATCTGACGAGAAGTATAATTGTTTCCTTGTTTTGATACCTTCTCTTCAGAAACAATCGTCAATCCCTTTTCTTTAAGAAATCCCTGTAATCTTTCTAACTCAACTTTGTTAGAATCTTTTCCCATGTCGACATTTTTGTCAATATATACAGGAATAATTAGAGAATCCAATCCTTCTCGACGAATACCTCTCATCTTGAAGTTCTCTTTTACAATGGAATCAAGTTCCTTCTTAAATGTCATCATGCATTCGTATGCATCTTTTTGAGACACAAAAGTGCGAAATTCCCTCACCTCTCGTCCGTTCTGGATGTCGTTGTTACGAGCTTTCTCAAGGAAAAAGTCGCTATACTTTATTGGAAAAGTGATTATTGTAGAATGGTACATCGACGTGGAAAGCTTTGCAATACCATTCTCTTTGACTTTGTCAGAAAGTGATTTGAACTGTTCTGGTGTGAGTTCGTTATTGTTGTAAATCAACCTTACCTCATTGTCCGATACTGTAACTCGATACTTTGTCAAACTGTATTCGGAACGGATCTTGGTGGCAGATACAATTACAGCATCTTCATTAAGTTCTGGATTGTTACGATTCAAACCAATAAAATCATTTGCGTCGGTTTCTGACGCAAACTGAAAAGAATATGTGTTCTTCTCCATATCGTTATCAAACACAATATCTTTAATCGCTTTTGTCATGTATACACCATGACATTGTTCGCAGACAGTTTTGATCGCATGAAACTGAGATGGAGTTAATTTTTCATCGCTGATTGTGACTACGACTCCAGCATCAATGCCATCAAGATCCTTTTTTTCTGTTGATACAGCCATGTTCTGCATCATGTTCCACACCTTTCCAAGAGTGATGTCTGCACTCTTCTGAACTTCTTCTGAATGAGAAGCTGTTACCTGATTGTCTGGATTTAAGACAAATTCAGGTGTTACATTTTCGTTTGCCATAAAATTTATGTTTTTAATTAATAGAATCTGTCGATAACTAAGTATCCGTAATTCAAGTAGAACGAAGAATCGTTTAATGTGCCAGGAAAAATGATTTCTCTATTTCCTGACGCTCCTCGTCCTGTGAATTGAGTCTTTTTAGTTTTTCTCCATAAACCAAATAAAGATTTGCCAAATCATTCATCTTTTTTTGATACTTTAGTATATGTGGTTTGATTATATTGAAATAATCATTTATGTTTTTATCTCTTTCTTCTTTATTGACTCCTACTTTTGTTATATCCTTAAATTGTTCAATCAACATTGTTAGAATTTCCTTAAGAGAAACAACCCTGTCAAGAACAAAACGTGCTTCATTAACTTTATTTATTAGACCCTGAAAAAAATAAGTTGTCATATTTAGATTGTTGCTAATTGTGATGATTTCAGTCTGCAATGCTTCCAAATCGCAGAATTTACGATGAAGATCATTGTATATCTGACTCACACAAGTTAAAGGGATTGGACTATAAAACATTGTTGCGATTTGTTCTACAGAGCCAGCAATCTCTGTTAGAATGACATTTCCTAATTTTATTACTGTTTCTGCGAATCCGACCTGAATCCAACGAACCTGATATTTAGAAAACAACTCATCGTTAAGTTGATCTTCTGTTATGTGTAATAATTCTTCCATTTTTTTCATTATCTAATTTTTACACCAGCACCTTCTGTTTGATATATGTTTTTCTCTGGTAGGACATCTTTTTTGTTGAAAATCTTAAGAACTAAATTTGTCTTTGCTTTAAACGATAAGTCTTTTGCTTCTTGTCTTGTTTGATTGTTGATTGATAGATTTGTCAAAGCAATATCAGCATTTTTTGTTTTGCCATTTTTTGTTTGATATTCTATGTTCAAAGATTCTCCAGCTCGAAGTCTCAGTAAGTCTTTGTCGCTTAAATTATATTCGTTTTTTATTTCTTCTAGAAGAAGATTGGGTAATCGTTCAATCTTCACTTCGTCTCCTTCTTTTCTGACAACAAAATCTTGTCCGTCTTTTGAGACGAAGTATCTATTGTTTTTTTTTCTGTCTTCTTTTTGCTCCGATGTTAAGTCTGTTTTTAATAATTCTATTTTATTATTATCTACAGTTACGACTTTATAATCACCTTCTTCATTTCGAATAAGTTTGAGTCTTCCTTCTGTTGAAATATTCAATATATTGCTGTCATCTCCACATGGAGTTTTGATACTCATAGTGGAAGTCTCCTGTCCCATAATGAATCTTTCGTAATTGTTATCTTTTTGAAGCATTGATTTTGTGATTCCAGTATTCTTCTCTATTGCTTTCCAGTTGATATTCTTCTCAATTTCAGCAATAGGAATGTCTAGATTTTTTAGTTGCGAATATTCAGATTTTAAAATTGAGTTCTCGTCCTCAAAATCTTTTGTAGTTAACCAATTTGCTTTTTGGGATAATTCAACATCGATATTGGCTATATCATCTTGAGTCAATGCTATATCGGAGTGATTTAATATATCTTCTATCGTTGATATAGAATTCTTTTCGACTTCAAATGTGTCGATTTTAAGATTCTTGTCTTTATATTTTTCGAGATCTAATGTAAATGCTTGATTTTCTTTTGAACATACATTAAAACTCACATTTCCATCTTTATCTTCTATCCTGGTAACAATACGGAGTTCTTTTGTTTGTTCTGTTTCTAATTTTTTTTCTTGTGAATTTCTTATACTTTCCCAGATTTCTTCAATATCTCCTTTGATCTTCAATTCATGATAGAAGGAAGTAAGAAAAGCAAGAAGATAATCTTCTTTCATGACATCTATATCTCTATGTATAGAAGAATGTTTTTTATTTGTGTTTTTTTGTGAAGATTCTTCTTTAGTAATGTCTATTGCATCTTTTGCTATTTCTTCTGGAATAACATTACTTTCTTCTTCCTTTTTATCGTTTAATCCTTGTGTTTGGATTTCACTGGTAAGACTGTTCTCGTCTTGATCTTTAACATCGGATTCAATGTGTGACGAAACGTTAGATATATTTGTAATAACATTGTCCTGAGAAACAAGAATAGAGTCTGAAGTCAATCCTTTTTTTTCGGCCCATTCTTTATTCTTCCCAAGAAAAGCTTCTCCGCTCATTAAAGAATTTTCCCATACCGCCAGTAATGTTTTTTCTTCTTCGTTGTATTCAAAATTTGTTCCTGCATAATTTAATTTTATGCACATATCTTCCGCCGCTTTCTGTTCGGCTTTTGTTAATATTAAATCTTTAATCTCAACATATCCATACTCTCTTTCTTCTTCAGGCCTGCTAACATATCCGATTTCAACTTTGTCTTTGTCCATGTCAGCAAATTTCTTCCAGAGATCACAAACCATAATGTTTTTGTCAATAGGCATAACCTTATTGGTTTCTTCTGGAGAAGAAATCTCGTTTTTTTCATTTGAAGATCCAAGAATGCTGTTAAATACTTCTTGGTTTATTTTAGAATAATCTATTTCCTCCATTATTTTTTCTTTTTTATAGTTGATGTAGCATCCTCATTGATCCTTTGGAAATCAAATTCTAAATCACAATCTGTAACTAATTTATGAATCAACCGATTGTTCTTGATTATTTCAATTTTGCTATAACAATATTTCCAGAAGTCATTCAAATCTCCAAAATTGCTGTATTTATATCGCAGATCTTTTACCCTTTGTTTGCCGAATGTTTCTGTGAAGTATCGGGTCGCAAGAGCCCCAGCTTCATCATTGTCTAGGCAGAGATATATCGTTTGAGAAAAATTCAATGCTTCTAATGCTTTATTTTTCAAACTTGTTGAATTCAGTACAAGGTAATTAAATTGATTTATATCTAATCCTTTGTATTTCATCATTTCTATGAATGAAAGCATATCAAAGAACCCTTCAAACACACAAACTGATTGCTTGTTGTTATGATAGTAAGTGATATCTTTAGTGATTTTTTCTCCTGTAGTATTTCCTATCAGTTTGATGCTTGTATTTCTAATTTCAAAATGATTTTTTGTATTGGTAGGAAATCCTACAGCGTTATATGTCTGATTGCTTTTTTTATTGTAAAGAGTTATTTGTTTGCAAAAAGTGTTCAGAGTTTCCTGGCTGATACCTCTATCTTGAGCGTATTTGATTATTTCTTTGTCGGAAAACGAAGACAGGTTTATAATTCTGTTATTGTAGACAGGAATATTATTTACTCCTATTTCGTCTCCTAATTCTTCAAGCTTTTTTTTGTTTCTACTATATTGATGATTGAAAGAGTTATTCGTGTTGTAAGAAACCACACCTCCTAAGAGGTTGTTGCAGTATGCTATGATTGTTTTAAAGTCTGTAGTCCCGATGAATCTTCCTACCAAATCAATGATAGAATAACCTTTGTCGTTCAAGTCGTTTTCGGAAAGATCTTTCCAGATTTTGCCATCTCTGGATATTGTCAAAGAAGGATGAACATCATCTCGAAATGGAGAATGATATAGATACCCAGAAGACGTATGCCTAACAGGTTCTATGCCATTGTTCTTTAAGAACTCAACACAGGTAAGCTGATCCTTGATTTGGGTAATGTTCATATCTTCTTAATTATTAATTCGTATATGATTACATTCCCGTCCATACCGCAAGAGGAGTTCAGAAATGAACTCCTTTTTTGTTTTATGATATTTTGTGTTTATTGCTTATATAAATAAACAGAAATACATTTTTGAAATGATTATGCTTTGTGAGTCAACAATGGTCGTGGAGGCGGAAAACTTTAATGGGTGAAAACTAGTACATCAGAAAGCCAATTAGCAATCTAAATCTCCATTATTATCCAAAAAAAATGTAATTTTGCACCGTCTAATTATAAATTGATAATGAAGCGTATATTCTTGGTGGGTTATATGGGTAGCGGAAAGACTACCTACGGCAAGATGTTGGCCGAAAAATATAACTTGGATTTTAAGGATTTGGACATATATATCGAGCAGCGTCAATTCAAGACAGTCTCTCAGATCTTCAAGGAAAAAGGAGAGGAGGGATTTCGTAAGATTGAGCATAACATGCTAAAAGAGGTCTCTGAATTTGAAAATATAGTGATTTCTGCCGGTGGTGGCACTCCATGTTTCTTCGACAATATGGATATAATGAATGCGGCAGGTGACACTGTTTACCTTGAGGCGAGTGCAGAGGTGCTTTTCGACTATCTACGCTCAGCTAAGAATGAGCGTCCGCTTCTTAAATATAAGAGCGACGAGGAGATGCTTGAGTATATCAGGGAATCTCTTGCTAAAAGGATCCCATTCTACGAGAAGGCTAAATATAGAGTAGACGCGAGAAATGTCGACTGGAGCCTTTTCGAAAAACTATTGAAATAACAAAAAACTATTATATGCAGGATAAAATCATAGTTCTGGACTTTGGTGGACAGTATGCCCACCTGATAGCAAACAGAGTGCGCCGTTTGGGTGTGTTTACAGAGATATTGCCTCCTACAGCCTCAGTAGAGGAGTTCGCAGGAGCAACAGGTATCATCTACAGTGGTGGACCATCAAGCGTCTACGCAGAGGATGCTCCCGACTACAATCCTGAAATTTTGAATATCCCTGTTCCTAAACTAGGAATCTGCTATGGCCACCAGTTGATGGCTTCGCAGCTTGGAGGAACAGTTCGCCCAGGTAAGGTGAAGGAGTATGGAATAGCTGACCTTCTTTTGAAGGAGCCTCAGCATCCGCTTTTGAAGGATATCCCTGCGTCTTCGCCAATGTGGATGAGCCATGGCGATGCAGTTGAAAAATTGCCTGAGGGTTATAAAATCATCGCGTCGACGAAGGATTGCCCTATTGCAGCAGTGGCTCTCGACGATCGTAAAATCTATGGAATCCAGTTCCATCCTGAGGTGACTCACAGTAAGTATGGAATGAAGATTCTCGACAATTTCATTGATATTTGTGGATGCCAACGCACATGGAACATGAAGAGCTATATGCCTCTTATCTCTGAGAAGATCAAGAAAGAGGTTGGCGACAGAAAGGTGTTCTTGCTTGTGTCTGGAGGTGTCGACAGTACTGTAGCATTCGTGCTTTTGAACCGTGTGTTGGGTACAGACCGTGTGATGGGACTTCATATCGACAACGGTATGATGCGTATGGATGAGTCGGCAAAGATTATTGATTTCTTGAAGGCTGAAGGCATGCATAATCTTCGTGTCGTAGACGCTACAGATACATTCTTGGGCAAACTTGAGGGTATTACAGCTCCAGAGGAGAAGAGAAAGAGAATCGGTGCTACATTCTTGGTTGTGAAAGACGAGGAGATGGCTAAATTGAATCTTGATCCAAAAGAGTGGATGATCGCTCAGGGAACTATTTACCCAGATACAATCGAGAGTGGAGGTACAAAGAATGCCGACCTTATCAAGACTCACCACAACCGTGTTAAGGAGGTGATGGATTTGATGGCACAGGGCTTGCTTCTTGAGCCGTTGGCAGATCTATATAAGGATGAGGTACGTATGTTGGGAGAGGAGCTTGGTATTCCTCACAACCTTGTATGGCGTCACCCATTCCCTGGTCCAGGTCTTGGTGTTCGTTTGCTTTGCACAGATGGCAAGGGAGAGTTCGCAACAAACGCAGATGTGCCTGGTCTAGCAGAGTATTTGAAGGAGAACAATATAGAAGGAAAAGTCCTTCCTATCAAGAGTGTAGGAGTGCAGGGCGACGGTAGAACATACGCACAGCCATTCTTGCTTACTACACAGAATCTTACTTGGAAGCAGTGTGAGAAATTCTCAACTGAATTGGTTAACCGTTTCAAGGTAATCAACCGTGTGATCTGGCAGGTAGGTAGTGTAAGCGACGAGAATCCGAAGTTGGTGGAGCAGTATGCTACAAAGAAGAACTTCGATGTTCTACGTAAGTTTGACAATATCTGTACTGAGTTCTTGCAGGAGAACAATCTATACGAATCAATATGGCAGATGCCGGTTGTGTTGGTTCCGCTTACAGTGCAGAACAAACCATGTATCGTAATGCGTCCTGTAAACTCATCAGAGGCTATGACAGCTAATTTCGCTGAGATCGACCAGAAGCTTCTTGATGGACTTTGGGGTAGATTCGTAGCAGAAGGAGCAGGTTCGTTGTGGTACGACGTTACACACAAACCTCCTGGTACAATTGAGTGGGAGTAATTTTTGAATGCTGAATTCGAAATTATAAATGATAAAATGGAGGTGTCAATCAGACACCTCCATTTTTTTATTTAATAGTATAGACGCGGCATCTCGACGTCTACAAAACAATAAAAAAGGTCGACACTGATGTGCCGACCTTCAATTATTTTGTCCTGCTTGGTATTATTTATTAATCACAAGCTTATGAACAGTTGTCTCATCGTTGATAGTTGTGCGAACGAAGTAAACACCATTAGAAAGAGTTGAAGTGTCAATGTCTTTTCTGTTGCTTACCTTCACAACTTCTCCAACCATGTTAAGGATCTCAACCTTTTCTACAACTTCCTCAGCGATCACAGAGATCTTTGTTGTCGCTGGATTAGGAGTGATAGAGACTGTCTTTGCAAGAGTATTTGTCAAAGATGTCTGCTCTCCATTGATGACTACACCGACAAGAACAGTGTCGCTCATACAACCATTTGCTGATTCAAGGTAAGTGTAATACCACAAGTATTCATCATCTTTGCTGTCTACATTTTTAACTGTTGGAACAGGGATTGTAGAACTTGCTTTACCAAGTTTGGCACTCTTTAGATCTGGTGCTGTTGCTTCTGTCGCATCCTCAACAATACCAATCTTCAATGTGTAGACACTTGATGCCAATGCTGATTTGAATACATCTTCGTCCTGCTGGTCAAGTGATTTCAAAGAATCTTTTTTGGCATCCTTTTTGTAATACTCGATTTTGTTTGTGTTGTCTACGGTGTTCTTGATGTCTTTACATGTAATCACACAATTCAAACCTGCTACAACGGGAACAAGAGAGATAGATACATTTCGACAACTAGATGATGCGGATTGTTTCTTCCATGATTGGTTTGCGATCAATTCTGAATACTCACCAGTGACGACACGGAAATAGATACGATTAGCAGTGTCATTATGTAAAGAAGTGAAGTATTCCTCAACGTCCACATCAAAAGAGTCTGTTTCCACCACTTCTTCTTTGTGAATAGTTTTCCACTCAATTTTGTTAATCTCATTTTCTGTAGATGGATCCTGGAATGTATATTGATATACATAACCTAACTTCTTATTTGAATCAAATCTACCATTGCTATACAAATAGAATTTCTTTACAGCATCAGATGTCACAGAAGAAAGAGTCAACACATCACCAGAACATAGATCAAGAAGATTCTTACCTGTATTTACTGAAGATTCCAAATTTACATCTGGAGGAGTACAAACTTTAACGAATATATTGTCAATCGCATAGTCACGGCCTACTCCCATTACGGCACTTGTTGGAACATGAGCTGTATCATGCTTCATCTTCATTGTAAGTGTGACCTCAGATTTTCCATTAACATCTTCAGAATTTAGCGTAAACACTTTATCGATACATCTCCAACCATCAGAGCCTCCATTTACACTTTTATATTCAGATGCCAAAACTTTTCCGTTATATTCGAATGATACTTCAATGGCTCCTGGATGTTCACTGATTGATGAGAAATCGACACCAAAGGAAACAGCTTTTCCTACACAGATATTGTCGATATCAACCTCGAAGAACTCATCCTGTGATCCGTCATCAAGAAGGTCAAACTGAAGCATGCCACCAGTCTTAGTGCCAGAATTGTCGTAAGCTATACCACTAGGATAAGCACCATGTGCAGAGACTGCATACATTCCAAGGTTGTAAATATCTTTATCAATTCCAGCATCTTTAAGATATGGCATATGCAACGTCGCACCTGTTGATTCAATATTATAAGCTCTCACGCAAGGAGTTTTATCCGAAAGACTTACACTCTGTGCAATATGTGAGTGTCCTGCAGGAATCTGCTCTGTATGAGTCATTCTATATTTATCTTTCCATTCGTATGTGCTGTCAGATGTGAAATTGCCGAAATCATCAAAGAATAAGTAAGTCATTGACATAGGCGCACCGTCAGCATTTTCACAACAGTTTTCTGAATGGATAGTCAGAACATCCGATTTGGCTGCACTCAGACCTGGAGCTGTTACCTCAAGCGTTACACTATAATCTGTATTTGCAGCGTCAGGGATAAAAATAAAGCTTGTATCTGTAGAAGTCTGACCTGTCACAGATTCTTTCCACAAGAACTTTGTTCCTTCTGGATAGCTTTGTTTTGCAGTCAAACGTATAGGCTGTTCAGGACATGGTGTGCCTGTATATGTTATTGAAGGTTTTGTTGTGCTCTCGACCTTCGTTACTCCAGCAACCACAGGAATATTAGAGATAGAAACTTTACGGCATGAAGATAATGCGGAATGTTTCTTCCACGTCTGGTCGGCAATCAAATCTGAATACTCACCAACAACAACACGGAAATAGATGCGGTCGTTTGCTTCCATTTTAGAGAAGATGCCATCCCAATATTTTTCTATATCCACATTAAAAGAGTCTGTCTCTACTACTTCATCTTTGTGAATAGTCTTCCACTCAATTTTATTTATCTCGGTTTCAGTAGTCGGATCCTGGAATGTATATTGATATACATAACCTACCTTCTTGCTTGGGTCAACTTGACCATTGTTATACGAATAGAATTTCGTTACCGCATCAGATGTGACAGCAGAAAGAGTAAAAACATCTCCTGTGCTTAGCTCGAGGAGATCCCCTTTGTTTATAGAATATTGCAAAGCCACATCTGGAGGTGTACAAACACTAATGAAAATATTGTCAATCGCATAGTCACGACCATAACCTAATACATAACCGCCTGGAATACAAGATGGGTTGTGCTTTATCTTCATTGTAAGTGTAACTTCTGATGCATTGTCAACATCTTTGGAGTTTATAATAAGAGCTTCGTTGACACTCTGCCAACCATCAGAACCACCATTAAAGCTCTTATGATTTGAAGCCAAAACGTTTCCATTGTATTCTAGAGATACTTCAATGCATCCAGGATGTTCAGACATTGATGCAAAATCAGCACCAAAGGAAATCTCCTTACCTGTACAGATATGCTCAATATCTACCTCAAAGAACTCATCCTGTGTTCCGTCTTCAAGAAGGTCAAACTGAAGCATGCCACCAGTCTTAGTGCCAGAATTGTCGTAAGCTACACCTCCAGGATAACCACCATACTTCGACACAACATATACACCATGGTTGTACAATTCACTCTTTGTTCCACCTGCCATAGGTACAGCCAATTTGGCTCCACTGTTTTCAATATTATATGCTTTTACATATGGTATCTTAATATCAGTGTTATGGGATTGAGAAGTGTGGGTTTGTCCTGCTGGAATCGTCTCTGTATGAGTTTCTCCAAACCTATCTGTCCATTCGTATAAATCATCAGATATGAAATTACCGAAATCATCATAGAATAAGTATGCCATTGCCATAGGTGCACCGTCGGCACTTGTACAACAAGTTCCTGAATGAAGATTTAATGCTTCCGACTTAGAATCTTTACATCCAGGTAAAATGACTTCAAGTGTTACACTATAATCGGTTTCCGCTGCATCTGGAATAAACTTAAAGCTTGCATCTGATGATGTTTGATTTGTAACAGATTCTTTCCATGAGAACTTAGTCCCTTCTGGATATTTTTGTTTTGAAGTTATAAGTATCGGCTGCTCAGGACAAGGATTGCCTTTTGCTGAAATTGTAGGAATTATTTCCCCTGTCACCTTTATGTTATCAATACCAACAGGTACCTTGATACAGTCGGTTGTCTTATAGAAATAGAAAGTCAAATTGCCAGTTTCCGGTACTGTTGTAGAGTATGTAATGTCAACACTGCTGCCATGAGCGACTTTTGTAGTCTTTTCTTTTGTAAGTGCATCTCTCTTAAGCATATTATAATTATACGGATCAAACAGGACCTCTCCTGCTTTAACATCAGCAGAAGAAGTAACTCCCAATTCAAGACCATTTCCACCTCCAATAGATTTGGTCGATGAAACATAATTGTACCCTGTAATGAAATCAGACATTTTCTTTTTCGCATTTGCACCAGTACAAACAGTATCGTTCAAATAGCGAAAATATGTGATATCAAATAGGTCGTGTACAGTGAATGTAAGAGTAACATCAGAGCCTGGCTTTAATCCATTTATCTTGTATGAAAGTATAGGGAAACGATCCTTACTTCCCACATTGACAAACATATTGTTGGAAGTCTCATTCGCTTTTAAGAATGAACTTATGAGTTTAGGTTGTGCTGTGACGGTAGAATATCCATACTGAGTCGAATCGCCTAACGTTGAACTATTATTTGTGAATACCTTATCTACGTTAGTCATATCATCACTGCTCTCGGTAAAGAGGATGCCGCCAACTCCATTTTGTTTTGTTGCTTCAATGCTAGCAAACATGTCGGTATTACAAAGTTCTGTCACATCAAGCCCATCGTTATACCATCCTCCTTCTTCTGCATCAGAAGTCAATATCGGGCAACAAAGGGTTGCATTTGTATCAAAGTCTGTTCCAGCAACAATACATTGTGAATAAGATGAAGATACGGTAGCAAGTAGAAATGTTGAAAAAAATAGTCTTTGTAGTTTCATAAATATGTATATTTTTTCGTTGCAAAAATACATGTTAATGATTGCCTCTAAAATGGTTTCTGGAATATAATTATTCTTGAATGTGAAAAAAACTTAAAATATATGAGATGACAGATCCTTTTGTGTTTGTTGAATTCTATATTTCAAAAATCATAAAAAAGGATGTCATTGCAAACATATGTCTGCAATGGCATCCTAAAGTACTAACTATGTTCTATAAATCTGCAATATATAGAGCAAGTCTTGCTCTATATTATTTGTTAATCACAAGTTTATGGACAGTAGTCTCATCGTTGATAGTTGTGCGAACAAAGTAAACGCCATTAGAAAGGCTTGAAGTGTCAATGTCTTTTCTGTTGCTTACCTTCACAACTTCCCCAACCATGTTGAGGATCTCAACCTTTTCTACAACTTCCTCAGCGATCACAGATATCTTTGTTGACGCTGGATTAGGAACGATAGAAACTTTTTTATTAGAAATGTTCTCTAAAGATGTTGGGGTTGCTTCCACAATGATCAATATTACAAAGAATTTGCTTTCACAACCTGTTGTTTTATTAACCTGTGTAATATAGTACGTGTATATTTCATCCTCAACCATAGAACTATTGTATACAGGAGTGGCATCTGCTTCATTAATTTGGATCATTTGTCCTGCATTGTCTTTTTTATACCAAACGATGATGCAGTCAGAATCGTTCTTGATGGCATCAGGATTCTGTTCTGTTGGCATCTTGAACCCTCCATTTTCACCCTCGCTTTTTTGGTAGACAATGCTTCCTCCGATTAATGGAATAGGAGTACTTGCCACTTCAATTTTATATTCGTTGACATCACTTTTACAACTAGTTATATTGTCAGCCAAAACATAGTAGTATGATTTTGGTGATTCTGTTGCTGTGACTGATGCAATTTCTGGTTCCGAAATCATTTTTGTGGCATCTTTGTCCTCGTACCAGCTGATCTCGTATCCAGATATCTTCTTGTCTGGCTCCTGGACAAGTGTTCCCTCGCAGAACGGATCTGGATCTGTCAGCGTCGTCATTGGCTTAGGGTTTGCAATAACTGTTATGGTATCTGCATGATCACAAGGAGTGCTGCTTAAAGATGGATCACTGTTGTCGTGAATTAAAATGATATATTTAGCTTCATCCTTTCCATCTGCTATAACGTCATCGTAGGAAATAGTAAACGTATGAGCACCATGATCCGCGTCGGAACATGCCTTTCTCATCAAAGGAGTGGAATTGATATCATTCTTATACCAACTTACGACATAATTATAATATGGCTTGTTGTCTGCATCTGTTCCGATTATTTCACCTACCTCAAGCTTTTCACTATCGCCTGGACATAAGTATATGGCATTCTCTTTGAATCTTCCTGTGCTCAGTACAACATTCACTTCGTTAGGCATTACACAAGTTGGGCAATTCAAGCCAGCTACAACAGGAATATTCGAAATAGAAACATTTCTACATGGAGTCTGTGCGTTCATGTCTTCCCATTCACGACCAGATGTCAAAGACTCCTTATCACCAGCAACCAAACGGAAGAAAAATTTAGTCTCTGGATAGTTAACACCCGTCAAGAATGGCTCTTCGTTTACTGGATTTGCAAAAGTATAAGAATCATCTGTAGAAGGAGATCCCAAATCATGCCATTCTGGTTCTTCTACAACCGTAGGGTCATCTTTTGTCCACTGGAACAAATAATTGACATCCTTATAGTAATTCTTTACAGCCTCAGAAGTTACTGCCTTCAGGATGAACTCTTTATCAGAACACAAATTCAACAACTCCTCTCCTGACAAATTAGATGTGATTTCAACAGCTGGTGGTGCACAAACCTGAAGTGTTATATCATCAACCGCAAAGTCTCCACGGCCATCACCTGTATAATCATCCTCCAAACTAATCAATTCCAGAGAAACCGACGTTTCATCTCTTTGCAATATGACTTCAGCAGACATTTCAATCCATCCTGGTTTTGTCAATATCTGATCTCCAGAAGAAGCCAATACACTACCTGAAGCCGATTTAAGAACAAGTTCGAGAGTTCCTACTGAAGTAGGATTACCTGGTTTTCCTGCGACATCATTGATAGACTGTACAGCTGCACTGAAATATATACGAATTCCCTTGCAAAGATTTTCTATTTCTTTTTTGAAAATAGCTTTGTTTTTCCATCCCTTACTTTTCAAATCCATGATAAGCATACCTCCATTGCTATTACCGGTATGGTCACCACCACTGCCAAAATATGGATCTTCTGTTGTTATAACATAACCATCTTCACCGCTACAGAAATCTTTATTATATGGTACTTTTATGGAATTATCTAATTGATCTTCAATCACCTGAGACGCAGCTTCGCTAGTACAAAACGAATAGTCTTTAACAGGTACAGAATAATCGTTTCCTTTAGCATCAGTGTAAACATAGGTTGAACCGACGAACTGACCAAAATCATTTTTATAAAGGGTTGCCGTAGACAATGGAATGCCGTCGGCACTTTCACAACAATTATTGCCTGTTTCAAATGAGAATGTTTTTGATTTTGCTGACGTACAACCAGGAAGAGTGACCTCACATGTCACATTATATTTGCCTGCATTTCCAGGAACAAACAAGAACGTAGGGTTGTTTGATGTCTGCGAAGAAGTCTCAGCTACCTTCCATGAATAAGTTGTGCCTGCAGGATATTTAGAGTTAAGACGCAATGTAGATGGATTCATTGGACATTGAGCTCCGCTAACCTTAATCTCAGGCAAGATTTCGCCTTCAATAACAATATTGTCAAAACCTATAGGACGTGCATTTCCTCCAGCGTTTCTCCAAAAATAAAATGTAACAGATCCTGAATTATCAGCCTTAGCACTAATCTTCAACTGCTTTCCTCCATTAGTAGGAGTAACTGAAGCCGCTCCCATACCTGTAGGTGCCATTCCATTATTATTTGTAGTTGCTGCAATAATAGAGAATTGATTAGCAATGCTTCCGTTTATTCTACTTTGTGTATAATCTATTGTTCCTGCATTCAACTGGACTATATAAGAACTTGCATATGGCAAAGGTATTTCTGTTATGTAATCTTTTGCTTTCTGTATACCCGAATTCATCGCCATCAAAGCTGTCCCCAACTCATTGATATCAAGCAAGTCATAAACGTCAGCAGACATCGTCACAGTGCTATTAGGAGAAAGTCCTGTCACAGAATACGATAAGAATGGATATCCGTGACCATTTCCCATTGCGACAAGCATCGGTGTGCCATTTCCCTCTGACAAATATGGAGATATTAGTTTAGGATTCGCTGTGACGACCACCATACCTGTGTCACTGCTATTAGGCGTTTTCAATTTCAACAAATCATTCCAAGTCAAAGATGCGTTTCCTACGACTGAAAATTTATTGGAAGGTAAACCATTCAGTATGATATCAGAAGGATGTCCAATAAAGTTACGATTGCCACATTGTTTAGCAAGGAAATCCGCAACATTAGAGTTGAACCATCCATTCACCTCATTGGTGTCACTTTCCATTGTAGGATTGCACAATTCTGTTTTTGTGTCAAACTCCGTCCCTGCAACAATACATTGTGAATAAGATGAAGATACTGTAGCAAGTAGAAATGTCGAAAAAGATAAAAGTCTCTTTAGTCCCATAATTTTATAAATTTTTCAATGCAAAAATACATATTGATGGTTGCCTCTAAAAAGGTTTCCGAAATATAATTATTCTTGAATGTGAAAAAAACTTAAATAATATGAGAGGGGAAATCTATATCTTTTGAATCTATATTATGGATGGAATAGAAATAAAAAGTAGCACCATTCCTTACGCTTATGTACTATAACTATAGGGGAGTATGAGAACATGGAATGGTGCTTTTTATAAAAAATGTTTACGGTATTTAGTTTTCTACAATGAATTTTGATATGTGATGTATATGTGCCCCCTGGATTTTTATAATATATACTCCTGGCACTATGCTTGATAAAGTTCTCTCGTAATAGTTATGGCCAGAGTATATTTCAATCACATCTTGATCTACCACCTGTCCGGAGATTCCTATCATCGAAATGCTCACTTCATCATAATCATCTGCCTCAAATGTGATTCTCAAAATATCAGATGAGACGAAGATGTTCGCGTCCATATCATTAGAAGTCGACGTGAAATCACCTGTATTGGTTGCGGAGTTAAGTCCCATCAAGTAGTAGCAG